>JAEYRA010000006.1 GCA_023409755.1 Bacillota bacterium
GGGCGGGGTTTTCTCTTCCGCTCGCGCTGATCTTGACTTTCCTCCCGCCGAATGAATCGGCGGAAGGTTCATCTCCCCTTGCCCGTTCTAGAGGTTAGTAGACACGCTGCAAGCGGCGGAACCCATCGGTTCCGCCGCTTTACTATTGTGGTATTGGGTCGTCCCGCCGTCATTGGTCAGCAGCGGACAGCCACTCGTCAGTCGTCGTCACCCGGGCAAAGGTGCCATTGAGCGCCGACATGATGGCCCCGTGCACCACTCTTGCGGGGATGCGTTCCCCCGCCCACGTGAGGTCGCTGGTGGTGCAGGCGTCCTCCAGCACCGTCACGGCAAACCCCAGGTCGCTGGCCGCGCGCACCGTGGTGTCAATGCACATGTGGCTCATACTGCCGCAGAGGACGAGAGCCTCCACCCCCTGGGCCCGCAGCATGGCCTCCAGCCCGGTGCCAAGGAAGGAGTTGGGAGCGTGCTTCACCACCACCGGCTCCTGCCCCAGGGGCCGCACCAGGTCGTGGATCTCCGCCCCCACCGTGCCCGGCAGGAAGAAGCTCGCGCCGTCCCCCTGGCTCACATGGCGGATGTGGAACACCGGCAGCCCCGCTGCCCGGAAGCGTTCCAGCGCACGCCTCGCCTGCCCCGCCGCCCGTTCGGGCTCGGCCAGCTCATGCCGTCCGCCGGGGAAATAATCGTTCTGAATGTCTACCAGTACCAATGCAGTCTTCATGGCCCATCCCCTCTTTCCGTCCCAGCATACTACAGCGAACGCCATGCGGCCATTCCCCACTTTTTTGTGGGTATCAGCCGTGGGTGTCGCCGCATGGCAGAGCCGGGGCCGCAGCCTGCTCCCGCAGGTACTCCTGGCCAATCTGCTGCATGATGAGGATAGCCTCCAGCATCTTCCGCCCCCTGTCCCCGGTCAGCGAATACTCCACCCGCAGGGGGTAGCCCGGGAAGGACTTCTTCTCCACCAGTCCGAAGGCCTGCAGCTCCCGCAACTGCTGCAGCAGCATCTTCTGGCTGATGCCCTCCACCCCGCGCTGCAGCTGGGCCAGGCCCATCGGCCCTTGCTGCAGCTGAAAGAGCAGGATCGTCTTCCACTTGCCGCGCACGATGTCGTGGACGATCTCCAGCGGGCAGGTGTACACCGGGCGGATTTTCATGGTGGGTTCTCTCCTTTGGGCTAACGTTGGGGTCAACCTTCGCCCCAGGCCAGCGGAAATCCTGCCGCCCGCGCGGCTGCCAGGTCCTCCTCGGTCGGAATCCACTCCCGGTGGGCATTGTCCTCCCCGCCCAGCTGCCGGGTTTTGCCCCCGCCGTAAGCGTGGTAGGGCAGCAGCTCCACCCCCTGGCACCCCCGCAGGCTGGCCGCCAGGGCGGCAATGGCCCGGTAATGGGCCTCATCGGTGTTGACCCCCCGCACCAGGATGCACCGCAGCACGGTGCGCGCGCCCAGCGCGTCGGCCCGGCGCAGGTTCTCCACCAGTGGGCCGTTGGAAGCCCCGGTGTAGTACCGGTGGCGGTCGTCATCGCTGTCCTTATAGTCCCACAGGAACCAGTCGACCAGCGGCACCAGTTCCTCCAGCACCGCGCCGTCGAAGGCCCCAGACGTCTCGATTGCCGTGGTCAGGCCCTGGGCCCGGCAGGCCGCCAACAGCCTGAGGCAGGCCTCCGGGTGCTGGAGCGGCTCGCCGCCCGAGAGCGTCAGCCCGCCCTGCCGGCCATAGAACGCCCGGTCGCGTAGCACGACCTCCACGATTTCCTCCACCGTCATCGTGCGGCTGACGGCCTCCACCGCCCCGGCGGGGCAGACAGCTACGCACGCCAGGCAGCCCTCGCAGAGGGCGGCGTCGTACCGATGACGGCCCTGGGCATCCAACCGATGGGCTCCCCAGGGGCAGGCCGCCACACAGCCGCCGCAGCCGATGCAGTTGCCTGCGGTGTAGAAAATCTGCTGACGGTTCGACTGGCTCTCCGGATTGTGGCACCAGGCGCACCGCAGCGGGCAGCCCTTCAGAAAGACCGTGGTGCGGATGCCCGGCCCGTCCTGGGTGCTGAAGCGCTGGATGTTGAGGACGGGAACCTCCATGCTCACCGCCCCAGAGCCGTGCGTTCCACGATCATGTCCTGCCACTCCCGGTCCAGCGTCACAAAGCGGGCGTTCCAGCCCGAGACGCGCACCGACAGGGTCTTGTAATTCTCCGGGTGGCGCTGGGCCTCCCGCAGTACCTCGCCATCCACCACATCGAGCTGCAGGAAGAACCCGCCCAGCGCCACAAATCCCCGCAGCAGGGCCATGAGCGTCTCCGCGCCGTTGGGCCCCTGCACCGTAGCCGGGAAGAGCTTCACATCCAGCGCCGACCCGCAGGACAGCCGCCGGTGATCGGCCTTGCAGTAGGAGCGGATCATCGCGGTGGCACCGGCGCTGTCGGTGCCCGGCGTGGGGGAGAAGTTGCCCGAGAGAATCTCCCCCGCTCGATACCCAAAGGGCGTGGCCGCACGGAACGGCGCCCACTCAATCTGCCGGCCGAAGGTGCTGACCCCCGCCGGGAAGCGGATGGGCGACCGTCCGTCGATCGCTTCCACCAGGGTGGCGAAGTCATCGAGCACCCGACGCACCATGGCGTCGGCCTCGTCATCGTCGTTGCCGAAGTAAACGTACCGGTTGCGGGCCACCTGCCGCAGGGGCTCATATCCCTCCCAGTTGGCGCGCAGGGCGGCCATCAGGGTGTCCCAGTCCACCTTCTTCTCCTCAAAGACCAGCTTCTTCAGCGCCAGCAGGCTGTTGGCCGTGTCCACCACCCCGCCAATGTGGGGCGAGACGACCGTGTGGGTTGCCCCGCCGCCCAGGTAGGAGCGGCCGCTTGCCACACAACCCTCGGTGAACAGTGACACCACCGAGCAGGGCATGGTGGGGCCCCAGTGCCAGTCCTCCCCTGGCACGCTGCCGGTAAAGCGCGCCAGTGTGCTGCGGTAGATGTCCTCCACCTTGGCACGCAGGGCCTCACGGTAGGCCGCGTAAAGCTCTTCAAATGAAGCGTAGGCCGCCACGCCATCCGGGCTGTGCAGGCCCAGCGTGTCGTCCAGCAGCAGGCGGAGGCTGTCAAAGGGGGAGTAGGTGAAGTACGTTTTGCCGGGCACCTGCACCTCCCAGCAGCCGTCGTTGGCAAAGCACCGGGCTTCCTCCAGCGGGTAGCCGAAGCGCGTCAGGCCTTCAAGGATCAGCGGCTCGTTGTACACGGCCACCACGCCGCCGCCGTGGCGCATCACCTCAGCCACCCGGCGCAACAGGCTGTCAGGCGTGTTGGGCCCGATGCGTACCGTGATGGGGAAGTCACTGATGCCGAACTCCTCCACAATATCCAGCACCAGGTGGGTGACCTCGTTGGTCACCTCCACGCCGTTGCGGTCCATGCCCGCCAGCACGATGTTCTGGTAATGCTGGGCGTCACCGCTGCCCACCGGCGTATCGCTTTGGATCCACTCGCAGCCCTTGATGAAGAAGCTGGCGAGGATCTCCCTCGCCTCATCGAGGGTCAGTCGGCCCGATGCCAGGTCCTGCCGCAGGGTGTCGCCCAACATCTCATCGATGCGCCCGATGCCCGACCAGTTGCCGGTGAGCCGGGTGAACGCGAAGGTGAACCACAGGCTCTGCACCGCCTCGTGGAAGGTGCGCGCCGGCTCAAACGGCACGCGCTGCAGCAGGGCGTGGGTCTCGGGGTTGGTGTCCTTTGTCGCATCCAGGTAGCGCCGGTGCCACACCCGCAGGGCATCCACCGTGCTCCCCATGCCGGTGAGGATCGCCCGCTGCTCCCCGTCCAGCCCATCGTCTGCCAGGCGCTCGTCAATCTCACGCTCCAGGGCGTTGACGCCCTGCCGCAGCACGCGGTCAAAGCCCAGCGTCACATGGCTGACACTGCTCCACAGGCTCTTGCCCTGCCAGGTGGCCGGCACCAGGTGGGCGATGGCCATGCCCAGCGTGGCCGCCCCGCTGACGCGCTCCGCCGGGCAGACGCGCAGAGGTGCGCAGGCCGCGATGTACCCCACGGCGGCATCGTACTTCTGCTGGTCGGTCAGGCCCGCAAAGCCCGGCAGGTCATCGAGCGCCACGGCGGGCGTTGCCATCGCCTCGTCGCCATAGCGCCCGTGCATCGACTCCCACGCGAACCGTCGCGTGTGCTCGCCGCACCGTACCGGCCGCCCTCCGCGGTATACCGTGTAAAATTCCATCTCCGTCCCCACCTTCTTCATGGATTCCTATGGATAGTATAATCTCCACCCGACAATCAATCCACGCAGTATAATATTATGATACTGGACTATATTCTCATCGGAGGGACAGCATGAACGTGGAAACCATCTGGGTGCGGGGGTTCTCGGTGTCATCGGGGGTATTCACAGAGGATGGCCTCTTCCACCAGAAGAGCCTGCCGGTGCTCTCCGTGGTGCAGGCGCTGGAGGGTGCCTATGAGTTTGGGCTGACCCCCGATGGGCAGCAGCGCGTGGATGCGCCGGGGGCATTCGTGGCGCCGTCCGGACGCATGCAGTACATCACCCACCGTGTCCACCCCGCCACCGGCGTCATGCGCGCCCAGTGGCTGTTCCTTGATGTGCTGGTGAACCAGACGATGCGGCTCGACGACCTCTTTGACTTCCCGTCGGTGCTGCCTGCCGCCTGCGCCGAGCCCGTCCGCACCCTGCTGGGGGAGGTGGCGTCCGCCGGGAGCCTGTGCGGCCAGCTTGCCGCCCTCTACCGGCTGCTCGATGTGCTGCTGCCCCTGGGGCAGCAGAAGGAGCCTGCCAACGCCTTTGCCCAGGAGGTGCGAGCCTATGTGGAGCAGCACTGTGGTGAGGCCCTCAGCGACGAGCAGCTGGCCCGGCACCTGGCCGTCTCCCGCCCCACGCTGTACCGCCGGTTCCAGCAGCAGTTCCACCGCACACCGGCCCATTACATCAACGATGTGCGCCTCTCCCGCGCCATCGTGCTGCTGGAGACGACGAACCTTCCCCTCTGGGCCGTGAGCGAGGCCATCGGCCTGCGCGACCCGTTCTACTTCTCCCGCCTCTTCCGCCGTAAGTATGGCACATCGCCCTCGCTCTACCGCCGGCAGTTTGGCGGCCGGCCCGAGGGCGACTGAACGCGTGGCATAAAAGTACCGCGCGCCGATTGAGCTCGGTGCGCGGTTTCGTGTTCACAAAGGAAGTCGCGCCTTGGGCAGGCGATTCAGATCTTCACGAGGTTCCAGTCCTTCAAGCTGTACAGGGGCACCATCGGCAGCAGGATGGGCGTGCGGGCAACATAGGTCTGGTAGGCCGGGTCGCCGCCATACTGGGCGTTCTGGCGCAGCTCCAGCCGCCGCGCACCGGAAAACATCACATACACGATGACGACGTAGCCCAACAACGCCACCACCCACTGGCCCCAGCCCTGCAGGCCGCCGATGCCCGTGAGCACCGCGCCGGTCCAAATGAGAAGCTCACCAAAATAGTTGGGGCAGCGCACCCAGCGGTAAAGGCCCGACGCACAGAAACGACCGGGATTGACACGCTTGGCAGCGGCTTTCTGCCAGTCGGCCACTGTCTCCAACACCAGCCCCGCGGCCAGCACCACCGCCCCCACCCAAAGCCAGGGGCCATCAGCCGCGCCATTGGCCAGCCGATAGGTTGCCGGGGCCGTTTGGGCCACATAGAGCAGCGTCACCGACACCCAAATGACGAACTGCGCGGAGAGGGGCACCGAATTGCCATCGGTGGCAACCTCCCCCATCGTCCGGCGGTAGGAGGCGCTCTTCCATTCCCGCGCCAAGAGGAACCCGGCCAACCGCGCGCCATAAACCGCAAAGAGCAGGCACACCACCGCCGTGCCGGGGGTCAGGCTGCCGCGGAACAGCACCAGCAGCGTCACCCCCGCCCCGGCAATGGCCAGTCCATAACCCACCGAAATGAAGTAGACAAACCGTCGGAACCCCACCGCGCACAGCGCTGCGCACACCACGGCCACCCAGCCCAGCGCCGGCGGGAAGGCCGCACGCAGTGTCTCCATCCATGTCATCGTCTCCCTCTCCTTTCCCTTGCCGCCCTGCCGGGCGGCCCACTAACGCTCCCACGGCTTCAGCGCTTCTTCTCCTGCGCCCGTTTGTCGTTGATGAGCGCCATATGCTCGGCGGTGATGAGCGTGACGCCGTTCTCCTTGGCCCAAGCCACACAGCCGCGCAGCACCGTGGTCAGGAACACCCGCGGCACCTTCACCAGCGTGCGGCAGGCGTCATCGGTGAACTTCACCACATCGTCGGCGCGTTCGGCGGCGTAGCGCACCGCGTCCAGGTTCACCTCCCGCGTGGGCAGCGGCTCCGCAATGGGCCGGCGGCCCCGGGTGTACCAAAAGTGCTTGCTGTCACGGTAGCCGTAGTCCACAGGCACCAGCGGGAAGTCTCCGGCCTTCACGCCGTCCACGATGGCCCGGCGGTAACGGGGCTTCATCAGGATCTTGTCGACCCGGAGGATGAAGTGGCACCCAAAGCGGCTGGTGACGCCGTTGAAATCATGGTAGGGCGGCTCGTAGCCATCGAGACACCCGGGTTGATCGTCCTGGGCCCCGTCGAGCTCCCGCATCCAGGTGCACTCAAAGACTTGAAAGCTATCGGTCACAACCTGGGGAAAGCGCTCGCCGGGGTGCTCGGCGGCCATCTGGCCGTCCTCCAGCCCAAAAAGGCAGCGCTCCATCTTCTCCGCCGGGGTATCGCCGGGGAAGCCCAGACGCACCGCCTCCCGGAAGTACTTCCGGCTGTCGGGAATGAAGTTGAGGGTGCAACGCCCCTCCCGCAGCAGGTTCTGGGCGGTATTGGAGGAATTGCGCGCGCACAGAAGCATGGCGTAATACTCCCGCCCCGCCACATAGTAGGGCTGCACCAGCGAGTAGGAACCCAACGTCGTACGCCCGTCCTCGGTCAGCGTGCCAATGAGCACCGTGGGCATGGGGAAGAACGCCGAGGTCTGGTAGAAGTTGTCCACGATCCGCAGATTCTCAAAGCTGCTCATGTTCCCTCTCCTCTCCGGCATAGAGCCGGGTAATGATGCCATCCAACCGTTCGAACTCGAACGTCTCGTCCATCGACAGCGTCAGCAGCATCCGGGCTGTGAATTCGGCCAGGAAGGGGTCACCCTCGCAGCCAAAATGCCGCAGCAGCGGTTCCACAAGCCCGGCAATCTGCCCCATAAGCTGCTGGTGCCGGTGCTGGTACTCCTGCCGGAAGCCCGGCCCCATGGTGACCTGCCCCCACCCCAGGCGATAGCGCCCTGCAAAGGCCCCGATGGCCCGGTGGATGGCCAGAAGCCCTGCACGCACATCGCAGGCCGTGGCGCACGCCTCCCTCGCGTGGGAAAGGACGCTCTGCCAATCCTCCAGCATCACGGCTGCGGCCAGCATGTCCTTGGAGGGGAAGTAGTTGTACACCGTGCCGGCAGCCACCCCACAGGCCCCCGCCACCCCCCGGATGGTGAGCGCCCGGTAGCCCTGGCCCAGCAGCACAGTGCGAGCCTCGGTCAGCAGCTTCTCCCGCAGGGCGTCGATGATCTTGGGCATGGCTCCTCCTTTATGAACACGTTCATATTAACGCCCGCATAGACAGAATACAAGAGCGATGTATGGTAGATCAGGGGCAACATGAGCAGAAAACAGAAGTAACAGGAGCCCCTCAGTTGCGTGCGCAACCCCGGCAGCCGCCGGCCGGTTCATCCGGCCAAGGCGCGAAAGCACCTGTCCGTGGCACACAGCCCCCCTCCCGCTCCTAAGCGCGTCCTCCCCGTATAACCCGCGCGAGACAAATAAAAAGAAGCCGCCCGACGGCGTGTACGTCGGGCGGCTAAGGTTCGTTGGTTCGGGTGCTTCCCGCTCGCGGCGGTCGCGTCAGTGGCCGACGCGAAAGCCCAAGCTAGCAAGCAGCATCACCCAAGTACTTTGCCATGGCGAGCGCCAACCCCGGCAGCCGCCGGCCGGTTCATCCGGCCAAGGCACGAAAGCACCTGTCCGTGGCACGCAGCCCCCCCTCCCGCTCACAAGCGCGTCCTCCCCGTATAACCCGCGCGAGACAAATAAAAAGAAGCCGCCCGACGGCGTGTACGTCGGGCGGCAAAGGTACGTTGGTTCGGGTGCTTCTCACTCGCGGCGGTCGCGTCAGTGGCCGACGCGATTATCTTATGCTGCCGGAACTGGCGAGCGTCACCTGGAAGGTGTACTCCTTGCTCTCCTTGTAGCGGTAGACCTTGACGGTCAGGGTATCGCCCACTTTGTGGCTGTCAATGGCGTCACGCAGGTCGGAGAAGGAGGTGACGTCCTTGCCATCCACCTGGGTAATGATGTCCTCCACCCGGATGCCGGCCTTGGCTGCCGGGCCGTTTTCGGCCATCTGCACCACATAGAGACCCAGGGGCACGTTGTTGTAGGCCGCCTGTTCCTCGGTAATGGAGCTGCCGCTGATGCCCAGCATCGGCCGTTCCACATAGCCCTTGGTGATGAGCTCCTCAATAATGGGGCGGGCGTCGTTGATGGGGATGGCGAAGCCGATGCCCTCGGCCGAGATGGAGTTGCCATAGGCGTCGGTGCCGGCGGTCGTGCTCTTCAGGGAGTTGATGCCGATGAGCTCCCCTCTGGCATTGACGAGGGCACCGCCGCTGTTGCCGGGGTTGATGGCCGCGTCGGTCTGCAGCAGGGTGAAGCGCACGTCGTCGATGATGAGTTCACGGTCGGTGGCGCTGATGATGCCCGAGGTGACCGTGCCGTAGAGCTCAGTGCCCAGCGGGTTGCCGATGGCCACAACCGACTCCCCCACCTGCACGGCGTCGGAGTCGCCGAAGGCGATGGTGGTCAGTCCGGTCTTTTCAATCTTCAACACGGCCAGGTCGGTCTGGGAGTCCGCCCCCACGACCTTGGCGTCCACGGTGTCTCCGTTCTGCAGCACCACGCTCACGCTGTCGGCCCCCTCAATGACGTGGTTGTTCGTCACGATGTAGCCGTCGGAGGAGACGATGACGCCGGAGCCGGAGCCCTGGGTTTGGGTACTGCTCAACTGCTGGCGAGAAAGTGCCTTCACGTTGTTGAGCACACCCACAACGGCGGGGCTGTCCGCCTTGACAATTGCCGGGATGTCAATGTTGCCATTGAGTGTGGTGGAGTTGTCGCCAAAGGCGGGCAACGTGGCGCCGGCCTGGGCGTTGTCGGCAGTCGCGGTGGGCTGCTGCAGGGCTGTGGTGGCCGTGGGCGTGGCGGTGGCCGCACTCATGGATTTATCGGCGTTAGGAACCAGGCGCATCAGCAGAGCGCCGGCGATGAAGGCGGCCAGCAGTAGCGTGGCGATCATCCAGCCATTGCCCCCATGCCTCTTTTCCTGTTTTTCGTAGTTGTAATAGTCTGCCATTTTTCTCACTCCTTGTTCTTTTTCTCACCTTTATCACAGGGTTTGTCGTTGCCTTTCTCAGTGAGCCCTCGCTCGTTCTTCTCCGCCTTTTCCAAGGTGAAGAGAAAGACGCTGCCGTTGCCGGGTTTGCTCTGCAGGGTGATGCGCTCGCCATGCTGATCGATGATCTTCTTCACGATGGACAGCCCCAACCCCGTGCCCTTACGGCCGGTGTGTGCCTTGTCCACCTTGTAGAAGCGCTCCCACACATAGGGCTGATCCTCCTCGGGAATGCCGGGGCCGGTGTCGCCCACGCCGATGAGCATCTTATCGACGGCACTGTGGGTCCACAGGCGGATGCTGCCGCCCGGTTCGGTAAACTTGATGGCGTTATCGACGAGGTTGATGACAACCTGTTCGATGCGGTCCGGGTCGGCAAGCACCATGGCCCGATCCTGCCGGAATTCCACCTCAATCTCCTGGTTCTTTTCTTCTATCTTGTCCTCAAAGCGGATCAGCACGCGGCGGATCAGCTCGTTGATGTCAAATGCCTGACGGTTCAGCGGAAAGTTACCCGAATCGATCTGTGACAGATCGAGCAGCTCCCGGATGAGCTTGTTGAGACGACGGGTCTCGCCCACAATAACCTGCAAATATTTGTCGTGCTCCTCTTGAGGGATGGTGCCGTCCAGCATCCCCTGAGCGAAGCCGTGGATGGAGGTCATGGGCGAACGCAGCTCGTGGGAGACGTTGGCCACAAAACCCGAACGCATGTCCTCCTGAATCTTCAATTGCGCGGCCATGTCGTTGAACGTAGCGGCCAGTTGGCCGATCTCGTCGCGGGAGCTGACCTCCGCCCGCCGGTCGAACTTGCCCCGGGCAATGAGGCGGGCGATCTCGTTCATCTGCACCAGCGGACGGGAGATGCGCAAGCTCATGAAGAGGATCATGACCGAGGCGATGAGGATGGCCACCAGGGCCGACCAGGCAATGTGCTGATACATCTGCCCGATGACGTCCATCATGCTCTTGGTGCGGGTGTGCATGAAGACCACCCCCACGGGCACAGTGCTGTCGTTGTTCTTGATGGGCACCGCCACCGTGAGCATCTCCGCCCCGAAAAAGTCGATCTCCCCATTCTGCACCACCGTCTCGCCCTTCATGGCCCGGCCGGTCATCTGCTGCAGCTCACCCGAAAGATCGGATACATCGCTGAGCACGAAGGCCGGCACCATGTTGCCATTGTCCTGGGCGGCGCTCATCACCTGCACATGCAGGCGGTCGACGATCCACACCTCCGCGCCCTGGCGACGGGCGACCTCGTAAACCAGGTAGTTGTAGGTCGTCGCCGTCATGGCTGTGCCGTTCTTATCGCTCTTGCTGCCCCATTGCATGGCCGTGCGCTGGGCAAGGTCGGCGGCCTCCACCTTCAGCGTCTGGGTGCGGTTGGCCAGGTATTGGTTCTCGTAAATCTTACCCAGCAGCAGCCCCTGGGCCGCCAGCGTCACAAGCATGATGGCGAAGTAGGTGGACAGCAACCGGGAGAACAGTGACCGGCCCGGAGTCAGGTTGAGCTCACTTGATTTCAAACTTATACCCCACTCCCCAAACCGTCTTGATCTTCCAGTCGTCCTCGTCGCTCATCAGCTTCTCCCGCAGGCGCTTGACGTGCACGTCCACCGTGCGCGAGTCACCGAAATAATCGAACCCCCAGACTTGCTCCAGAAGCTGCTCGCGAGTGAACACCTTGTTGGCGTGGGACGCTAGGAAGTAGAGCAGTTCCATCTCCTTAGGCGGCAGCTCCATCGTCTGCCCGCGGTAGGTGACGATGTAGTTGGTGCGGTTGATCTTGAGATCCGGGAAGTCCAGCACATCGGCGGCTTCCTCCCGCGGTTGGGTGCGGCGGATGACAGCCTTGACCCGGGCGACCAGCTCCTGGGGCTCGAAAGGCTTGACGATGTAATCGTCGGCGCCCAGTTCCAGCCCCAGCACCTTGTCGAAGGTCTCGCCCTTGGCAGTCAGCATGATGATGGGCATGGCGCTCGTTTTACGGATTTCACGGCAGACCTCCCACCCTGAGAGCCCCGGCAGCATGATGTCCAGCACCATGAGCTTGGGCGTGAGCCGGGCGAAGTCCTTGAGACCCTCCGGCCCGCTGTGGGCCGTCTCCACCATGAACCCCTCTTTTTCAAGGTACAGACGCACAAGCTGGCAGATGTTTTCGTCGTCGTCCACAATGATGATGTCCGTGGTTTCCTTCATTGGGGTCCCTCCCTCACACCCGCCAACTTTGTGCCCTTAGTATAAAAGGCTTCTTCGGTTTGTGGGTGAATAATTTGTTAATACACTTTGAAGTTTGCCTTAACAAAACCTCAACGTTCTTAAGATTATCGGCACCACCATTGTAACAGAAAACGAAGGATCGAAAAAGGAAGGGCGCCGCGGGGGTCGACCCGTTGCGCAGCGCAGCCAAAACCCGTACAATCGGGGCGTACCACCGGGGCAAGCCGGTGATGGTCGGAGGGATCAAACATGGACTTTCTGGAGGTATGCGAGCTCATCGGCGTGGCGGCCTTTGCGGCGTCCGGGGCCATTACGGCCATCGAGAAAAAGCTCGACGTCTTTGGCATCATGGTGCTGGCATTCCTCACAGCGGTGGGCGGCGGCGTGCTGCGGGATGTCATCATGGACCAGGGCGTCCCCGTTTTCTTCTCCAACTACCGCTACACGGCCATCATTCTGGCCACTTCGGTGGTGATGATGCTGCTGCGCGACCGGGTGCGCTGGACCTTTCCCTTCGTCGTCATCGACACGCTGGGGTTGGCGGTGTTCACCGTCGTCGCAGGCGTCAAGGCCATCGACAGCGGCATGAACCTGCTGGCGTTTCTGTTCGTGTCGGTCATCACCGGCATCGGCGGCGGACTCATGCGAGACATCGTGGTGCGGGAGATTCCCCTCATCCTGCGCAAGGAAGTCTACGCCACGGCGGTGCTCATCGGTGCGCTGGTGCTGTGGTTCACCCTGCCCTTCCTAGGGCGGCAGATCAGCACCTATCTCTCCATCGCCGTGGTGTTTTCGGTCCGCATGGTCAGCTACCGCATGAACCTCAACCTGACGTTCGTGCGGGAGTTGTAGACCGGAGGCGGGAAGGGAGCATGGGAAAAGGCCCACCCGCCGGATGAACCGTCGGGGGCCCTGCATGCAACTCCTATGATTCCTTTTTGAGAGTCCAGTGCTTCCCATTGGCAGCCCATACCCGGGCACGCCGTTGACGCGAAAAACGATCGTCGGCCACACGGCGAGGGAGTGGACAGACCACCCTGGCCCACCTGGCAGGCAGACACGCAATACTACAGTTGCTTCACCATTTGCACTTCGTCATACACGATCTCTCCGGTGCGGCGGAAGCCCAGCGACTCATAGAGCGCGAGGGCCGCGGCGTTTTCGGGGTCGGCGCTGGTGTAGAAAGGAACATGCCCCACCTTGGCCGTCACGAGCTCCAGAAGTTTGCACACTGCCGCCCGGCCGATGCCCTTGCCCTGATAAGCCTCATCCACCATAAGGCGGAGCATCTCCCACATGGCATGTTCGCTGTCGAAGTCCCACATCAAAAACCCCACCAGTTCCCCATCGCAGAAGATGCCCATGGGCCAGGTGTCCGGCTCATAGGCGGCCTGGGCCAACGAATAGGCGTTGGACGCGACGAATGCGCGCTGTGCTGATGAGACGGTGAGGGAACAGCATTTGTCCCAGTTGCTTCGGTCGATGGCACGAAGAATCACATCCATCTCTCGTCCTCCCAATAAACGGTCGCAACCCCAGGGGAACCGCGGGCTTTGCATGTGTTGCCGTTTACTCCACCGTGATGGTGTGGGCGCAGCGGAACGTACCGCCGGGAGCCAGACGCATCACGCCTGCCTTGTCGGCGAACTCCCCCTCAAACCCCTCCAGGTCGGCCACCCCAAACCACGGCTCGATGCAAACGAACGGCGCCCCAGGCATCGCCCAGATGCCGAGGTATGGGAACCCGGGGAAAGCCACCCGCACCGCGTGACCCGACTTGCCGCCCCGCAGCGTCACAGCCTGGGAGCGGAACCCTTCCAGAATGAATGCCCCGCGGCGGAAGGTATCCGACCCCAGGGGCAGCACGCGCTCACCTTGGAGGAAGGGGTGCAGCTCAGGCGCAACGCGGCTGCTTGCATTGAGCAGCCGGGTGCCCAGCGTCTCCGGCTCTTCAAACTCCAGGAAACAGTCGCTGTAATCCTCGCCCGGGCCCATGGGGCAGGCGAAACCCGGGTGGGCACCGATGGAGAAGAGCATCTCCTCCCGCGCCAGGTTGTCCACGGTGTAGCGCACCTCCACGGTGTTGCCGCGCAGGCGGTACCCCACCCGCAACGCGAAGGCGAAGGGGTAGATTGCCCGGCTTGCCGGCGTATCGCGCAGCAGCAGGGTGGCGGCGTCCGGCTCCCGGCTCTCCACCACGAAGGCCCCATCCCGCGCGAAACCGTGCTGGTCCATGGCGTAGGTCTGGCCCCCGTGGCGGTACACGCCGTTGCCCAACGCCCCCACCACCGGGAACAGCAGCGGCGCGTGCCGCCCCCACACCTTGGGATCGGCGCTCCACAGCACCTCCCGCCCGTCGGCGGTGCGCAGGCTGGTCATCTCCGCCCCGCGTTCGTCCACAAGCAGGGTCAGCGTATCATTCTTTATCGTTACCATCCCTGTTCCTCCCTTTGGCCCGCAGGCCCCACTACGCCGCCGCTAGAAGCCCCAGCCAAAGGATCCCGTACTTTCCACCCGGCAGCGCCTGCGGAACTTTCGCCGCTTACGCAGGATTCCCTTCCTCTTTTTGCACTTTCCCCCCAGCTCAAAGCGCCGGTACTGGTGCAGCAGGTGCTTGATGAGAATGACCCGCAGAAGGTCCTCCTCCCGCCCTGCGGCGTTCTGGGTGCTGATTTCACACCGGGCGGAAAACCCCCAAGCCTCGTCCAGCACCATCGTACCCAGGCCCATGGCGATGCCGCCCTTGCCGTGGCCCAGCTCATACTCCAACCGGCAGGAAGGAATGCTCAGGCCGCTGTGCAGCCGGTCCAGCCGGGCTTTCAGGTCATCAAAAAGATTGGACGGCCAAGCAAGCAGGCCGCTGCCCGGCGCAAACAGGTCCACTTCCGGCGCGCTGCCTTCCTCCGTATCCTGGTGCAGGAACCATTGCTCCGTACACCAGGAAAGCAGCGACAACCGCTGCGCCCGCCCCACAATATAGGGCGAGTGCACCCGAATGTAGGTGAGCCCGGCCAAGCGCGCCAACTCGTCCTTGCGCCGGCAGGCGTCCTCGGCGCGGCGGTTCTTTGCCACGCGGCGGGCAGAGCGGGTGCAGACGTCCAGCGCCAGAATAGGCCGTCCATTGGTGCGGCACACCACACAGTCATAGACCAATGGCTGCCCGGCGGCAGCGGTCTCCACCGGTTCAGTACCTGTCAACGCCTCCACATCCAGTACGTCACCCACGGGCACCCGCTCAAAAAAAGCCGCCCCATACCGGTTGCACACCGCCGCCATGCGGCAGATGGCCCTCCGGTCAGCGCTGCTCATCAGAATATTTTTGATGGTTCGATCCGCCATTGTCATTGTTCCATCCGGTGTAATCGTAAGCGAAGCAATCGATGCCTCCCTGTGAAAGTCCGTTCATCGTACATCGGTCACAAGAAAAAACAGAAAACAAGCCCAGCCAAACAGAATGACAGCCTGCGGTACACAGGGAAAGGATACTTTAAGACCTTACCATCTTTGTCATTCCCTGTCAATTCTGGGCGCCAAAGAAGTGGAATCTCAACAAATTTCGACAACACATCACGCACAAACCCCCAATACGGCATCCGTATAATTATGCAGTTTACATCGAATATTTATACATTTGTTTGTCATAAATTTCACAAGCACCGATGGGTGTTGCCACCTGCAGGAACGCGCCCAAAATCCTGCGTTTTACCGCCCTTGAGCGCGATATCCAGTGCACGGATTGACAAAAATGGAATTGCATAATTCATTTATATAGCATGTTGAAAAACAGCACAAAGTGGCCTATAATAACAAGCCGTGCATTGACATGGCACGGATGGGATGGGTGATTGATTTTGGGTGAACCGTTGTTTTTAGTCGTGTTCCCGCTGCTGGTAGCTCTCGTGCTTCTGGTGACGAAGAACAGCGCGGCCAGGGACTGGATCGTCCGCTGCGCGGTGTTGGTCATCGCGTGTGCCAGCATTTACACGGCGGTCAGGTACTTCCAGGGGCAGAACTTCCTGGGACAGACATACATCATGCTGGAAGGGCCATGGATTGGCTATGGCATGCTGGCTGTCGAGGCGGTGCTCGCCGTCTATATCATTGCCGTATCAATCAAAAAGCGCCGGCCGTTGTCGGCGATTCTTGTTCTGCTGCAGGCACCAGTGCTCATCTGGTTTGAACTGACCCACGGCCATGACCTCGTTGAGACGGCCGGACAGCTGATGATCGACAAACTTGCCCTTATTATGATACTTATCGTCGGCATCATCGGCGGGCTCATCTGCCTGTACGCCCTGAGCTACATGAAGCACTATCACGACCACCACACGGAAGTCAAACAGCGCCAGCCGTTCTTCTTCTTCATGCTGTTCCTCTTCCTGTCGGTGATGTTCGGTCTGGTACTCTCCAACAATCTCATTTGGCTGTACTTCTTCTGGGAGATCACCACGCTGAGCTCGTTCCTGCTCATCGGCTACGCCCAGGACAAGATTTCCACCCGCAACGCCTTCCGCGCGCTGGAGCTGAACCTTCTGGGCGGCGTGGCCTTCGTGGCCGCCATCCTCTACTGCGGCTTCACACTGCACACCGTGGAACTCTCGGCACTGCTCTCCTACGGGCTGGCGACGCCGCTCTTGCTGGTGCCGGTGATGCTTTTGAGCTTCGCGGGCATTGTGAAAGCGGCTCAGCTGCCGTTCTCGCCATGGCTCCTGGGGGCGATGGTCGCCCCGACGCCGACCTCGGCGCTGCTGCACTCCTCCACGATGGTGAAGGCCGGTGTCTACCTGCTCATTCGTCTGGCCCCCGGCCTGCACGACACCATCGCCGGCACCATGGTCATCTACGTGGGTGCGATCACCTTCCTGGTGGCGTCGCTGCTGGCCATCGGCCAGAGTGACGGCAAGAAGATCCTCGCATACTCCACCATCGCCAACCTCGGGCTCATCGTGACCTGCGCGGGCCTGGGCACCTACGAGTCGCTGTGGGTGGCGGTGCTCCTGATCGTCTTCCACGCCACCGCCAAGTCGCTGATGTTCCTGTCAGTCGGCTCGGTGGAGATGGCCATGGGCAGCCGTGATGTGGAGGACATGAAGGGTCTGGTCGTACACATGCCCCGGGTTTCCATCATGATGGTAGTGGGCATCGCGGGTATGTTCCTGGCCCCCTTTGGCATGCTCATCTCCAAGTGGGCGGCTATGAAGGCATTCGTTGACTCCCACGAGGTCCTGCTGCTCCTCATCCTGGTGTTCGGCAGCTCCGCCACGCTCTTCTACTGGACCAAGTGGCTGGGCAACATCATGACCGTGCAGCCAAAACGCCAGCACGGCAAGGTCATCGGCGATGAGTGGTTCTCCCTGGGGGCTCACACGGTGCTGACGATCGTGACCTGCATGCTGTTCCCGCTCATTGCCAACACTATGATCGAGCCCTACCTCGTCAACATCTTTGGCGCAAGCGCTGAAATCATCAGCAGAGGTGACATTACGATCATGCTGATGATGCTGGCGATGCTCCTCATTCTGCCGCTGTCGTTCCTGCTGCTGCCGGCCAGCCGCTCCAAACGCGTGGACGTCTACATGGCAGGGGAGAACACCGGAGACAACATGACCTTCCGCGGGTCGATGGGCCGCGAGCAGCGCGACGAACTATCCAACTGGTACATGGGCGACCTGCTCAACGAGCACAAGCTCATGCTGGGCGGTTCGGTGCTCTGCACCACGCTCATCCTCATTGAGATTTCGATCATGCTGACGAGGGTATTGTGATGAAAGTGTGGATGGTCATTGCCTACATCGTACTGGCGCCGCTGGTTGGCGGCCTGCTGAGCGGAGTGGACCGGGTCATTTCGGCCCGGATGCAGGGCCGTGTGGGCCCGCCGCTGCTGCAGCCCTTCTATGACGTGTTGAAACTGCTGCAGAAGGAATCGGTCACCGTCAACCGCCTGCAGAACTTCTACGTGTACTGCTTCTTTGTGTTCATGGTGATGGCCGGTT
Organism: Bacillota bacterium; assembly: GCA_023409755.1. Taxonomy (GTDB): domain Bacteria; phylum Bacillota; class Clostridia; order Christensenellales; family UMGS416; genus JAEYRA01. The sequence continues at coordinate 17,666 of JAEYRA010000006.1, forward strand.
CGGTCTTTATGAGCGGCGGCGACCTGCTGCTGGTGATCTTCGCGCTGACGCTGGCCAACATCTTCTTCATCGTGGGCGGCTACAGCACCAACTCGCCCTACAGCCACGTGGGTGCCCAGCGCGAGATCCTGCAGATGATGGCCTACGAACCCATGGTGCTGCTGACGGCCATCGGCTTCTACGCGGTCACCGGGTCGTTCTTCGTGTCGGACATCCTGCAGGCGGCGTCCCCGGCGGTGCTCACGATGCCGCTGCTGTTCGTGGGGTTCCTCTATGTGCTGACGATCAAGCTGCGCAAGTCGCCCTTTGACCTGTCAACCTCCCATCATGGGCATCAGGAGATCGTCAAGGGCATCACGACCGAATACTCGGGCCGGGGTCTGGCGTTCATCGAGATCACCCACTGGTACGAAACGGTCTTCATTCTGGGTTTTGTGTACCTGTTCTTTGCCTGGGGCGCGGCGGTCAGCCCCCTGGTGGCCCTGCTGGTAACGGCGGCCGCCTACTTCCTGGAAATTGTGATTGACAACACCTTTGCGCGCGTCAAGTGGCAGCTGGCCCTGAAGTCCTCCTGGATTGTGGCGCTGGCCGCGGGGTTCATCAATCTCTTCATCATTCTGTACAGATAGGCGGGTGAGAGCATGTCATCTACGACCAAATCTCCCTGGATTCTTCACTACGACGGAACAAGCTGCAACGGCTGCGACATCGAGGTGCTGGCGTGCCTGACGCCCCTCTATGACGTGGAACGCTTCGGCATCATCAACACGGGCAACCCCAAGCACGCTGACATTCTGCTGCTGACCGGCTGCATCAACGAACAGAACCTGCCGGTGGTACGCCAGCTCTATGAGCAGATGCCCAACCCCAAGGCTGTGGTGGCCGTAGGCATCTGCGCCAACAGCGGCGGCATCTTTGCCGAGTGCTACAACGTGAAAGGCGGTGCGTCCCACGCCGTGCCGGTGGACGTGTACGTGCCCGGCTGTGCTGCCCGGCCCCAGGCCATCATCGATGGCGTTGTGAAGGCGCTGGGCATACTGGAAGAGAAGCGCAAGGCCATGAAGGCCGACGGAGGCAAGTGACATGTACGAAACGCAACGGCTGGTGGACGTGGAGTTGAGCCACCGCATCCGCACGGTGAGCGACATGAAGCGCGAGGGCTACCGGCTGGTGGCCATCACCTGCACCAAGGTGCCCGAGGGCTTTGAGCTGACCTACTCCTTCGACAAGGACTATGACTTTGTAAACCTACGCGTGCTTGTGCCGGAGGAGGAGGAAATCACCTCCATCTCGGGCATCTATTTCTGCGCGTTCATCTATGAGAACGAACTCAAGGATCTGTTCGGCGTCAAGATTCGCCACATGAAGGTGGACTACGAAGGCAACTTCTACAAACTGGCGACACCCACGCCGTTCAACCCCCCGAAGGATGAGGCCCCGGCCGCCGATGAGACCGGCAAGGAGGATGCGTAATGGGCAAGCGATCGGTCATTCCCTTCGGCCCCCAGCACCCCGTGCTGCCGGAACCGATTCATTTGGACCTGGTGCTGGAAGATGAGAAGGTCATCGAAGCCATCCCCTCCATCGGTTTTGTGCACCGGGGGCTCGAAAAGCTCGTGGAAAAGCGCACCTTCGTGGACTATGTCTACGTGGCTGAGCGCATCTGCGGCATCTGCTCCTTCATGCACGGCCTTGGCTACTGCCAGGGTGTGGAGGCGATCATGAGCCTCACCGTACCGGACCGCGCCCTGTACCTGAGAACCATCTGGAGCGAGCTCTCCCGCATTCACAGCCACACGCTGTGGCTGGGACTGCTGGCCGACGCCTTCGGGTTTGAGAGCCTCTTTATGCAGAGCTGGCGCATCCGCGAGAAGGTGCTGGACATCTTCGAACAGACGACCGGCGGGCGCGTCATCTTCTCGGTGTGCAAGGTGGGCGGCGTGCGCCGCGACATCGATGTCGACACCCTGAAGGCCATCGACGGGCGCCTGGTGGAAATTGAGCGTGAGCTCCACGAGATCGCCGATGTGTTCCTGAAGGACCGTTCGGTGCTCTCACGCCTCTCCGGCGTGGGCGTGCTGACGGGCGAGGAAGCCCACAAGCTGGGCGCCGTGGGCCCGATGATGCGCGCCAGCGGCATTGCGCAGGACATGCGCCGCCTGGGCTACGCCGCCTATAAATACCTGGAAGTGGAGCCCGTGGTGGCCACCGAGGGCGACTGCTATGCCCGCTGCTCGGTCCGCATCCACGAGCTGTTCCAGTCCATCGATCTCATTCGCCAGTGCATTGCGCGCATCCCCGAGGGGGAGATCGAGGTCAAGTTCAAGGGCAACCCCAACGGCGAGTATTTCACGCGGTTGGAACAGCCCCGCGGCGAGGTCATCTACTACGTCAAGGCCAACGGCACCCCCTACCTCGACCGCGTTCGCGTGCGCACGCCCACCTACGCCAACCTGCCGGCGCTCCTCAAGACCCTGCAGGGCTGCGACCTGGCCGACGTGCCCATGCTCATCCTGACCATCGACCCGTGCATCAGCTGCACTGAGAGGTGATGTGACATGTTCAAGTTCACCGGAACGATCCTCAAAAACCTGATGAGCAAGCCCGCCACCAAGCGGTACCCCACCGAGGAGCCGGTCTACTTTGACCGGACCCGCGGCCACATCTCCATCGACATCGACAGCTGCATCTTCTGCGGCATCTGCTCGCGTCGCTGCCCCTGCAACGCCATTGAGGTGAGCAAGCCCGACACCCGCTGGAGCATTGAGCGGATGCGCTGCATCCAGTGCAACTCCTGTGTGGAGCTGTGCCCCAAGAAGTGCCTGACGATGAAGAACACCTACACAACCCCCAACACCGAGCCGGTAAAGGACGTGTTTGAGCGTGCACGAGTATCCCCTGGTACAGACGATCATCAATAAGGCCGCCGCACACGCGGCTGCCAACCACGGCCGGCGGGTGCGCCGCATCGCGCTGGTCGTCGGGGATTCGTCCGGCTATGTGCCGGAATCCATCCAGATGTACTTCGACATCATCGCCGAAGGAACGGTGTGCGCCGACGCTGCGCTGGACATCCGGCACATCAAACCCCAATGGAAATGCACAGGGTGCGGACTGCTCTTTGAGCGCCGCCCCTTTTCCTTTGCCTGCCCGGAGTGCGGCGCTGACAGCCGCCCCACCGACGTGGGCCGGGAGTTCTACATCGAGTCCATCGACATCGACGTTGACGTCGACAAGGAGGAATCACCATGAGAGAGACCATTCGCGTGCCGGTGATGGAAGCCATTCTGGGCGAGAACGAACGCATCGCCGAGCGCATGAACAAAGACTTTGACCAGCGCGGCATCTTTGTGGTGAACGTGCTGGGCGCGCCCGGCGTGGGCAAGACCACCAGCCTCGTGCAGATCATCGGGCACCTGGTCGATAAAAACGTCGGCGTCATCGAGGGCGACATTGAGAGCGACATCGACACGCTGAAGCTGGAGAAGCTGGGCATCCGCGCCCAGCAGATCAACACCCAGGGGGCCTGCCATCTGGACGCGCCGGTCATCGACCAGGCCGCCGACAGTCTGAAGCTCAACGACAACAGCCTGCTGTTCATTGAGAACGTGGGCAACCTCGTCTGCCCCGCCGAGTTTTACATCGGCGAGCACCTGAAGATGCTCATCCTCACCGTGACAGAGGGCAGCGACAAACCTTACAAATACCCGCTGGCCTTTGAGAAAGCCGACGTGATGCTCCTCAACAAATGCGACCTCCTCCCCTATGTGGACTTTGATGAGGCGTACTTTATGAAGGGCGTGCGGGCGCTGAACCCCGATGCGCCGCTCTTCAAGGTATCCGGCAGAACGGGCGAGGGCTACCGGGAGGTGGCGCAGTGGCTGGAAGAGAAGAAGAACGCACGGTAACCCGGCAATACACCATACACGGCATGGTACAGGGCGTAGGAATGCGCCCTTTTCTAGCTCTCCTGGCCGAGGAACATGGCATCACCGGTGAGGTGTGCAACGTGGGTTCCTCGGTGCTGCTGACGGCCACCGCCGCGCCCAATACGCTGGAGCGCTTTGCGCGGGACATCCCCGTCCGCGCCCCGGCCCAGTCGCAAATCACCGCCCTCCACGCAGCTGACCTGCCCCACCGGGCATTCGAGGGCTTTTCCATCGTACCGAGCTCCGCCGGGGCGGTGGACCGGCTCCCCGCCGACTTCCCCGTGTGTGAGGACTGCGCCCGGGAGCTGCATGACCCGGCGAACCGCCGGCACAGGCACCCGTTCATCAGCTGTGCCGTGTGCGGGCCGCGTTACAGCATATTGGAGTCGGCCCCCTACGACCGGCACACCACCTCAATGGTGGATTTTCCCATGTGCCCAAGCTGCCGACGGGAGTATGAGAACCCCCGCGACCGGCGGTTCCACGCGCAGACGATCTCCTGCCCCGCGTGCGGGCCGGTGCTGCTGTGGCAGCCGCCGGAAGGCCCGGCGCTGGAACGGGAAGGCGCGCTGGCCGCGGCTGTGGCCGCCCTGCGGGCCGGCGGCATCGTCGCCATTAAGGGCGTGGGCGGTTACCACCTGGCCTGCGACCCCCGGCAGGAGGACGCCGTGCAGCGCCTGCGGGCACTCAAGGGCCGGGAGCAGAAGCCCTTCGCCATTCTCTTCGCCAGCATGGCGCGGCTGAAAGCCTGCTGCCAAGCCACCGAAGCAGACCGGGCACTGCTCACAAGCCCAGCGCGACCCATCGTGCTGCTTCCCACACGGGGCCAGCCCTTCGCGCCTTCCGTCAACGGCGGCACGTCGCTGACCGGGGCCTTCCTGCCCTACACGCCGGTGCAGATGCTGTTGCTGGGTGATTTGGGTGAGCTGGTGATGACCAGCGCCAACCGTTCGGGGCAGCCGGAGATCCACGACGACGACGAGATGCTGGGCTGGCTGGCCGACGGCCGCTTGGACGGCGTGCTGTGGCACCGGCGTCGCATCGTGACACGGCTCGATGACTCGGTAGCCCATGTGGTGGCAGGCGGCGTGCAGGCCACCCGCCGCGCCCGTGGGTACGCTCCCCTGCCCTTGCCCCTGCCCGCCGGCGATGGCCGTACGGTGCTTGCCATGGGTGGCGACCTCAAGGCGGCGTTCTGCCTGGCGCAGGGCGGGCGGGCCTACATGAGCCAGTACTTCGGCGATGTAGAGGTGGCCGCCGTGGCCGCCGCCTACCGCCAGAACCTTGACCACATGGAGCGGCTCTTTGCCCTGAAGCCCGACCTCGTGGTGTGCGACCGGCACCCCGGCTACCACACGGCACTATTGGCGCGGGGGCTGGGCCTGCCGCTCACAACCGTGCAGCACCACCACGCCCACGTGGCGTCGGTGATGGCCGAACACGGGCTGACCGGGCAGGTTTTAGGCGTGGCCTTCGACGGCACGGGCTACGGCGACGACGGTGCGGTGTGGGGCGGGGAGTTCCTGCTGTGCGAGGGCCAAACCATGGAGCGGGTGGGCCACCTGGCCCCCGTGACGCTGACCGGCGGCGACCGCGTGGCCAAGGACGGGCGCCTGGCTGCCCTGTGCTACGCCGTGGCGGCAGGGCTGGAGCCGCCGGCCTTTGATGGGGCGGATCTGGCGCGGGCTGCGCTGGCTGCTGGTGTCAATGCCGTGACCTACACGGGACTGGGGCGGCTCTTTGATGCCGTCAGCGCGCGTTTGGGCATCTGCGAGCAGAACGGCTACGAAGGGCAGTGCGCCATCCTGCTGGAACAGGCCGCCGCCCGGGCCGAAGCGGCAGGTGCGGCGCCGGTTGCCGTGGAATTTGCAATCGCCGATGAGTGTGATACAATTCAACTGGACTGGAAGCCGGCGCTGGCCGCGCTGTGGCACACCCCACCCGCACGGCGGGACGCGGCGGCGCTGGGGTTCCACCGGGCATTGGCACGGGCCGTGGTGGCCGTGTGCCGCCGGGTACGCGCCGCGCGGAGCATACACCAGATCGCCTTGAGCGGCGGTGTCTTCCAGAACGCGCTGCTGCTGACCGCCGTGACCGAGGGCCTTGCGGCCGACGGCTTCACGGTGTACACCAACCATGCGGTTCCCGTCAACGACGGGGGCCTGGCCCTGGGGCAGGCCTGGCTTGCCCTGCAGGGCCGCCCATGAAAGGAGTTTCCCATGTGTGTGGCTGCTCCCGGCCGCATCGTCGCCCTTGACGGCGACACCGCCCGGGTGGATTTCTCCGGCAATGTGCTGGAAGTGAACGTGGCGCTGCTGCCCGCGAAGGTCGGCGACTATGTGCTGACCCACGCCGGCATGGCCATCGAGATTATGGACGAAGAGCGGGCGAAGGATCTCATCGATCTGTTCCGCGAGATTGAGGAGGCCGCCGGTGGAGGCAGTCGCTAGGGCGGCCGAGGACCTGCGGCACTACGACGGGTCGCCGGTCACCATCATGGAGGTGTGCGGCACCCACACAGCAGCCCTGTTTCGCACGGGGCTGCGTTCGTTGCTGCCGCCGTCCATCCGGCTGATCTCCGGCCCAGGATGCCCGGTGTGCGTGACGCCCTCGGGCTACATCGAGCGGCTGGTGGAGTGGGCGCTGACGCCCGGCTGCTGCGTGCTGTCCTTCGGTGACCTGCTGCGGGTGCCGGGGCCGACGGGTTCGCTGCTGGAACGCCGGGGCGACGGGGCGCGGTTTGAGATGGTCTACTCCCCCCTGCAGGCGCTAGATTGGATGGCAAAGGAACCCCAGACGACCTTCGTGATGGCGGCCGTTGGGTTTGAGACGACCGCCCCGGCCTACGGCCTGCTGCTGCGGGCGGCGGAGGAACGGGGGCTCCATAACCTCAGGCTCCTCTGCGCCCTCAAGCGCATCGTGCCGGCGATGGACCTCCTTTGCCGGCAGGAGACGACGATTGACGCGTTCCTCTGCCCCGGCCACGTCAGCACCATCCTGGGGGCAGACGTTTACCGCCCGCTGAGCGAGCGGTACCACAAGCCCATGGTCGTGGGCGGCTTTGACGAGACCCACCTGGTGGCCGCCGTGTGGGAGATTGTGCGCCAATGCCGGGAGGGCCGTGCCGCCGTGCGCAACCTCTACCCTGAGGCCGTGACCGCCGAGGGCAACCGCCGGGCGCAGGACGTGCTGGAGCGCTGCTTTGCGCCGGGTGACTCGGTATGGCGCGGCATTGGGGAGATCGGCAACTCCGGTCTCTTCCTTCGGCCGGAATACGCGGCCTGGGACGGCGGCAGTGAGGGACTCGGTGACGCCGGAATGGATAAAGGCTGCCGCTGCGCCGACGTGCTCTGCGGGCGCATCAACCCCAACGAATGCCCGCTGTTTGGTCGGGTGTGCACGCCGGTCAGCCCCCGGGGGGCCTGCATGGTCAGCGACGAGGGCGCCTGCGGCATTTGGCACCGCAACACGGGAGGATTGGCATGAAGATCAACATGGCCCACGGCGGCGGCGGCAGCGTGATGGGGGAGCTCATCGACGGGCTCTTCAAGCGCCACCTGGGCAACGAATACCTGGCACAGGGCGGCGACGCCGCGGTGCTGCCAATGGCCGGCCCCATGGCTTTCACCACCGACAGTTACGTGGTGCAGCCCCTGTTCTTCCCCGGGGGGGACATCGGGCGGCTGGCCGTCTGCGGCACGGTCAACGACCTCCTGACCGCCGGGGCAACGCCCCAGTTCCTCAGCGCCGGGTTTATCCTGGAGGAAGGGCTGGAGATGGACACGCTGGAAACGGTGGTTGCCAGCATGGCCGCCACCTGCCGGGAAGCCGGTGTGCAGGTCGTTACCGGCGACACCAAGGTGGTGGAAGGTCACGGCGGCCTTCTCATCAACACCGCCGGGGTAGGCGCGGTGCGGCCGGGTTTTGTCCCCCTGCCCCCCGTCCCCGGGGACAGCATCCTCCTCTCCGGCACGCTGGGCGAGCACCACGCCGCCATCCTGAGCCGGCGCCTCCATGTGGAGAACGCCATTGAGAGCGACTGTGCGCCGCTCACCGATATGGTGGGGCGACTCCTTTCCGGGGGCATCCGCGTGCGCGCCATGCGCGATGTGACCCGTGGCGGCCTGGGCACCGTGCTCTGGGAGCTCGCCCGCCAGCACCGCTGCGGCATGGAGGTCGTGGAGGCACAGCTCCCCGTCACCGCCGCCGTGCGGGGCTTCTGCGCCGTGCTGGGGCTGGAGCCCCTCTACATGGGCAACGAGGGCAAAATGGTATTTGTTGTGGATGGCCGCCAGGAGCAGGAAGCCTTGGCCCTGCTGCAGAACTCTGCCTATGGGGCCAATGCCGCCGTCATCGGCCGGGTGACCGAAGGGAATGATGTCACCCTGCGAACGGGGCTGGGCGGGCGGGTCATCCGCCCGCTGGCTGGCGAGGGGCTGCCCCGCATCTGCTGACGGGAGGGAACGGAATGGGCAAGCGATTCGGGCGGTTGCTGCTCTTTCTGGGGCTGCTGGCTGTGGCGGCCTGGTTTGGCTTTGGCCAGCGGGTGGAGGAGAGCGCCGTGACCGCGGCCCTGGCCAAAGCCGACGTGACCTGCCGCAACGCCGGGCAGGCCGACGGCGAGCACTACTTCCTGGTGGCCCCCACGGTGCTGGAGACTGACGAAGGCGATGTGCTCGTCTACCAGTGCTGGTTCACGCCGCTCGCGCTGTGGCAGGCGGGCACGGTGGGCAACGGCGGCTATTCCATCGGTACGGCCATGATCCATTGGCCCGCCCCGCCCCACTTCTACCGCCACGGCAGCACGCTGGTGCAGTATGTGGGGGCGAGTGACACCATCTGCGAGGCGCTCACCAAGCTCCTGGGCCAGCAGTTTGCCGGCGCGGCCCGTGCCGAAAAATAGCGCACACAACAATATTAGCAATTATGCGGAATTATCTGTGTGTTCCGGTCCTTGACGGGCTTGCCGGGCCTGCCTATACTAATGGCAATCTCATAGGATTGGCTAAGATGGGGCCAGTAACCCGCCTTCGCCCCACAGAGAGCTGCCGGATGGTGCAAGGCAGCGGGGAACGGCGTGTGTGAACATCAACCCGGAGCCAGAGGCGTCGCCTCCGGTCCTCCCCGCCGTTACCGGGGCAAAGGGGCCCGCAAGGGCAACAAGAGTGGTACCGCGGAGCAATGCTTCCGTCTCTTTGGAGACGGGAGCTTTTTTGTACCGCACAACAGGAAAGGAGGAAGGGCAATGGCAGATCGAATTACGGAGATTGCCGAACGGCTGCGCGGCCTGCGGGAGGCGCTGGACATGACGGCGGAGGACGTGGCTGCACGCCTGGGGGTGTCGGTGGATGAGTACCTGGCCCACGAGCGGGGGGAGCGTGACTTTGCCTTCACCTTCCTCTACAACGCGGCGAACGTGCTGCGGGTGAGCATTGAGGACCTGCTGACGGGCCGGAGCCCGACGCTCAAGACCTACTCGCTGGTGCGGGCGGGCAAAGGCCTGCGCATCGAGCGGCGGCAGGGCTTTCGCTACCAGAACCTGGCCTACCACTTCCGCGACCGGGCGGCCGAGCCCTTCCTGGTGGAGGCAGACTATGACGCCGTGGCGGTGTCCGCGCCCCTCACCATGAGTACCCACGTGGGGCAGGAATACGACTACGTGCTGGAAGGCGCGCTGCGCATGGCCGTCGACGGGCATGAATTCGTGCTGAACGAGGGCGACTCGGTGTACTACGATTCCTCCAAGCCCCACGGCATGGTGGCTGCCGACGAACGCGGCTGCCGGTTCCTGGCCGTGGTGCTGCATAAATACGAAAGGCAGACGACATGAAACGACTGTATCAGGAATTTGTGGATGAGACCTTCGGCCCGAACGGCGAGGTTGTCCGTTTCCGCGCCAAGGAGCTGGAGTCCTTCAACTTTGCCTATGATGTGGTGGACCGCCTGGCTGCCGACCAGCCTGAAAAGCTCGCCATGCTGTGGTGCAACGAGGCTGGTGACGAGCGGCGCATCACCTTTGGGGACATGAAGCGCGAGAGCGATCGCGCCGCGTCCTTCTTCCAGACCATGGGCATCGGCCTGGGCGACCCGGTGCTCCTCATCCTCAAGCGCCATTTCGAGTTCTGGTATTGCATCATCGGCCTGCACAAGATCGGCGCGATTGCGGTGCCGGCCACCAACCAACTCATGGTCAAGGACATCGTGTACCGCTGCAACGCCGCGTTCATCAAGGCCATCGTCTGCACCGCCGACGGCACCATCGCTTCCCTCATCGACGAGGCTCTGCCCGAGTGCCCCACGGTGTGTGCCCGGGTGCTGGTGCGCGGCCAACGAGCCGGGTGGCTCACCTTTGAGGAGGGCATGGCCGCCGCTCCCGCCTTTGCCAAGCCCGCCCCCGACCGCCTGCCCGGCGTGCGGGATGTAATGCTGATGTACTTCTCCAGCGGCACGACGGGCATGCCCAAGATGGTGGCCCACAACTACCTCTACCCCCTGGGCCACGTGCCTACGGCGGTGTACTGGCAGGCCGTCAACCCGAATGGGCTGCACCTGACGATCTCCGAGACGGGCTGGGCCAAGAGCATGTGGGGCAAGCTCTACGGCCAGTGGCTGGCTGAGGCGGCCATCTTCACCTATGACTATGACCGCTTCCACGCCGACGCCATCCTGAAGCTCTTCGCCAAGTATGGCATCACGACGCTGTGTGCGCCGCCCACGATCTATCGCTTCCTCATCAAGGAGGACCTGACGAAATACGACCTTTCCAGCCTGGAGCACACCGTCATCGCCGGGGAGGCATTGAACCCTGAGGTGTTCGCCCAGTTCCAGCGGCTGACGGGCCAAAAGCTGATGGAAGGCTTCGGGCAGACCGAGACGACGCTGGCCGTGGGTACCCTCAAATGGATGGAGCCCAAGCCCGGCTCCATGGGCAAGCCCTCGCCGGGGTACGACGTGCGCATTGTGGACGAGGACGGCAACACGCTGGCCCCCGGCGAGGTGGGGGAGATTGTCATCGCCACCGGGGAGTTCACCCCCGCCGGCTTGCTCATCGGTTACCACCGGGACGAGGAACGGACCCAGCAGGCCTGGCACGACGGGCTCTTCCACACCGGCGATACCGCCTGGGCCGACGAGGATGGCTACCTCTGGTACGTGGGCCGGCAGGACGACATCATCAAGTCCTCGGGATACCGCATCGGACCCTTTGAGGTGGAGAGCGTGCTGATGGAGCACCCCTCGGTGCTGGAGTGCGCCGTCACCGGCGTGCCCGACCCGGTGCGCGGCCAACTCGTCAAGGCCACGGTGGTGCTGACCGCCGGAACTCAAGCCAGCGACGCCCTGGCACACGAGCTGCAGGAGTATGTGAAGACCCACACCGCGCCCTACAAGTACCCCCGGGTCATTGAGTTCGTGCCCGAACTCCCCAAGACCATCAGCGGCAAGATCCGACGCAAGGAGATCCGCCAGAAGGACGAGGAAGCGAAGTAACCGTCAGCCAACCGACTATAAACACATACCAACAGCGCCCTTCCCTCGCGGGAAAGGCGCTGTTCATTGTCTGTCATTGGTGGGGCTCCATCGGCTGTCAGGTATCCTTACGGAAGTACTCCACGCCCATGGCCAGCAGCCCCAGCGCCATCACCAGGCAGGAACCCACCAACAGCGGGGTCATGCCGTTCTGGTTCGTGGTCGTCAGGAATCGCCCCGGCGGGGTACTCCACTCAGACGCCATGTTGTTGGCGGTGAAGAGGAATACGCTCATCGTTCCCAATGCACCGGTCAACAATAAAAAACCACCAATCAACGTTCGCTTCATCGCCGCTCCTCCTGTTCTTTCTCCATCATCGGCACTCTCCGTGCTGCCGGTTACCACAGCCGAGGGTCTGCCTCCCACAGCATCTGCACCGATGCCGCCAGCTCGCGGAAGCCGTTGGCGGCGTAGAACGCCTGGGAAGGAAAGCCTCGCACGGTGCTGAGGGTCATGCCATCGCACCCCAGCGCGGGCAATTGCTCCTTCGCCCGGCGCAGGAGCTCACTGCCCACGCCTTGCCTTTGGCAAGCTGGGGCGACGCAGAAATCCTCCACCCGCAGGCAGGCCCCGGCGGGGTGGGGTACCACCACGCCCAGCAACAGGCCCACTACAGTGTCGCCCTCGCACAGGGCCCAACCGACGGCCCCACTGCCGGCCAAGAACCGCGCAAAGTAGCCACACAGGGCGGCACAGTCGTAGTTCTCGCCCCAAGGCGGCTGGGCATAGGCCGCGGCGTACACGGCCGCACAGGCTGTTGAGAGCTCCCCGGTCATCGCACACAAGCGCAGCGACGTCCCCACTACGGCCGTACTCACGGGCGAATCAGATCCTCCACAAACTCGTCGCTCAGGTGCCCCTCGGCAATCTGGCGCACCTCACCCACCATGCTCACCGTCCAGTCGTCGGCCACCTCAATGGACAGGTCGCCACCCATCATGTGCACCTTCACGTGGCCATCCACCAAACCAAGCTTCTTGAGCACGCTGGTTGCGGCGCAGGCCGAGCTCCCCGACGCCAGCGTGAAGCCGGCCCCGCGCTCCCAGATGAGAATCTCCACCTCTTGCCGGTTGATGACCCGCGCGAACTGCACGTTAATGCGATTGGGGAAGAAGCGGTGATTCTCCAGAATGCTGCCGAACTGCTTGATCTCGTTGATGTCCAGCTCGTTTTTGAGGATGACGCAATGGGGATTGCCCACCGACACGCAGTTGATCTGATAGAGCTTGCCAAAACAGTCAAGGTCAACGCCGATGGTCTCCTCGGTGTCCGCAGCCGTGGGGATGTTCTTGGAGGAAAAGTCCGCCTTGCCCATGTTGACGCTGATGTACCGGGCCCGGCCATCCTCAATGCCCACAATCTCCACCCCGGCCACGCCGCCGGCGGTCTCAATGGTGAAGCGCCGGTTGTTGGTGTAGCGGTAGTCGTAGAGGAACTTTGCAAAGATGCGCAGGCCGTTGCCGCTCTTCTCGGCCTCCGACCCATCGGGGTTGAAGATGCGCAGCCCAAAGTCGGCATTCTGCGACCGGGCCTTCACGAGCACACCGTCGGTGCCTACGCCATAATTGACGTTGCACACCCGGCGGATGGCCTTCTCCCCCAGGGGGAAGGTGAGATTGGAGTCTTCCACCACCATATACTCATTGCCCAGCCCATGCATCTTGACAAAAAAATTCCGCTCGTTCATTGTCCCACCTCATATTCCACGGAGCCCTGTCCGCTGGTATCGTACCATTTCCAGGTATGTATTAGGACTATTATAATCAGATTTTTGATTCCGTCAAAAGAAATCGGGAAAACTCCCGCGGAAACCTTGAAATCTGCCGGAGCTGTGCTACAATGCAGTTACATGGTTTTTAATACTACATTACGTTGTGTGGATTACTTTGAAAAGGGGATGGGACAATGAGACGCATCAAGGACCCGGTCAGTGGCTTTCTGCACGTGCTGGGGGCGGGGCTTTCTGTGGCGGCGCTGGTGGTGCTGGGGGCGGGTGCGGCCCGCACGGCCACACCCTGGCACATCGTGGGGTTTTCCATCTTTGGCGCGGGGCTCATCCTGCTCTACAGCGCCAGCTCCACCTACCACCTGCTGAACCTCAGCGACCGTGCCATGCTGGTGCTGCGCAAGATCGACCACTGCATGATCTTCGTGCTCATTGCCGCCACCTACACGCCCATCTGCCTCATCCCGCTGCACGGGGCCTGGGGGTGGACGCTCTTTGGCATCGTGTGGGGGTTCGCCACCTTGGGCATCGTGCTCAAAGCCGTGTTCTTCCATGCGCCGCGTTGGCTCTATACCGTGTGCTATGTGGCACTGGGGTGGGCGTGTCTCATCTGTGTGGTGCCGCTGCTGCGCACAGTGCCGGCGGGCGGGCTGCTGTGGCTGCTGGCCGGCGGCGTGGCCTACAGCGCGGGCGCGGTGGGCTACGCGCTCAAGTGGCCGCTGCGCGACGCCAAGTGGTTCGGCTTCCACGAGGTCTTCCACGTGCTCATCCTGGTGGGCAGTTTCTGCCATTTCATGGTCATGTGGGCCTACCTACTGCCGATGCCTCGCTGACTGCGCCAATGCCAGCCTTTCTGTCAACAAAAAACCCGCTGCCGTGTATCGGCAGCGGGTTTTCTAGAAACACTCAGAGTAGTGGAATCAGCTCTCCCACTTTGAGATGGGCAGGCCAGCCTTGTCGGTGAAGGAACCCACGGCGATCATGATGAGATCGACCAGGGCGCCGATGCCGAACAGACCAGCGGTGAGCAGCCACAGGATGCCGGTGCCAACCTTACCCGCGTAGAAGCGGTGGATACCCAAGTAGCCCAGGAAGATGCACAGAAGCAGCGCGACCAAGCGGCTCTTGCTGGAGACGGGGCGGGTTTCAATGGTGTTCGCCTGCATAACAATTCCTCCAAACATGAAACATGCAAAATAACTAATGGAGTTATTTTACCATGCAGGAAGAGCGGTGACAAGTGGGCCATGGCATATTACGGGGAAACTGTACGTTTTATGGGCGTCCGAACCCCATTTTCATGCGCTTTGCCCCACCCGCAAACGGCCCCGTTCCTTGACAGTTTCAGGGAAAAAGCCTATAATGATCCCGATCGATTGACTGTCGGCGGGTGCCTCGCATGGGGTGCCTGCCGTGACGTGTGTCCATCAGTCCGTATCCGGTTGGATCTCATAACTCTAAGGAGGTTTCCCGATGGCAAAGAAAATGACGATCGATGGGAATACCGCTGCCTCTCACGTAGCTTATGCGTTCAGCGACGTGGCAGCGATCTACCCCATCACTCCCTCGTCCACCATGGCCGAGGTGGCCGACCAGTGGTCCGCCTATGGCCGTAAGAATCTCTTCGGTCAGCAGCTGCGCGTCTCTGAGCTGCAGAGCGAAGGCGGCGCCGCCGGCGCGGTGCACGGGTCCCTCGTGACCGGGTCGCTCACCACGACCTTCACCGCCAGCCAGGGTCTGCTGCTGATGATCCCCAACATGTACAAGATTGCCGGCGAGAAACTTCCCGCTGTGTTCCACGTCAGTGCCCGTTCGCTGGCCACCCACGCGCTGTGCATCTTCGGCGACCACGCCGACGTCATGGCCGCCCGCCAGACCGGCTTTGCTATGTTGGACGCCGCCTCCGTGCAGGAGGTAATGGACCTGGCCCTGGTGGCCCATGTGTCCACGCTGAAGGCCTCGGTGCCGTTCCTGCACTTCTTCGACGGCTTCCGTACCTCCTCCGAGGTGCAGAAGATCGAGATGATAGACTACGAAGACATGGCCAAGCTCATGCCTTGGGACAAGGTGGCGGAGTTCCGCGCCCGCGGCCTGAACCCCGAGCACCCGCACCTGCAGGGCACCGCCCAGAACCCGGACGTCTACTTCCAGAACAGCGAAACCTCCAACGTCCTGTACGCAAAGGTTCCCGCCATTGTGGAAGAGGTCATGGGTCAGGTGAAGGACCTGACCGGCCGTGAGTACCACCTATTTGACTACATCGGCGCGCCCGATGCCGAGAACATCATCGTGTCCATGGGCTCCTCCTGCGACACCATTGATGAGACCATCAAGTACCTCGCCAAGCAGGGCAAGAAGGTCGGCGCCATCAAGGTCCGCCTGTTCCGCCCCTTCAGCGTCAAGCACTTTGTGGATGCCATCCCGGCCTCCGTCAAGAAGATCGCCGTGCTGGACCGCACCAAGGAATACGGCTCCATCGGCGAGCCCCTCTACGAGGACGTCGTGGCTGCGCTGGCGGAAGCCGGCCGCAAGATCAACGTGGTCGTGGGCGGCCGTTATGGTCTGGGCTCCAAGGAGTTCACCCCGTCCATGGTCAAGGCCATCTACGACAACCTGGAAGCCGCCGCGCCGAAGAACCACTTCACCGTGGGCATCACCGACGACGTTGGTTTCACCTCGCTGGAGCTGAAGGAAGCTGTCCACAGCGCCGCAGAAGGCACCATCGCCTGCAAGTTCTTCGGTCTGGGCTCCGACGGTACCGTCGGCGCCAACAAGAACTCCATCAAGATCATCGGTGACCACACCGATATGTACGCCCAGGGCTACTTCGTCTATGACTCCAAGAAGTCCGGCGGTATCACGATCTCCCACCTGCGCTTTGGCAAGGAGCCGATCCAGTCTCCCTACCTCGTGGAGAATGCCGACTTCATCGCCTGCCACAACCCGTCCTATGTGACGCGGTATGACCTGCTCGAAGGCATCAAGGACAACGGTACGTTCCTCCTCAACTCCCCCTGGAGCGCCGAGGAAATGGCCGCCCGTCTGCCTGCTGAGATGAAGCAGGTGCTGGCGCGCAAGAACATCAAGTTCTACACCATCGATGCCATCAAGATCGCCTCCGAGCTCGGGCTGGGCGGCCGCATCAACATGATCATGATGGCTGCCTTCTTCAAGCTGGCCAACGTCATCGAGTATGCCGAGGCTGAGCGCTACATGAAGGAAGCGGTCAAGAAGACCTACGGCAAGAAGGGCGACAAGGTCGTCAACATGAACTACGCCGCCATCGACAACGCCATCAGCGGCCTGGTTGAGGTGAAGGTTCCCGCCGATTGGGCCAACACCACCGAAGGCGCTGCCTGGCAGTTCATCAAGGGCGACAAGTTCACCGACGAAGTCATCTCCCCGATGCTGCGCCAGAAGGGCGCCGAGCTGCCCGTGTCCAAGATGGATCCCTCGGGCCGCTACCCGGTGGGCACCTCCAAGTATGAGAAGCGCGGCATCGCCGTCCTCGTGCCGGAGTGGATCTCTGACAACTGCATTCAGTGCGGGCAGTGCTCGCTGGCTTGCCCCCACGCCGTCATCCGGCCCTTCCTGCTGAACGAGGAGGAGACCAAGAATGCTCCCGCCACGTTCACCACCAAGAAGGCCATCGGCAAGGAGCTGGCCGAGTTCCAGTACAAGATCCAGATCAGCCCCCTGGACTGCACCGGCTGCGGCAACTGCGCCGATGTGTGCCCGGCCAAGAATAAGGCTCTCGTCATGAAGCCGCTGGAGGACCTGGTGGAGGCCGAAAGCGCCAACTGGAACTACGCCGTCTCCCTGCCGGAGCGTAAGGTGAACGTCAACCCCGCGTCCGTCAAGGGCAGCCAGTTCCTGAAGCCCCTCTTCGAGTTCTCGGGCGCCTGCGCCGGCTGCGGCGAGACCCCCTATGTCAAGCTCATCACCCAGCTGTTCGGTGACCGTATGGTCGTGGCCAACGCCACCGGCTGCTCGTCCATCTATGGCGGCTCCGCGCCGACGGTGCCCTACACCACCAACGATCGTGGGCAGGGCCCGGCTTGGGCCAACTCCCTCTTTGAGGACAACGCCGAGTTCGGCTACGGCATGGCGCTCTCGTTCCGTCAGCGCCGCGACCGCCTGGCCATGCTGGTGGAGCAGCTGGGCGCCGCTGACATGCCCGCCGAGTGGGGCCTGAAGGCTGCCTGCGCCGAGTGGCTGGAGCAGCGCGACAGCGCCGAAGGCTCCAAGGCCGCGGCTGAGAAGCTGCGTGCCGGTCTCAAGATCGCCATCGCTGAGTGCGGTTCCTGCGGCTGCGAGCTCGACGCCCTCTACAAGGAAATCGCCGGGATGGACGACCTGTTCGTCAAGAAGTCCGTGTGGGTCTTCGGCGGCGACGGCTGGGCCTATGACATTGGGTACGGCGGCCTGGATCACGTGCTGGCCAGCGGTGAGGATATCAACGTCCTGGTGCTCGATACCGAGCTCTACTCCAACACCGGCGGTCAGTCCTCCAAGTCCACCCCCACCGGCTCGGTCGTGAAGTTCGCGGCCTCCGGCAAGCGCACCCGCAAGAAGGACCTGGGCCTGATGGCCATGTCCTATGGCTATGTGTACGTTGCCTCCGTCAGCATGGGCGCCAACCAGAACCAGCTGCTGAAGGCCGTCACCGAGGCCGAGTCTTATCCGGGCCCGTCCATCATCATCTGCTACGCCCCGTGCATCAACCACGGCATCAACATGGGCCGCACCCAGGCGGAGATGAAGCGTGCTGTGGAAGCCGGTTACTGGCCGCTCTATCGCTTCAACCCGCAGCTGTCTGAGGAAGGCAAGAACCCCTTCTCGCTGGACAGCAAGGAGCCGACCGCCTCGTACCAGGAGTTCCTGACGAGCGAGAACCGCTACCGCGCGCTGAAGCAGGAGTTCCCGGATGCCGCCGATGCCCTCTTTGTGAAGGCGGAGAACGAGGCCAAGAAGCGCCTGGAGACCTACAAGAAGCTGTCGGAGGAGAAGATCCTCTAAGCAGGTCGCACCGGTCGCTTCGCGACCGTCGCGAGTGGGAGCGCTCGTCCAAAATGAAGATTCGCCCCCTGACGCACATGTCGTCAGGGGGCGTTCGTCTGCGTGGGTCGTGTTGGGTTTTTACGGAGATACGCCACCTTCGGGGAAAGGGGTGCGTGCCACGGACAGGATGCGTGGTGCCGCGGGCGGATGAACCGCCTCGCGGCTACAGGCGCGTGGCTCGAATGGCGGTAGCTCCAGTCCCCCACCTCTCCCCAAACCCAGGGAAGGGCCACTGGAACTGGAACTACGGAACAGAAAGTTGGCTGTGCTGTCCCTCGCGCACATGCGTGATACTTTAAGCGATCGGCAGAGGTGCGTTGGGGCACCTTGGATGTCGACCACAGCGCAGCCATTCACACGCTGACAAGCGACCATACAAGGCGCAGTGCCTGCACACACACGCACCTGCCCACCCTTGCCACAACCGTAGCAAACGGAAAGTCGTCGGGCGTAGCGAGCGGTTAGCCAAACGAGCGTAAAAAACCGGGTGGAGATTCCTCCACCCGGTTTTCGTTGTCCACTCAATCACTCACGTGCTCCAGCGCCTGTCGCAGGTATTGTGCGCTGACAGCGGCGGCCGCCGCCGGGGTGTGCACGGTATCCCAATCCTGATCCACAATGAACCAGCGCGCCCCGCCCTGCCACGCAGCCCGCAGGATGGGCGGGAAGTCCATGACACCCTCCCCCAAGGCGCAGAAGTCGTAACCCGACGCGCGCTGGGACGGGAAGTAGTCCTTGAGGTGCACCGAGCGGTACCGCCCTGCCCAGCGCTCCAACCACTCCACCGGGTTCTGCCCCACGATGGAGAGCCAGCCCACGTCGAACTGGGCCTCCAGCACCTCGGGCGGCAGGGCCTCCAGCAGCTGTGTCATGCCGTCGGGCGAGCCGGCGGTGAACTCAAAGTCGTGGTTGTGATACGCCAGCGGCAGCCCGGCGGCACGGCAGGTCCGCGCAAACACGCCGACCTGCTCAATCACGGCGGCATAACCCGGCCCGGTGTGACGCAGGGCTTCCTCCAGCCAGCCCAGCACCACAAAGGAGCACCCCAGCCGTTGGTAGTGGTCAATCGTGCCGGGCAGGTCGGCGGCGAAGTCCCCAAAGGGCACATGGCTGGACACCGCCGTAAGTCCCACCTCCGCCAGCAGGGCAATGAGGTCATCCACCTCCAAGCCCTGTGTGGCAGCCAGCTCCACCCCATCGTAGCCGCAGTCCTTGGCCACGCGCAGGGCGGCCGGCAGGTCGCGGGCGGCCTCCTCCCGCAGCAGGTACAGGTTCAGCGCAATGCGCGGTCGTTCCATGGCACACACCTCCTTAGAGCCTGACACACAAAGGGAGCCGGACGGTCTGTCCGGCTTCCCGTTCATCGAAAACGTCGCATGGGAGACAAAGCAGAGAGCCGACCGACGATTCATTCGGCGGGAGGAAAAACACCCACGTGAATACACATAGACAAGCCCACCCGTAGGTGAAACGTATCCCAAGAAATCCGAATCGTTCGGCGACATGCGCGGCGAACGATTCAAACAAGCTGGAACAAACCGACTAAATCGCGTCCGACACCGCAGTGTCCAGGTTACATAGGCGAGCAGTGCCGGAACGGCACGACCAGCCGGACGCGAAAGGCTTAATATCCCAGCTTGCGCAGGCACTCCCGGCTGATTTGGGCGGCCTCCACCGAGGGACGACCGGGCGAGAAGTCCTGCTCCACGATGACATACTCCGCACCAGCGGCTTCGGCGGCGGCAAGCAGCGAAGCCACATCCTGGCAGCCCATGCCCAGGGGTCGCAGCTCCAGGCTCATGCCGTGGGCGCCGCCTTCCTCCACCCGCACGAAGTCCTTCAGGTGAACGATGGGTGCGCGGCCGGCGTAGCTGCGCACATAGTCC
Source organism: Bacillota bacterium (assembly GCA_023409755.1). GTDB lineage: Bacteria > Bacillota > Clostridia > Christensenellales > UMGS416 > JAEYRA01. Next base: position 37,796 of record JAEYRA010000006.1, read on the forward strand.
GCCGGGTCCACGCCCGAGAACTTGACCCAGCAGGTGTCAATCTCGGTCTGCAGCAGGTCGGCGGGGATGTCAGCAAACAGGCGGTCCAACGCGTACTCGCCGTCGATCTTTACAAACTCAAAGTCATGGTTGTGATAAAGGAGCGTCACACCTGCGTCCTTACAGGCCTTGGCGATGTTCTTGACGTCCTCCACCACGCCGGGCCAGGCGGGGGTGCCGGGGCGCAGCTCCGGGGCCAGCCACGGCACGGCCAGGTAGGTGCACCCCAAGGTGCGGAAGCGGGCAATGGCCGCCGCCGTGTCCTCACGAAACAGCTCCAGCGGCACATGGGAGCAAACGGCCTTGAGGCCCAGGCGGTCGAGCTCGGCGCGCACTTCCTCCGCGCTCTTGCCGAAGAAATCGGCGGTGAACTCCACATAGTCGTAGCCCATGGCCTTCACCTGGGCCAGCACGCCAAAGAAATCCTCCTGCGCGGCATCCCGCACGGTATACAGCTGCAATCCAACCTTGATGTCACTCATTGATACGGTTCCCTCCCTTTGTAATCCTTTCCATCATACACGCACCGGCCGGATGATGCAACCGGTTTCACCAACCCTGCTGGCGGCGGGCCTCATAACAGAGGATGGAGCCGGCCACCGCCACGTTGAGGGAATCAACCTGCCCCAGCATGGGGATGGAGACGGCACGGTGGGGGCCACCAAACCACCCCTGACTGACACCGTACTTCTCGTGCCCCACCACGACGGCGGTGCGGGGGGCATAGGCCTCATCGCAGTAGCGGGCGTCGGCCTCGGCCTTGCCCAGGTACACCATGTATCCCCGGTCGGCCAGGAACTGCCGCGCTTCGTCGGCATCCACCTCCAGCACCGGGCGGGTCAGCAGCGTCAGCAGGCTCGCCCGCACCGTCAGCGGGTTGTTGAGCCCGGTACGCCGGTTGCAGAGGAGCACGGCGGCGGCCCCCGCCCCATCGGCGGTGCGCAGCAGAGTCCCCAGGTTGCCTGGGTTCTCCAGCCCGTCGAGCACCAACAGCAGGCTGGGCTGGCGGTCGGGGATGTCGTGGAGCGTCCACCGCGGCAGCCGCACCACTGAGAGCACCCCGCGGTCGAGCTTTTCAGCACTCAGGCGCTCATACACCCGCTCGGAGATGGCATACACCTGCGGGCGGTGTGCCATGAGCTTCACAGCCTCCTGCTGCCACTCAGGGGAGTGCAGCAGTGCCGGGCAGAGGAACAGTGCCTCCACCTGGGCCCCATACTGGGCAGCCTGGCGGTTCAGCCAAAGCCCCTCGGCCAGGAAGAGCCCCGGCTCCCGGCCGCGGCCCACCTCCTGCGCCCACAGCACGGCATCGCTGCGGGGGCCGGCTTCCACCCATTGAGCCCCGGCTGCCGCCGCGGCTCCCTTCCAATCGTCTGGCGTCATGTTGACAACTCCCATCGGTGCTCTATTATAAAAGGCAGGGAAACCACTGTCAAACGAGGAGGATGGACATGAAGGCAGAATGCATCTGGCGGGCCCGCGCGCAAATCGGCGAGGGCTCCCTGTGGGACGAAAGAACCAACCGACTGTACTGGGTGGACATCCCCCGAGGGGAACTGCATCGCTTTGACCCGGCTGATGGCAGCGACGAACTGCTGCTGGCCGCCGACGAGCCCCTGGGCACCGTGGTGCTCGGGGAGGACGGCACACCGGTGGGAGCGTGGGCAAGCGGGCTATACCGCGTGGCCGATGGACACCGCACGCTGCTGGCCGCCGCGCCCGACCCGCAGCCAACCCTGCGCTTCAACGACGGCAAGTGCGACCCCGCAGGCCGCCTGTGGGTGGGCACCATGACGACCGACAACGGCCGCACCGGCACGGGCAACCTCTACCGGGTGGACGGTGCCCAATTCACCCCCATGGTGCGGGGTACGAAAATCTCTAATGGCATCGTGTGGAGCCCGGACCGGCACACGATGTATTACACCGACACGCCTGAGGGCGTGGTGTGGGCTTACGATTACGAGGAAGAAACCGGGGCCATCACCAACCGCCGCACGGTTGTGACAATCGACCGGGGCGGCCCCGACGGCATGACGATCGACCGGGAAGGCATGCTGTGGGTGGCCCAGTGGGGCGGCAGCCAGGTGGGCCGGTGGGACCCGGCCACCGGCCGCAAGCTCGCCCAAGTGGATGTACCGGCGGTGCAGGTGTCCTCCTGTGCCTTTGGCGGGCCGGGGCTTGCGACCCTGTACATCACCACGGCAGCCATTGGCACCGACGAGCGCGCCCAACCGCTGGCCGGCAGCCTCTTCGCCGTGGAGACCGGCACCGCCGGGCTGCCCGCCTTCCGGTACAGGGGATAGCATCCCGCCAACAGAAACGCCCGCCGGAGTGTTCCGGCGGGCGTTGTAGCGCTTGTCCTTAGTGGTGGTGATGCTCGTGGTTGTGGTCGTGGTGGTGGTGCTCGTGGTCATGGCCGCAGCCACACCCGCACTCCTCGTCGTCGTCCTCGCAATCGCAGTCACAGTCACAGTCGCAATCGCAGTCGTCGTCACAGCAGCAGCCGTCGCCGCAGCAATCACAGCAGTTGTCACCCAGAATCTCGGTCATGAGGGCGGTGATGGCCTCGTCGTCATTCTCCGGCACGGGCACGCCGTCGGCCAGGGCCCAGCACTCCATGTGCTCCACTTCCTCGCCGGGCTCCACCTTGATGAGGGGCGACAGCGTCTCCATTTCCATCATGAAGTCAGTGGTATACGTCTCATAGGAGCAGCCGCCGTCGGGGTAGGTCTCGCCCATCTCATGGATGTGCTGCTTGATGAAGAGCTGGCCATGGTTGAAGTAGGCCGCCCAGCCGATCTCGCTGTTGAGGCCGATCTTGAAGGCCTGCTTGGTGGCGTCCTGCTGGATGGTGATGAACCGGTCGCCCCACCAGACACGGTGATCCTGCAGGTGGGTGTAAGGCCACAGGATGAGGTTGCGGTTGGGCAGAAGGCCCGTATCCCGCTGGGTCATGGGCAGCACCTGCTTGCCGCCGGGGGCCATCACCGTAATGGCCCACGCCGCCAGTTCGGCCGTCCATGCGCCGCGGTTGACGATGCGGTGCACGATGGTGACGCCGGTGCTCTCCCCATCCAGACAGATGTCCATCTGCTTCTCCATCATGGCCCAGGGCTCGGGCTTCTGATAGGTGCGGATGCCGTCCTCAATCTCCTCCCACTCCACGGGGTTGTTGTCGGCCTCGTAGGTGCGCTTGGGGTGCTCGGGGCTGTGCCACAGGCGATGGCCGCCGCCCAGGCGGAAGCCGTTCCCATCTTGCATCTGGGGAGCCTCGCAGAACATGTTCTCCTTGCCGATAAAGCCATAGCGGACGATGCGCGGACCGAAATCCAGCGTCACCACCAGGTCGCACAGGCCGTTGGACAACTGCAGGCAGCGCCCATAGGCGCCATATGTGATCTCTTGTATTGCGATGGACATAGGGGTTCCTCCCATTGTTTGATGGTTCCATTCTATCAGGTCACCCCACGGGAAGCAAGGAAAGCGCGGAAGAAATGAAGTACCCGGGTTACGCGCGACGACGCAGAGGGAAAGACCATGCAAAAAGACCGTTGTTTGCCGGGGGCGGTCCCCCCTTGCAAGCCCGCTCACACGGGGTATAATGAGGGAAAGGAGGTGCCGACATGGACGAGAGAGAGCTGGACACCATCGTGTTCGAGATGGACGACGGAACCGAACGTTCCTTTGGCATCCTGCATGAGTTCAACTACGCCGGTGGGCGTTACGCCCTGCTGCGCCCCGAGGGCGGGCAGGAGGGCGAGGCCCTCATTGCCGAAGTGTTGGACCCGCTGGGCCCCAACGAAGAGTATGTGCCCCTGCCAATGCACCGCCAGGAGACCCTGCTGGAGTATTTGAACCGCGAGGGATTCGAAGCCGACTGACAAGCGAGCCAGAACTCCAATCAACCAGGGGGCGGAAGCACCCCCTGGTTTGTGCATATGCCAGCCGTCTTTCAGTCAGGTCAACTTGTTCCTGTTTTCCGCTTCATCCTTTATCTCACTGCGCATTCCCTTGAGAGCCTCTCGCCGTCTTTCGTTCTTGGCCTGAAGATCCCTCTGTACCTGTGGGTCGTCGGTCTTCTCAATCATCTCATCAGCCAGTTCCATATTGCGGATGGTCATGTCTATATTCTGCTGGATCCGTTCCACATTGTCCTTGCGGTCGTCAGGGTTCGGCTTCATTGCATCTGCCTCCGTTGTTTTTCAATAGAATCTGCGGGTTTCTGGGAATTATGCGCCGATGAACTCTGCGAGAAAACCAGGCAAACCATCACAGTTCGTTTTGTTCAAAGCGTTCCTTCCCGGTGCAACCCCAGCGATACCGTGATATACTGATGCGACTATGGGACGGAGGAATGAAATGGACGAAGAATTTTTGACGGGTACGCTGGCCGCCATGAAGTGGCCGGATGTGAAGCGGTTGGTGGAGGGGGACGCCGTGGTGCTGCTGCCCTGCGGCGTGCTGGAGGAGCATGGCCCCCACCTGCCCCTGGCCACCGACGTGCTGACTGCCGTGCAGCAATGCCGCCGGCTGGCCGCCTGGTTGGGGGAGCAGGGGCAGACAGCCGTGCTTGCGCCGCCATTCCACTGGGGCGTGTGCCAGTCCACCGGGTCGTTTCTGGGGTCCTTCCGCGTGCGGAAGGAGACGGCCACGGCACTGGCCTATGACATTCTGGCGTCACTGGCGGCCTTTGGGTTCCGGCGGTGCGTGGGGGTTAACGCCCATGGGGACATCGACCAGAACCTGGCGCTGATGGACGCCTTCCGCCAGGCGCGGGAGACGTGCGGGCTGGATGCCCGGTTCCTCTTTGATGAGTGGCGGCTGGGGCCCTACGGTCTGACCGGGCAGGAGCCATGGCTTTGCGTGCTGCCCCCGCGGCAGGGGGCGGTGGGCTGGGCGGAGGCGCCTGATGTGCACGCCGGTGACATCGAGACGGCCACCATCCTGCGGCACTGGCCAGAGTGGGTGGACGACGATTTGGCGGGCACCCTGCCGCCGGTTACACTGGCCGAGCAGGACGTGATGCCGTGGCTTTTTGGCGGGCAGACCGAGCGCCTGTCACCGCTGGGGTATGTCGGCGCGCCGGCGCAGGCCCATGACGTGGACGTGGACGAGCTGATGACGGAATTTGCCGCACGTGCTGGGCAGGCAGTGTTGGCCGCAATGGCTTAGGCGAAGGCAGTGCCCCAAACCGACCCATCGCAACACTTTGTGTTGCTCACCCTGCTCTCAACGATTCTGACGAATCGTCTGCCGAAGGGTGGGGTTGAGAACCGCCGATTCATTCGGCGGGAGGAGCACACAAGCCAGCCCAAGCACACAGCAACCCCCTCCCGCCGGAGGCGGCGCATCTGCCACCCGGCACTGCGTCCTATAAAAGTCAGGAATGCAACGCCCGCTGGCACCGACCGCCGATTCATTCGGCGGGAGGAACGCACAAGCAGGGGCAACACTCACAGCAAACCCCCGCCGGTGGGCGGGCATCTGCCATCCGGCACTGCGTCCTATAAAAGTCAGGAATGCAACGCCCGGTGACACCGACCGCCGATTCATTCGGCGGGAGGAACACGCAAGCCGGAGCAACGCACACAGCAAACCCCCGCCGGTGGGCGGCGCATCTGCCATCCGGCATTACTTCCTAAAAAGTCAGGAATGCAACGCCCGGTAGCACCGACCGCCGATTCATTCGGCGGAAGGAACACACAAGCCGGAGCAACGCACACAGCAAACCCCCGCCGGCGGGCGGCACTCCCTCAAATGGCCCTGAACGGCCAATGTAGTGG
>JAEYRA010000042.1 GCA_023409755.1 Bacillota bacterium
GAAGATACCCTCGGCATCCTGGTACTTGCTCACGTCCTGCCACAGGGGGTCGCTCTGCAGGTCGTAGGTCGTGTCCGGCCCCACGATGGCCACATAGTAGCTCTTGCCGCCGCGGGTAAAGGGCAGCGCCTTGTTCTTTTTCAGCAGCCGCGCGGCCTTGCGGATCTCGGTGGTCGTGAGCTTCATTTCCTGGGTCACGGTGGCGCGGCTGGTGGCCGAGCCGGCGTAGAGTACGTTGGTGCCGGTGTGCAGCTTGTCGCGGATCAGCGTGTCGATCGTCAGCGCCCCCTGGTCGGCCATGAGGTCGATGCTGTCGCTGAGCACCGGGTCGAGGGCCGTCAGATCCAGCATGTCGCTCACAGCCACATAGCCGCCGTAACCCGCCACCGTGGCGGTGATGGACGTGCCGGAGAGCGCCTGCCCGTCGGGGATCACGCCCTCGGTCAGCGGGGTCGCGGCCACGCCAAAGGGCGTCCACTTGCGAAACTGGATGGTCTTGCCGTTCTGGCGGCGGTAGGGGCGCTTCTGCCCGTACTCGTAGTGCACGAGCTTGGGCTTCATGTTCTCCAGCATCTGGCGGTCGTAGTAGGTCTGCATCTCGGCGGAAAGCCCGCCGGTGGCGGTGGTGTTGGTGTTCATTGCCATCTGCATTCTCCTCTTTCTGGTATTTTGTCGGCGGATGCGCCTCACCCGGCGCTCCCCGTTCCTCCTCTGTCACAGCGCGGGGTGTGTTCCTGCGTCCCCTCCTCCAGACCTGGGGGAGGGGCTGGGGAGAGGGGCTCCCCGTCGCGCGCCCGCCGGCTCGCAGCCGCGAGGCGGTTCATCCGCCCGCGGCACGCCTCCCACCCGTCCGTAGCACTCAACCCTCCCGCCGAGGCGACGTCACCCCGTAAAACCCGGCATGAGCGGGTGAGCCGGTCGCCCGCCGGCGACATGTGCGGCGGCGGGCAGCACCTACTCCGAACAAGCCCCTCCCCCCTCGTCAAGGTGCGCATGCGCCTTGGCGAACAGCCCGCTAGGGCCGCACATGCTGCCCCTCGCGCATGCGGCGCTCGAAGTCGGCGCGGGCGCGGGCGAATGCCTCGCTGGACATGGCGGTGTAGTCGGCAGGTGCGGCGTCGGGGCTGGCGGCCAGGGGGCGGGGCAACCCCGCGTTGCGGCGGCGGATGCGCTCCACGACGGCACGCTCGGCCCCCTCCCGCGCGGCGGCCAGCAGGGCGGGCACGGCGGTGGGCCACAGCCCGGCCCCGGCGTCCAGCGCGGCGGCTTCCTCCGGGTGGGCGGCGCGGAAGTCCTCCAGCCCAAAACCCGGCCACAGTGCGGCGATCTCCCCCGCCTCCCGGGCCAAGGTGGCCTGCCGGGCCTCGGCTTCGGCGGCCTGCGGATCCTCGGCCTCCACCGGGGTACCCGCTTCGTCCGCCGGGGCATCCCCGCAGATGGCGGGCAAGGTGTCCTCCCCCGGTGCCGGGGCTGCCAGCGCCCGCCGCAGGAAGGCCAGCACATCGGGCGTCAGGCCCAGAGCTTGCGCTTCCTCCTCCTCGCGTGATGTGGTGCGTTCCTCTTCCATGGGTTCCTCCTTTCTATTGTGCCGCATGGCCGAGGGCCTTGAGCAGTGCCAGCGCCTCGTCCCGGCGGTCAAAGTCCATGAGCTGCAGCCCCACCGACGGCGGCAGCAGCCCCGCCTTCACCATGGCGAGCACCTGCTCGTTGTGGGCGGCGCTGCGGTAGGCCGGGGCCCGCTCGGCGGTCAGGTTCAGGTCGTAATCGATCTGCGTGCCGTCGGCAGTCAAGAAGTGTTCCGGCCCCACCTCGCCGGCCTCCACCATGCCATCGAGCGCCAGGGTAAACTGCCGCCGCTCGGTGTAGAACTGGCTCATCACCCGCAGCGCCAGGCGGAAGGCCCGCTCGCAATCGGCATACAGGCAGTCGATACGCTTGCGGCTGCGCTTGCCGGCGGCCTCCTGCAGGGCCTCGATGGCCGCGGCGGCGGTCACCCCGCTGTTGGCCTCGCCCCGGGCAAACTCGTTCTGCCCGCTCTCGCGCTTCATCTGCTCCATCTTCTGGCTGGCGTACTCCATCTGCCCGGCGGCGAATGGCTGCTTGTCAAACCACCGCACCGCGTCGTCGCTGATGTCCCTCGCGCGGATGACGTCGGTGCGCCAGTCGGTCAGGGCGTCCATGTCCACCCCCGCCCCGTCGGCCACCAGCAGTTTGTTGCGGGCCGACACCATCATGTTCTTCAGCACCATCTGGTCGGTCAGGTCCACCATCCACTGGGCCTGCTTGAAGCGGTCGATGATGCCCAGGCCGTAGAGCGAACCTTCCAGCCGGTCGTAGGGCAGCACCACGAACGGGTATTGCCCGTGGTCGTAGACGCTCACCCGCCGCCCGTCAGGGCCGAAGGGCGTCGCCCCCACCACCGCGCCCGCCGCCACCCGGCACCACAACACCCGCCAGCGCTGGCCGCCCAGGGCGTCCTCGGGCTCCGGTTCCCTCCACCACAGGTCAAAGACCAGCGCCCGCTCGCCGTCGGGGCTGCCGGCATCCCGCACCATGCGGGCGGCGGCGTGGGGGTAGCGGGCCAGCAGGCTGTCGAAACTCTCCCACCGGTGGTGAATGACGGCCTCGCAGTCGTCGAGCGTTGCCGCCCCGGGGTCAAAGAGAAACTCCCCGATGGCATGGCGGCGCAGGGCCACATCCCCCAATCCCCCGGCCAGCGTCGGGTCCCAAGCCACCTCCAGCACGTCGGTGCCCTGGCGCAGCATCCCGCCGGTCAGGTCGTGCCACACTCGCGGGAAGCCGTTGCGCTTTAAGAGCGACCGCAGCAGGGCGTTCACCGTGGCCGCCCGGTCACGGTCGGCGGCGGTCTGGGCCTGCACCACCGCCCGGGGGCAGGCCTCGGTGAGGTCGGCGTGCAGGTTGTCAAGCGTGCTCCACAGCACCGGCGTGTGGGGGCGCGGCTCGCCGTCCTCACCGTCGCCCACCAGCGACCAATGCTCCCCGCGGTAGTAGAGTTCGTTGCGGCGCAGCCGTTCCAGCTGGGTCCGCGCGGCGGCGTGGTACCGCTCATAGAGCCGCAGCGCCTGCCGCCCCAGCGCCCCGTCCTCACACTGGGAGAGCCGCTTCCACCCCTCCGGCCCCGCGCCTTCGGGTTTCACAAACACCATGGCACATCTCCT
>JAEYRA010000094.1 GCA_023409755.1 Bacillota bacterium
CCCCACCACCACGGTGTAGTTGACGGTATCCTCTTTCAGGGATTCCGCGATGTACACCGAGATGTCTCGTCCATCAAACGTGGCGCGCAGTAATACCATGCCCGCCTTCTTCTCCTGCCGGAAGCTGTCGCCCCCCAGCAGGGTGTCGCGGTAGGCGGTCACTACATCCTGTATGGTGGTGTCCGACACATAGCCGGAGACGACCAGCACGTCACCCAGGTGAGCGGTGGCCGTCAGGGTGAACCCTTCCATGAGGGGTAGAAGGTCGGAGGGATATTCGGCGGGCAGAACGGCCTTCTCTCCGGTGGCAACCACCGCACCGTCGTCCGCGCGGTACTCGGTCCCCTTTCCCTTGGTATCCAACACCTTACGCTCGCCGTCGCCATCCACAATTTCAATACGATCCCCGCGCACCTCCACTGTGCTGTCGCCCTGCTCAATGTTGAGCCCCTCGCCCGTCAGCGACAGGCCGCCGCTGGGGTAGGTGATTTGCAAGCCATCCTTATCGAGCGATACACTGGTGAAATGGCCATCCAGAATTAACCCGCTCTTGTCGATGCGCACGATTTCCTGCCCATCGTCCTGGATGTGGATGCCGTTTTCCAGCACCGAGCATCCGGCCAACAATGCGGCCAGCAGCACGGCAACCCCCAACACGCGCAGGCGGCTCATCAAATCAACTTCTTTCCGTTGGCCAGCAGGTACTGCTCAGCCGCCGGGCACCACAGGCCGCCGGCCGCCCCCACAATACGTGCCAATTCAGCAAAGAGCGGGTCGCTCTCTCCCTTCCGGGCAAAGTCATCGATGGCGGTCAGTTCCATCTCCAGTTGAGTGTAGATGAGCTTCTTGCCGCCAGGGATCTTCGGCAGGTTCAGCGTCGTCTCGGGCACACAGTTGAGCCCGCCCACATGGGTGATCATCGACGAAGGGTTGATGCGGCCGTCTGCCATCATGGCCAGGCTCTCAATCATGTCATCGGTGTTGCCGCCGGAGGTGCCTACGACATGGGTTGAGTTGTAATGTACGTTGTAAAAGTTGAACGTCGCCGAAAGTTTCGGGTCCGACGGGCCGGCAAAGAAGTTGAGGCAACCGTCACGGCCGAGGATGGCGTCACCCTGCTCAATGACCGTGCGTACCGGCGCGAAGACCAGTACATCATCGTAACCATTCCCGCCATTGAGGGCAAGGAGCGTGGCCACTGCGTCACCGCTGCCTGTGTTGCAGTAGACGAGTTTCACTCCGTTGGCCGCTGCTTCCTCCACCGTGTAGATGGACCGGGCACGGGTAAGGCGCGCATCGTCAATGTCGGTGACAACCAACAGCCCCGGCTTGCGGTCGCAATGGATGGCATAGTCAATGGCCCCCATGCCCATGGGGCCGGCCCCAGCAAGGATCGCCATGCTGCCGCCGGGCACAATGCCCATATGGTGTTCGTAGCTGCCGTTCACCGTGTGGTACATGGCGTGGAAGGTACCCACGATGCAGCTCATAGGCTCAGCCAGGGAGCCGAAGTAGTACGCCTCACCGTTGTAATCGAGCAGGCAATTCTGTTCCATCACCTCATTGGGGATGACGATGTGGGTGGCGTCGCCGCCGATGTAGCGGTAGGAATATCCCGGCGCAGCCAGCGAACCTTTGTAATTGAGGGCCGGCTGGATGGCGAACTTGCTGCCCTCGCGGTAGCGGCTCTGCCACTTCGCGCCGACCTTCAGGAGTCTGCCGCAGAACTCATGGCCGATGATGACCGGGTGTTCAGCGATGTCATCGGGGACACGCTTGTGCGCGCTGCCCTGCTCGGCAGCCTTCCAGCTGGACATGCAAATGCTGTCGGAGATGATCTCCGCCAGAATTTCATCCTCACCAATCTCCGGCAGGGGGAATTCCTCCAGCCGCAGGTCCTCTTTGCCATACATGCGAACGGCCTTGGTGGTAATCATTCAGTGCCCTCCTCGGCTATGATGACGGTGACGTTGTGCGCTTCCGCCTGCGCCATCATCTCCGGCGGCAGGGGTTTGTCACAGATGATGGTGTCGATTTGGTCCATACAGCCAAAGGTGAAGGGCAGCACGCGATTGATCTTACTGTGATCCATGAGCATGATCCGCGTCTTGGCTTTGCTCAGCACCATACGCTTGATCTCACTTTCCTCCACCGAGCCGGAGGTGAAGCCATTCTCCACCGAGTAGCCCGACGTTGCCAGGAACGCCATGTCCAGATTGACGGTGCGCAGCGCCGCGGTCGTCCACTCCCCCGATACTGAAAGCGTGTTATTGCGGATGCGGCCGCCCAGCTGCAACACGTCGACCCGGGACTTGCCCGCCAACTCCAGAGCGATGTTGGGGCCGGCTGTGATGACCAGGCAGGTCTCGTCGGGCAGCATCTGCGCGAAGTGCATAAGGGTGCTGCCTGAGTCAATGAATGTCGTGGTATCGGGCGTAAAGAGGCTGAGTGCCGCGCGGCTGATGGACCGTTTGGCCATCACATCCCGTTGGGCCCGACGGGAAAAAGCATCCTCATAGGGCTTATTGAGGCGGGACACCGAAAGGGCTCCACCGCGGGTACGCCGCACAATGCCGATCTTTTCCAGGTAAATCAAGTCTCTGCGCAGCGTCATGGAAGAGATGTCTGGAAAGACCTCCTCCAATTCGGACAGCAGTACCTCGCCCTTGGCGGATACCAGTTGCTCTATTGCTCTTCGTCGTTCTTCAGTCATATCATCCCCACCTACTGTCATTATACTGGGTTCTCATCCATCCAACAAGCGAAAGGATGCAGGTTTCGGTACAAAACGAACGGCCGGGACTGCCCCGGCCGTTCGCGGTCAACGAATGGCTACAGACTGGCGACGTCCACCCAGGCCCGCCGCTCAATGGAAAGGTCCACCGCGTCCAGCACCTGTGCCACCGCCACGCCGTCCTCAAAACCGGGAGTGGCCGGGCGGCCCTGGGCGATGGCCTGTACAAACTCATAGAGCTCGTGCACGAAGGTATGCTCAAAGCCGATGACGTGTCCGGTGGGCCACCAGTGGTCCACATAGGGGTGGCACGGCTCGGTGGCCTGGATGACGGCAAACCCCTGCTGCCCCGCCGGCGCCGTGGCGTCGAAGAACTGTAGTTCGTTCATCCGCTCCACAAAGAAACGAACCGAACCCTTACTGCCGTTGATCTCGAAGCTCATGGCATTCTTGTTGCCCTGGGCAAAGCGCGTCGCCTCAAAGGTACCCATAGCCCCGCCTTCAAACTCGCAGCAGAACATAGTAGCGTCGTCCACGGTGACATCAGCCAAAGGCGCGTCGGCGTCCGCCTTGCCCGAAAGGCCGGTCATGCTGGCCACCACCGGGCGTTGCTTGACAAAGGTCTTGCTCATGCCGGTGACGGTGCGGATGGAACCGACCAGGTAGTGCGCCAGGTCGATGACATGGGCCCCCAGGTCTCCCAGCGAGCCTGAGCCGCAGATGTCGCGGTTCAAGCGCCACACCATGGGGAACGCCGGGTCGATGATCCAATCCTGCAGGAAGAGCCCGCGGAAGTGGAAGATCTGCCCGAGCTTGCCCTCGTCAATGAGACGCTTGGCCAGCTGCACCGCCGGCGCAAACCGATAGTTGAAGCCGATCTGGTGGCGGACACCGGCCTTCTGGGCGGCGGCCAGCATCTCTCTCGCGTCGGCGAGGTTCAAGGCCAGCGGCTTCTCGCAGAAGACATGCTTGCCCGCCTCCAACGCCGCCATCACGATGGGCTTGTGGAAATCGCTGGGCGCGGTGACGTCCACGATGTCCACATCCGAGCGCTGTACCAGGGCGTGGTAGTCGGTTTCGACCTCCTCCCACCCCAGGGTGTGCCGAGCCTGCTCCAACGCGACAGCATCCCGCCCGCAGAGTACCCGGCGGCGCACGGGAACGTCGGTCTCAAAGAACATCGGCAACCGGGTCAAGGCATTGCTATGCGCCTTGCCCATGAATTTATAGCCGACCAGCGCGACGTTGAGTTCCTTCATGGCGCTGTCTCCCATCTGTCTGTCCTCAGGCCCACCACATGGCACCGGTGGACTCGAACACCATCGTGTCCTGCAGCATGGCGATGGCCTTGCGCAGGCCCTCGTTCTGGGACATCAGGCTGTCCTCATGCTCGATGGAGAGCACATCGTCGTACCCCACCATCCGCAGGTTGGAGACGATGTCCTTCCACACGGAGGCGTCGTGGCCATAGCCCACGGAGCGGAAGATCCAGGAACGGTTGATCTCGTCGCCATAGTGCTTGGTGTCCAGCACACCGTTGCGGGCGGTGTTGATCTCGTCAATCTTGGTGTCCTTGGCGTGCACATAGAAGATTGCTTCGCCCAGATAACGGATGGCGGCCACCGGGTCAATACCCTGCCAGAAGAGGTGGCTCGGGTCAAAGTTGGCGCCGATGACGGGACCAACGGCCTTGCGCAGCTTCAGCAGCGTCTCCGGGTTGTAGACGCAGAAACCGGGGTGCATCTCCAGCGCAATGCGGGTGACGCCGTGGCTCTTGGCAAAGGCAACAGCCTTCTTCCAATAGGGAATGAGCACCTTATTCCACTGGTACTCCAGCGCCTTGGAGAAATCCTCCGGCCAGGGGCAGGTGATCCAGTTGGGTGTCTTATCCTTGGACGAGCCGCCGGGGCAGCCGGAGAAGGTGATGATGCGATTGATGCCAAGCTTCTCCGCCAGCAGGACGCAATTCTCGAAATCGGCATGATAGGCCGCGGCGATGGCCTTGTCGGGGTGAACGGGATTGCCGTGCACCGACAGGGCGCTGATGGTAAGCCCAGACTTTTCTATGGTAGACTGGAACTTGACGAACGCGGCTTCATCGTTCAAAAGTACCGCGGGGTCGCAGTGAGCCTTGCCCGGGTACCCGCCGCAGCCGATTTCAACCTGTTGGATACCAACGGATTTGAACGTGGCAAGCGCCTCCTCCAGAGAACGGTTGCCCAAAAGAACAGCACAAACACCAAGCTTCATTGGCTGACCTCCTGTTTTGTATGGATGTAGTCATTATATACTAGCACTGGGTAAAAATCCATTGCTGTCACGTCATTCCGGGGCATTGGGCAACGGTTTTGTTCACGTCTGGCAATGGGTATAGAAGCTAACAAAGTGGCTGCAGGTTTGCGTTTGATGCTCATTGTGCTATAATACAGTCATTCCATAGGAAGGTGGGTACCAATGCGCGGAAGATATGTCCTGTCATTGCTGCTGAGTGTGGCGCTGGTGTTTGGCTTCAGCCCCGCAGCGCTGGCAGCACCGGACAACGAAGGGATTGTCATCCGCAAGGGGGAGACGAGCGACAACGTCATCCTGTTGCAGATGCGCCTGCGCGACCTCGGCTATTACGACTACAAGACAACAGGCTACTTTGGTGAGTTCACCTATGAAGCCCTGCGCGATTTCCAGAAAAACAACGATCTGTCCTCCGACGGCGTAGCCGGTCAGAAGACGTTGGATCTGATGTACAGCAACGACGCCAAACGCAAATCGGTGGAGCCGCTGATCAAGCCCGCCAACACCGTTTCGACCAGCCATGTCCGATATGGTCAGCTCAAGGACTGGGACAAATGGGTTCGTTCGCGCTTCTCGCGGGATACCCGCCTGAAGAAGGCCAAAGTAATCGACTTCAACACAGGCAAGACCTACATGGTAGTGGCCGTTGGCGGCCACAAACACGCTGACGTGGAGCCGGCAACCAAGAAGGACACTGCCGTGCTCAAGAGCACGTTTGGCGGGGAATGGAGTTGGGACCGACGGGCAGTCATCGTCTACATCAGCGGCATCTGGGTCGCGGGGTCCATCAACGGCATGCCCCACGGGTATGAAACCGTCTCCGGCAACGGGATGGATGGACAGGTGTGCATCCACTTCCTGAACAGTCGCAACCACATCCACAACATGCGTGACCCCACCCACCAAGCCCAGGTGATGCGTGCAGCGGGTAAGTAATCAACCGATAAAGACAAAAGCGAGCCACCCGCTTGGGGTGGCTCGTTCCTTTATACTCCGCTCCATCAGCCCCATGGCTCGATTTTCGATTTGGCACCTTAGGGCTTCTAGTGATTACCGGCGCATCCGGTGCACAGGCCGCCAACGGTCTTCTGTGATGTCAGAGGTCCTTCATGGTGAGGGAGATGCGCTTGCGAATGGGGTCGATCTCCAGCACTTTCACACGCACCACATCGCCCACCCGTACAGCATCCAGCGGGCTGTGCACGAAGCGCCCCAACTGGGAAACGTGCACCAAGCCATCCTGGTGGACGCCGATGTCCACGAACGCGCCAAAATCGGCGACGTTGCGCACCGTGCCCCGCAGCACCATGCCGGGCCGCAGGTCCTTCATCTCCAGCACTTCGCTCGAAAGGATCGGCTTGGGTAGCTCGTCGCGGGGGTCACGGCCGGGCTTTACCAACTCCCCAACAATATCAAGGAGCGTGGGAACGCCCACCCCCACCTGGGCGGCAAGCTCCTCTACCCCGCGCGCGTTCACTTCCTCCTGCAGGGTGGCAAGCTTGCGGGCCTTGACGTCCTCCAACGACCGACCCAACAGCGCCAGCAAACGCTCGGCGGCGGCGTAGGACTCGGGGTGAACGCCGGTATTATCGAGCGGGTGGTCGGACCCGACGATGCGCAGGAACCCTGCGCACTGTTCAAAGGCCTTGTCCCCTAGCTTCTTCACCTTTTTCAATTCCCGTCGGCTGCGGATGCGACCGACCTCGGTGCGGTAGGCCACAAGGTTGGCTGCCACCGTCTGGTTGATGCCGGAGACATACCGCAGCAGCGAGGGCGAAGCGGTGTTGACGTCCACCCCCACGGCGTTGACGCAGTCCTCCACCACGCCACCCAGTGTCTCGTCCAACCGCTTCTGGTTCAGGTCGTGCTGGTACTGCCCTACACCGATGGCCTTGGGGTCGATTTTCACCAGCTCGGCCAACGGATCTTGCAGGCGGCGGGCGATGGACACGGCACTGCGCAGGCTCACATCAAACTGCGGAAATTCCTGCGCCGCCAGCTCCGACGCCGAGTAGACCGAGGCACCGGCTTCGCTGACGATGACATAGTACACCTTCTGGGGCAGGCGGCGGATGCAGTCGGCAACGAACTTCTCACTCTCCCGGCTGGCGGTGCCATTGCCGATGGCGATGATCTCGATGCCAAAGCGGTTCACGAGATCCACTATGACCTTTTCCGCTTCCTCGGTGCGGCTTTGGGGAGGTGTGGGGTAGATGACGCCGGTATACAGCACATTGCCGATTTCATCGACAACAGCCAGCTTGCAGCCGGTACGATAAGCTGGGTCGAACCCCAGAACGGCGTGGGCTTTGACTGGCGGCTGCAGCAGCAGGCCCTTGAGGTTGGTGGCAAACACGCCGATGGCCTGGTCGGAGGCTCGCTCGGTGAGGATGGAGCGAATCTCATTCTCAATGGATGGAGCGATGAGACGGGAGTAGCTGTCTTCCACCGCTGTCTCCACCACCTTTGCCATGGCGCAGGATCCCTTGACAACCTTGCGCTTGAGGATGTTCAGAATGATCGTTTCCGGCGCTTCCAGCTTCACCTGGAGAAAGCCCTCCCGCTCACCTCGGTCAACCGCAGACACCCGGTGGGGTGCGATGCGGCCCACCGTTTCCCGATAGTCATAGTACATGCGGTAGGCTGAGTCTTCCTTCTTCTTGGCCGAAGTGATGAGCACACCTTCCCGCAGTGTCAAGTCTCGGATGAAGCGGCGGTGGTCGGCGTTGTCGGCGACCCCCTCGGCAATGATGTCCTGTGCGCCGGCCAATGCGTCCTCCACGGTGTTGACGCCCAACGCGGGGTTGACGAAGGGCAGTGCCTCCTTCTGGGGGCTTTTCTGCGGGCTCTGCGCCAGCACGATCTCCGCCAGCGGCTCCAACCCGCGCTCCCGTGCGATGGAGGCTCGGGTACGCCGCTTGGGTCGGAAGGGACGATAGAGGTCATCGAGTTCGGTCAGCGTCTCCGCCGCGTCCACCGCCACCGCGACCTCCGGCGTCAGCTTCCCCTGCTCCTCAATGAGCCGGCGGACTTCAGTTCGGCGCTCCTCCACCGCCCGCAGGGCAACGAGCCGCTCATGCAGCCGCCGCAGCACCTGGTCATCCAGCGAGCCGGTCGCTTCCTTGCGGTAACGGGCGATGAACGGGATGGTGTTGCCCTCGTCAATGAGGCGCACGGTGCTGCGCACCTGTTCGGCCCGCAGGTCAAATTCCTGCTTCAAAATGTTCTCAATGTCGCGCATGGTTCCTCCGCTTGACGTGGATTCGGATGCAGTATAGCACAGACGGCCGTCCTTGTCAGGCGGCACGCTGCCAAAGAAAGAACCCCGCGCGATGGGCTCGCGTGGGGTTCGTACAATCACTGCTGTGGCGCGGGCGTACCGCCGCCTGAGGGGCCGGGCGCACCACCGGGATTGCCACCACCGCCACGATTGCCGCCGCGATGCCGTCGCCCGCCTCTGCGGCGGCGGCGCTTGGCTGGGGCCTGTGTTTCTGCCCCGCTGGCGGGCTGTGTCGTTTCTTCTTCTTCGTCGTCATCCTCGTCCCCAGGCTCCACAGCCGTGGGCTTGGCCGGCGCAACCGGCTTGGTCGGCTGGGATTGGCGCCGCTCCTGGGCCCGCTTCTCCTTCTCCGCCCGGATGATGGCATCCACCGCACGACGGGTATCGGTATCGGTACCGTTGGATGCAGCGGCAGGGGCAGCTGCCGGCTGCTCAGGTGCAGCAGGCGATTCACCAGCTTCCGCTGCCGTTTGTGAGGGAGCGACAAAGCGATCGGTCGAGTAGTCGGGGAACTCCTCCTCCTTGTTCTTGGCACGGTTGAGGTTCTGCATGTAGGCAGCCTTGGCCAGTGTGGCCCTTGCACGCCCGCCGGTCGATTCCCACTCGGCAATCCCGCCTTCGTTGGTCTCAGAGATTTCCTCCAGCGTATACTCGCGGAACTCTGGCTCATCGCCTTGCAAGCGAACCTTGAGTTTCTCCTTGACGATGAGGGCTTCTACCACGATGGCAGGGCCTTCGGGCGTCATCACCAATGTGCCGCGTTTGGGGCTGCGTTTGAGTGTCTCGGCATAGTGGTTCTGCTCATAGTTGAGGCAGCACATGAGCCGGCCGCAAAGGCCAGAGATTTTGGTGGGGTTGAGTGACAAGTTCTGGTCCTTGGCCATGCGGATGGAAACGGGGCTGAAGTCCGTCAGGAACGCCTTGCAGCAAGCCTCCCGACCGCAAGGACCCAAGCCGCCCAGCATCTTCACCTCATCTCGCACGCCAATTTGCCGCAGTTCTATGCGGGTACGGAACACCGCGGCCAGGTCGCGCACCAGGGCGCGGAAATCCACCCGTCCGTCGGCGGTGAAGTAGAAGATGATCTTGCTGCCATCGAAGGAATATTCGACGTTGACGAGCTTCATCTCCAGGTTGTGCTGTCGCACCTTCTCCTCGCACACCTCCAGGGCGTGACGTTCCTTTTCGGCGCGCTCTCGCACCACGCGCATGTCATCCTCGGTGGCGCGGCGCAGCACGGGCTTGAGCGGTGTGATCAGTTGATCGTCGGGCACCTCACGGGGGGCCTGCATCACCTCGCCGCACTCCTTGCCCTGGGCAGTCTCCACGATGACCCAATCACCCTGGGTCAGTTCCAGCTCGTTGGGGTCAAACGAGTACACTTTGCCCGCTTCCTTGAAGCGGACGCCTACTATGGTATTCATTTATATTATTATCCTCCTGCCAATTGCAGCAACAAGTGATCGGTTGCAACGGTATACATGGCGTTGCCATCCAAGGCACGCCGGGCTTGGGCACAAGCCGCCAGCATGGTCTCCAGCCGCGCACCATCAAGCGTGGGCAAGGCCCTGCCCACCGCACCGGTTAGCGTTGGCGCCTGGGCTGAGAGCTGGGCGAGACCCGCGTCTCGCAGGGCGCACTCCCACAGCAGAAGCACATCGCCCACCCGGGCACGACGCTCCTGCAGGAACCGCATGGACTGGGCCAGGCCGCCGCCGGCAGCCAGCAAATCGAGTATGCGCAGGGCGTCCTGGCGCAGGGGCCAATAGTCCTCATCCGCCAGCAGGGCAAGCGCCCGGCCGGGGCTGCCATCGGCCATGGCGGCAGCATGACGCGCCCGTTCATCGTCGGCAACCCCATGCCGCGCCAGCACGGCCAGCACATCGGCGGGCGACAGCCGTGCGATCTTGACGACCGTGCAGCGGGATTGAATCGTCGGCAACAACGCGGACAGCGAGTCCGTCAGCAGCACGAGCACCACGTGGGGCGGCGGCTCCTCCAGGGTCTTGAGCAGGGCGTTCTGCGCCTGCACGGTCAAGTCCTGGGCCTCCTCCACCACCACGATGACGCGGCCGCCCTCGTAGGGTTTCATGTCAATCAGCCGTTGCAGCCCCCGGGCGTCCTCAACGCCAAGTGCCTTGCCCGGTTCGGCCGGCCGTATCACGTGCAGGTCAGGGTGGCTCTGGGCCAGCGCCTTCCGGCACGATGAACAATGGTTGCAGGGTTTTTCAGTGAGGTTCTGACACAACAATGCGCGGGCATAGAGCGACGCCACTGTGCGTTTGCCAGAACCCGATGGCCCCAACACAAGTAGGGCATGGGCAACCGTGCCCCGTGCAAGCGGCGCCAATAGGCGGGCCTTCAGGGTCGGTTGCCCAATCAAATCATCAAAGGTTATGGGTTGGTCGTTCTGTGCTGTCAACGGGTAGTTACACCTTCTTGAACTGTTCGACGTCCATGACGAACACGGTGGCTCCGCCAACCACAACTTCGACCGGGTACGGCACATACATGCCGGAGGAGCCTGCCACCGGCGAGGGCGACGTGGCGATCTGCTTGCGGCTCTTGCATACCTTTTCTATGACGCCCATAGCGCCCTGCAGCTTGTCATCAGACACACCGACCAACAGGGTCGTGTTGCCGGCCCGCAGAAAACCACCTGTCGTCGCCAGCTTCGTCACGCCATAGCCGTCGCTCATCAGGGCGCTGACCAGTCTGCCAGAATCCTCGTCCTGTACAATGGCAATAACTAATTTCATAGAGGTTCCTCCTTTTATTTGAGAGGTTGTCCTTGTGTTGCCTTATCGTTGTGCGGCACCGCCGCTTGGCTTGTACCCATTATAGCGCATCATAACTGCTTTGGCAAACCGAGGCGAAATTACAACGACGTTTATATCAAAATATTACCATATGTTTGCCCGTTTGCAACGGGAAATCCACTCAGTTTCTGGCGAATGATGCACCCATCCCCATTAGTAGCTCCCAACTTCCTTGACCAGAGCGACAATGCGGCGGAAATCTTCAAGGGACACGGTATTGGGGATGGAGTGGTCGGAGGAGAAAATGTAACCCCCATTCTGCTTCATCAGCGGCACCACGCGGCGAATTTCCTCCTCAATCGCCTCGGGCTTATCCCACAGCACGGCGTTCACCCCGCCGTGGAAGGTCAGCCGGTCGCCATACATCCCCTTCAGTTTCACCGGATCCATGCCGGCCTTGACCTCCACAGGGTTGAGGACGTCAATGCCGCAGTCCAGAATGTCGGGCAGCAGTGGCTCAATGAACCCGCAGGAGTGAAGCTCCGCTTTGATGCCATGGGAATGGGCCCACTCCACCGCCCGCCGGTGGGCCGGCTGCAGAATGGTACGATAGGTATTACGGGAGAAGAACGGCGTGTGCTTGTAGCCCATGTCGTCGTACCACATGATGGAGTCGAAGTGATACCCCCGCTCCCACACCATGTCAAAGAGGGCGATGGTGGTATCGAGATAGTGGTTCACCATATCGATGATCCATTCAGGATCCTCCATCATGCCAATGAGGACCGTCTCCATGCCCGCCATCCAGGAGTGCAGCACGTCATAGCCGAACCAGAACGTGCCGGTGATCCAGCGACCCTCCTGGCGCCAGCGACGGTAGTTGCGCTCCAGCGCTGTCCAGTCCACCCGGTCTTCGGTGGGCACCATACGGGCTTTGGCCTCCCGCCAGGCGTCGGGGGTGTTCACCTTGTAACCCAGGAACTCTGGGGTGGAGTCGATGATGCCCTTGCGTTCCCGAATCGTCACACCCCAAGGGGTCGTGACAATGCGGTAATCCTCGGTCTGTTCCAAAACTTCTTCGGGGTAACGGGGGCTGTTGTCGATACCGATGTTGGCGAATAGGTCCACGTCAAAGAAGCGGTCCCACTCGGCGTCGGCGGGCATGCCCTCAGCCTGCCAGCGCAGCAGCGTCCCTCTCCAGGGTGTGTCGGTGATGGGAATGCGATCGGCTTGCTTGTGCTCGATCATGCGAAGAACCCGTTCCTGCGTCGTCATGGTCATCCTCCTGCCCCGCGCTCAGCGGTCTTTGAGTTGCTTGCCGTATACCCGACGCCGACGATGTTGCCGACGTTCAAAGTGCTTCCACTGGGCCTGCACCCGCTCGTTTGTCTCCAGCTCCGGCGTGGCCATGGCATAGCGGTAGCCTTGGGCCAGTGCCTCTCGCAGGATGGAAGTCAACAGCAGCGCGTTGACCCCCATGTTCTGGTAGCGGGGGCGTACCCCCACTAAATACAAGTCCAGAATATCATTGTGCCGGATGGCGTGCAACACCGGGAGGAACCCGAAGGGGAACAACCGCCCTCCGCACTTGCGCATGGCCTTGGAGAGGGATGGCAGACAGATACCCACAGCGGCGATGCGGCCGTCCTTATCCAGCACGATCTTGATGAAGTGGGGATTGACGAAACCAAAGAACTGATCGATGTAGTGCTTCACCTCCTGCTCGGTCAGCGGAACATAACCATAGAGTTCGCGATAAGCCTCGATGAGGACATCGAATATCTCCTTGGCCCAGGGCAGAATGTCCTTGCTGCGGCGAAAATCAAGCAGGCGGAAACCACCCTTGTCCATCACCATCTGGGCGATGCGTTCCAATCGTTCGTCGGGCTTCTCCGGCACCTTGATCTCAAGCTCAATCCATTCAGCTTCCTTGGCATACCCGAGATCTTCCAGATGCTTCATGTAATAGGGATGGTTGTAGTAGGTAATGAAGCAGGACATCTCCTCGAACCCCTCGATGAGCATGCCCTCCTTGTCCATATCGGTGAACCCCATGGGGCCCACAATTTCGTTCATCCCCTGCTGGGTGGCCCACTGCTCGGCTTCTGCCAGCAGAGCGGCCGACACCTCGGGATCGTCAATAAAATCCAACCGGGAGAAGCGCGCTTGGCGCTTGTTCCAGGCTTTGTTGACATTGTGATTGACGAGGGCCATGACGCGCCCCACCAGCTTGCCGTCCTTCCAGGCCAGCCACTTGTCGGCCACGCTGTGCTCAAAGGCCGGATTCTTCTTTGGGTTCAGGCTGGTCTTCTCGTCCATGTACAGATCGGGCACATACCAGGGGTTGCCTGCATAAAGCTTGTTGGGGAATTGCAGGAAGCGGCGCAGATCCCTCGCGGTGCGAACCGGTGTGATGGTAACCATGGAATCACTCCTTTGGCATCATTTCCTGTGTATCATCTATGCCAGACTCCATCGCACGGCGACGGCTCTGACGTGTCTGTTCCAGCATGTACCACAGCATACCCGCCATGGTGACCAGGCCGCCCATCAGAAGGAAGATGGAGGGACGGTCACCCAGCAGAAAGAAGGCCCACGTACCCGTGATGAGCGGCTGCACCAGCATCATGATGGACGCGGTGGACGTGGGAATGTGGCCAAGGGACCAGTTGACGATGGTATGCCCAAAGAACGTGGAGCACACCACGATGACGCCCACATCAAAGAAGAGCTTTGGCTCGTATGGCGCGAAAGACCAACCGGACAACAGGATGAAGACAGCCAGCAGCACCGCACTGATGCCATACACCCCGGTGGTGTAAGTATTCACGGTGTAACGGGAACGCATCTCCCGCCCGACAAGCATGTATCCGGAGAAGAGCAGCGCCCCCAGTAGGGCCAGCAGATCACCGGTGATGTTACCCTCCTGCCGGAGGAGCGAATTGGCCCCGACGAGCAGGATGCCAAGGAAGCACACCGACACCCCCATGAGGCTGCGGCGCGAATATCGCACGCCAAATAGAAATCGGTCGCCAATGAGGGTGAACACCGGGTGGGCGCAGACCAGCACCATGGAACCAAAGGTGGACGTAAACTTGAGCGACTGCACCCATACATAGAAATGGAGCGCCAGGAACACCCCGGACGCGGCCAGAAGGAGCATGTCCTTGCGGGAGGACACGAGCTGACGCAACTCCAGCCGGCCCCGGGCAGAGAACACCACAAAGGGCAGCGTGCAAAGCGCGGCGGTGCTCAGACGCCAGAAGTTGATGACGGCAGCGGGCATGCCACCGGCCATGATGATCTTGTTCATTGGGGCGGAGACGCCCATCATCAGGATACTGAACCCGAGCGCCAGATACACTGGCAGCTTGTTCTGTTCGTCGAGTTTCATATGCGGCTCCTGTCCAGGGTTTGAGAACCGAAGCGGATACGCGCGTCCAGCTCAGCAGCGATGTCCTCCAGCGGCAGAGCGCGCACATCATTTGGTACTGCGGCATGGGGCTCGTGCAGTACCGCGTTGCGGTCCATCCACGCTGCCCAACCACCGTTGCGCGAGAGCGCCTGTAAGCCCGTGCAGCCACCACACCCCGGGCATGGCAGAAGCACACCGGCTGCCGTGCCGCCCGGCAGCGCTGCCAGGGAAAGGAATAGCTGGTCTGCCAGGCAGCAGCGGGCCGGCAAGCCCAGCTTCAGCACCAAGCTGCCGGAACCCTCCAACACCTGGGGGCGGCGGTTGCCGGTGTAGAGGTACACCATGCCCGCTTCCAGCAGCGTGGTGTCATCGATGGCACGCACCGTGCGGCCGCACATCTGTGACAAGGTGCGGGCAAAATCAGCGCTGTATGCCCGCGCATGATGCTGCAGAATGAGCACCGGCGGTCCTTCCATCGGCAGCTGACACAACAGATAGGACACCGACACCGGCCCACCCTTAGCCGCCGCAATGGCGACAACGCGAAGCGTCGCGTCCTGAGCCGTGACGGGCTGGGGCAGAGCCATGGCGGCAATACGCACGCGGGAGGCTAGCTCGGTACCGAATTGGTCAATCTCACTGTCACTGCCATGGAGCGGCAGGTACAGAAAGTCTGCTGCGCCGGCGTCCAGCAACGAGAGTGCCACGTCATTGGTGGGGCTGATGGCTACAACGGGCAACCTGGGAAAACGGCTATGCAGTGTCACCAGTGGCACGGGGTGACGGTACCGGCCGGCGTCCAGCACCACGGCATCTACCATGCGCTTTGCAAGCTCGGAAAGCATCCCCTCCGGCGAGACACAACGGCAATGCAGGGCGTCGCCTTGGCGGGTCAGTTCCGCCTCCACGATGCGGCGCACGTCCTCGTCGCCGCTCACGACCAGCACCTCGATGCTCCAGTTGCGTCCCGGTCCTTTCATCACGGTCTCCCCACCTGCCGGCGATACTTCATGGGTGAGATGCCTACGGACTTGATGAAGAGTTCGTTCATGCGGCGCTGGTCGCTGAAACCAGCGGCCATTGCCACGTCCTTGATGCTGCGATCGGTGTTCACCAGCATCTCCTGCGCCTTCGCCAGACGCACCTGCTGGAGATAGTGCATCGGTGACTGGCCCCATGCTTCCTTGAAGGCACGAACGAAATAGCTGGGACTCAGGTAGACATAGCCCGCGATCTGCCGCAATGTCAGGTCTTCGGTGTAGTTCTCCTCAATGTACGCCCGTGCGCTGTGCATGTATTCACTGATACGTTGGCCGTGGGGCTCCACCGAACTCTCCCACTGGGCGCGCAGTGCCCGGGAGATGAGCACAAAGAGTTCCAGAACCATCAGGCGGATCATGAACTCATACCCCTCGTTGGCCTGGCGCTGCTCGGTGAGGATACGGTTGATCTGGCGCGTCACGTCGCTCCACAGCCCGCCGTTGATGGGTACATACTCGGTTTCGGTGGGATTGACCAGATAGTTGAGGAAATCCTTGAGAGCAGGAGCGTAAACTTCATGGCCGGCGTAATCGGCAAACTGGAAGCGCATGACCACAATGTCACAGCTCCCCCCTCCCAGGACGGTGAAGCGGTGTAGCATGCGGGGGCGGATGATCATCAGGTCGCCGGGGCCCATGGGGGCGGTGCGGTCACCGGCGAAGGTGAACACCGCCTGGCCCTGGCGAATGAACGCCATCTCAAAGCTGTCATGGGTGCTGAAATCAGTGCTGATGCGGTTGGCATCGTGCACTCGCTCCACCAGCTCCACAATAACTGGCACAAGGCCTGCGGTCTGCATTGTTTGTTCCCATATGACGGGATTGGGTTGGCTCATGTCAGTGTTCCATCCTCCTGCCAGTTTGAAGGGTCCGGGCCAGCCGGGCAGTGGCGCCTTCAATGAGCGCCGCCGCGTTTGCCATGGATTGCTCCGGTGACAGGGGGCCGTCTGCAATGGCCATGACGCAGTCAATTCCTTGTTGATGAACGGCCTCGTACCCGGGGCCAAGCCGCCCGGCGATGGCCGCCACCGGCAGGCCACCTGCCCGCCGGGCCACGCCCACCGGCACCTTGCCCAGCGCCGTCTGTTCGTCCAGACTCCCCTCACCGGTGATGAGCAGTGCCGCGCCGGAGAGCGCCTCGTCAAAATGTGCGGCCTCGAGCACCACGTCGATGCCGGGGCGCATGGCAGCCCCGCAGTAGCGCATCAGCGCCCAACCCAAGCCGCCGGCAGCCCCTGCCCCCGGCTGGTTGGCACAGTCCGCCCCATCCAGCGCTGCCACGGCAGCCAAGCGGGCCAGGCAATCCTCCATGTGGGCCACGTCGTCGGGTGTGGCACCCTTCTGTGGGCCAAAGACCGCCGACGCACCCTGCGGGCCGCAGAGCGGGTTACCCACATCGCTGGCTAACACAACCTCACAGGCAGCCAGTCGGGCATCGAGGCCGCTCACGTCAATGCCAGTGAGACGCCACAGGTCACCGGGAGCAGAAAGCTCGTCCCCATCGGCCAGAAAGCGCACACCCAGCGCTCGCAGCAGGCCCATACCGCCGTCGTTGGTGGCGCTGCCACCGATGCCCACGATGAAACGCCGACAGCCGGCGTCCAGCGCAGCACGCAGAAGTTCGCCGGTGCCAAAGGTGTCTGCCCGCCGCACATCGCGGCGCTCCGCCGGCACTAAAGCCAGCCCCGAGGCCCTCGCCATCTCAATGACGGCGGTATTATCTGGCAGAAGGAGCCAGTCCGCTTCCACCGTGCCGCCCAGCGGGCCACTTACGGCACTGTGCTGCAAACTGCCGCCACAAGCGGCCTGCATCGCTTCCAGCGTTCCCTCGCCGCCATCGGCCACCGGCAGCAGCACCAAGTCGTCCCCCGGGCAGACGCTGTGCCAGCCGCGAGCCATGGCACGGGCCACCTCATCGGCGGGACAGGAGCCTTTGAACTTGTCGGGTACAATCACAACCTTCATGCACAGGTCCATTCCGTCCCTTTGATTTCACACACGACAGTAGGGCGCGGTGTGAACCGCTCCCCGCTGCAATTGTGGTTAACGATTAGTATACCATTTACAAGATGTTGAGGAAAGCGGCATCCGTCACATTTTGACATAAATCGCCGGTTCCTCACGCCCTGCGCGGCCACTGGGCCAGCATCCCCTGAATCTGAGATAGAGGCTGCACCCCCTGCCCGCCCAGCACACAGGCCGCCGCGCCCGCACCCAGATCCATGGCGTCAGCTACGTCCCAGTCGTGTTGAAGCCCGTAGAGCATACCAGCGCAGAAGGCATCGCCCGCGCCCACGGTGGTGCGGATGTACCCCGCCGGCAGCTGAAGGCTGGGCCGTACGGTCACCGTGCCATCGGCCTGCACGCACCAGGCACCTTCGGGGGAGTGGATGGCGACCAGCCGCCGCACACCCAAGGAGATGAGTGCCCGGCAGATATCCACAAGGTTATCCCGCAGCAGGGCACCATCACCATCCCGTGCGGGGATGCCCACGATGCGAGAGGCCTCAATCTCGTTGACGATGAGATAGTCACAATGGGGAAGGCTGGGACGAACGACCGTGGCAAATCGATCCCCCTCCTCCGACACCACATCCATGGAGGTGACGAAACCGGCATCGGTGGCCATGGCCAGTGCCCGCGCCATGCCGGTGCCATATTCGGCGTCGGGGGCATCCAACGTATCCAGCAGAAGCGCGTAGGCAATGTGAAAAAGCCCGCAGCCCTCATAAGCCTTGAAGTTCAGATGCTCCACCCCAAGGCGGGCATTGGCCCCCCGGGCGTGGAAGAACGTGCGTTCCTTGGTGCCGCTGTCGGTCATCACGTCGGTAAAGGCCGTCACATCATCGCCAACGCGCGCCACGCCGCCCACATCCATGCCAACGGCCGTCATCTCACCCAGCACCCAGTCACCGTTGGCGTCGTCACCCACCAAGCCCACGCCCACCACACGCTGGGCCGGGTCCATGCGCCGCAGTGTCAGGCCCATGTTTGGCACCGAACCGCCGACCGACTGGCTGACTGAGGAGATGCTGGCGAGCATCCCCGGCCGCGGGAAGCGGTCGATGTGCTTGATGGTGTCCACCACGATGTTGCCAGCCAGCACGATGCCGGCGCGATTGATTTTCCCCTCTCCCATACCATCCTCCATTTGAATACGTGGTCACAAAGGCCGGCTGTATCAACCTAGCTGGTTGAGCACGAAATGATCGAGCGCACACTTCCCTGTGAGCTCGGCGGTCATGCTGTGGTTCTCCTCCACCGGGTAGCAGAGTGCTGAGAGCAACACCCGCCCCTCCTGCAGGGAGATCTCCACGGCGTTGTGATCGATGACGATGCGCAGCCCCACAGGCACCCCGGGCACCAGCGGTGCGGCCAACGGTTGGGGGAAGACCGGGTGCTCGCAGGCATTGCGGCCTGCCGATCGTTCCACGGTGGCCGTCATGGCGGCGGTGTCCACCGTCAAGCGCAGGGCATCGCACAGGGTTAGCGTCCACTGGCCCGCCCCTGTTGCCTCACCCTGCAGCACGGCCACATGGCCCATGTCATCACAGTGGAGCTGGCGCGTGTCAGCGGCAGCCTCCCCCGCCCGCACCAGCAGCGTGGTGCGGCGAAGGCCATCGAGTTCCCCGCAGGTCTGCTGCGTGAGTATCGGGCCGTCGGGGCCCTCCACCAGCGCCAGCTCCCGGGGCAGGCTCATCATGCCGCGCCAACCCTCGGCCGGCGTGGCAGTGGCATAGACCCAGGAGTTGAGCCAGCCGATCCATACGGTGCGGCCCTCCACCCCCTGAAAGGTGATTGGCGCGTAGAAATCAAGCCCCCAATCAGCCAGCCTAGGCTCGCCCAGTGGTGTGTAGCCGTAACCATCGAAGTCACCGACGAAATACTTGACGCCCTGCTTGCCCACCGGCCCGCCGCTGGTGACACTCAGGGTAAAGAGCCACTTCTGCCCGTCACCCCAAGGCAGCGGAAACAGGTCGGGGCATTCCCAAACGGCATCTCCCAGCGCCGTCACCGGGCCGAACTCGCTTGCGAACGCCCACTCCCGCAGGTTGGGGGAACGATAGAGCCGTGTTCGATCGCCACTGGCCACCACCATGACCCAGCTTTGAGTGGGTGCGTGCCAGAAGACGCGTGGGTCGCGGAAATCACGAAAGGCGGGCTCGGCTAACACGGGGTTGCCTTGGTACTTGTGCCAGGTCAGACCGCCATCCACGCTGTGGGCCAGGCTTTGCCGCTCGCCAACGTCGTCGCGGTGGCTGGTGTAAGCAGCCACCAACGGTGTCTCCCCCGGAGCGCCGAAGCCTGATGTGTTGGCCTCATCCACCACGGCCGAGCCGGAAAAGCACATCCCCACTTCATCCGGGTACAGCGCGATGGGGCAATGTTCCCACATCAGCAGATCGCGGCTGACGGCATGGCCCCAGTGCATGGGCCCCCAAACGACGTCATCAGGGTAATGCTGGTAGAACAGATGGTACTGCCCATCGTGGAACACCGTGCCGTTGGGGTCGTTGATCCAACCCTTGGGCGAGGTGAAGTGCAGAAACGGGCGTTTGATGGCAGCCATAGCAACCTCCCAGATTGTTGTGGTATTTCTTACATCAGATCATCGAAAGGCGCGGCGACGGAAAAACGCTGGCCCGCCAGCTCGGCCAAGGGCGGGTAGGCCTCCGGCGAAAAGGCAAACCCCAAGGCGCAGGCCCACAGCATCTGCCGGCGGGCCTTGTACTGGCGGTTGAAGGCACGGTCGCCGTATTTATCGTCCCCCAGAAGCGGGTGGCCCAGGTGGGCCAGGTGGGCGCGGATCTGATGGGTACGGCCGGTGTGCAGTCGCACCTCCAGGAGCGACCGGTCACCAGCAGAACGCAGCAGCGCATACTCGGTCACGGCGGTTTTTGCCCCCCGCCGGGGAGTATCCGTGACCGACACCTCCGACCGGGCGGCGTCCTTGGTGAGGTAGGCCGTGCGCACGGCGTGGGGCGGCTGAGGCGTGCCCCGCACCACACAGTGATAGGTTTTCTCGATGCACCCTGCCTCCATGGCCGCACGTGCGGCCTGTTCGGCAGCGGCATCGCGGGCCAGCAGCAGCAGTCCCCCGGTCTGCACGTCCAGCCGATGGCAGGCCAGGGTGAAGGGATTCTCCCCCCGTGCCGCCAGCCACGCGCCGACCAGCGTCACCATGTCCGCCGCGCCATCCTCCACCGTTGGCACGCCAGCTGGTTTCTCCGCCACGACCACCCGGGCAGAGTGATGCATCACCCACAGGCGAGCAGCATCCAGCACATCGTCAGGCAGGTAGACGGCCACCGCATCGCCGGGTGAGAGCAGCACATCCTCGCCGGTGCGCTGGCCATTCACCCGCACATCGCGCCGTTCCAGAAGCTTCCGCAGCTGCCCCGAGGACAGGTTGGGCCACTGCACCGCCAACAGGCGCCGCAGGGTGCCGGGTTCGGTTGCCGTCAGCGTTCGCATGGCCCCTCCTCCTCAACAGCACTACTCTACCACAGCAACCCGCCGTGGGAAAGCCATAACGACACACGAAGGCCCCGGGTACCCCGGGGCCTTCGGTTTTGCAGCTAATCCAGCTGACCGTCTGCCAGACCAGTGGGCAGCGGTGCGGGTTGGGCGCAGGTGCTCTCCAGCCGGTAGACCAGCCCCTCGCGGCTGGCGTCGTGGAAGGCCTGCATCAGGTCCTGCACGTGGGCGGTCAACTCTACCCCGGCGCGGGGCTTACGGCCCAGGCGGATGGCTTTGGCCATATCGGCCAGGCCGAGGCCGCGGCTGTTCTCCGCATAGCTGTGGGTCAGTTCCACATCCTCCCAGGCCTTGGTTTCACTCCGATAGAGCCGCACCGGGCCGCCGAAGGTGTTGGGGTCCGGCACGCTCAACGTGCCCAGGCTGCCATAGATTTCGATGCGCGGCAGCTCAGCCGCCCACACGTCAAAGCTCGTGATGATCGTGCCGATGGCACCACTCGTGAAGTTCAGGATGCCCGCCACATGGGTCGGCACCTCGACCTCAATCGTCTGGCCGTTTTTCTTTTCGCTGGTGATCGTGCGCGTCGGAAACGAGATGCGGGCGGAACCGGCAACGCTCGCAACGGGGCCCATCAGGTTCACGAGGGCCGTGAGGTAGTACGGACCCATATCAAACATCGGGCCGCCGCCGACCTTGTAGAAAAATTCCGGGTCGGGGTGCCAGCTTTCCGGACCGTGGCTGGTCATGAAGGCCGTGGCGGCGACCGGCGTGCCGATCACACCGTCGTCGATGAGCATGCGACAGGTCTGTATCCCCGCACCCAGGAAGGTATCGGGCGCGCCGCCGGCCAGCAGTCCCTTCTGCGCGGCCAGCTTTTGGATCTTCCTGCCATCCTCCCGCGTGATGGAGAGGGGCTTTTCCACATAGACGTGCTTACCGGCCTCCAGCGCCGCCAGGCACAACTGCGCATGGTCCGGCGGCTGGGTGATGTTCAGGACGAGTTCAATCTCCTCGTCTTTCAACAGGGCCTCGCCGCTTTCATAGGCCTTCGGGATGCCGTATTCGCGGGCCGCGTACTGCACCCGTTCCGGGATGAGGTCAGCCACGGCCACGACCTCGATGTCCACGAAGCGCCGGGTCAGGTTTTTCAGATAGATGGAGCTGATGTTGCCGCAGCCAATAATGCCAACTTTTACCTTTTCCATATTCTTCTTCATCCTATACTCAGCGCTAATCCAGTTCGCCGTCCCGCAGGCCGGTGGGCAGTGGCGCGGGCTGGGCACAGGTACTCTCCAGCCGGTAGACCAGCCCCTCGCGGCTGGCGTCGTGGAAGGCTTGCATCAAGTCCTGCACGTGGGCGGTCAACTCCACCCCGGCGCGGGGCTTGCGGCCCAGGCGGATGGCCTTGGCCATATCGGCCAGGCCGAGGCCGCGGCTGTTCTCGGCATAGCTGTGGGTCAGCTCCACATCCTCCCAGGCGTTGGTTTCACTCCGGTAAAGACGCACGGGGCCGCCGAAGGTATTGGGATCCGGCACGCTCAGCGTGCCCAAGCTGCCATAGATTTCGATGCGCGGCAGCTCGGCCGCCCAGACGTCAAAGCTCGTGATGATCGTGCCGATGGCACCGCTCGTGAAGTTCAGGATGCCTGCCACATGGGTCGGCACCTCGACCTCAATCGTCTGGCCGTTTTTCTTTTCGCTGGTGATCGTGCGCGTCGGGAAGCTGATGCGCGCCGAACCGGCGACGCTGGTGACGGAGCCCATCAGGTTCACGAGGGCCGTGAGATAGTACGGGCCCATATCAAACATCGGGCCGCCGCCGACCTTGTAGTAGAACTCCGGGTCGGGGTGCCAGCTCTCGTGCCCGCGGCAGGTCATGAAGGCCGTGGCGGCGACCGGCGTGCCGATCACACCATCATCAATGAGCTTGCGGCAAGTCTGAATGCCAGCGCCTAGGAAGGTATCGGGCGCGCCGCCGGCCAGCAGTCCCTTCTGCGCGGCCAGCTTTTGGATCTTCCTGCCATCCTCCCGCGTGATGGAGAGGGGCTTTTCCACATAGAC
>JAEYRA010000096.1 GCA_023409755.1 Bacillota bacterium
CCCCAGCCCCGACGCAGCATGCCGCACCCGCCGCCCCCCGTGGTGGCAGCGCCCTGGCCCGCGCCGCGGCAGAGATGTCGGGCCTGCCCCAGCCGGAGGAACCGGCGTCCGCCGCTCCCCCGGCAGACAGCAACGCCGTGGGCTTGTGGCGGGCCATCGTGGACGGCCTCACCCGCCGCAACCTGCCCCATCTGGTGGGCTTCGCCAAGAAGGGCAAGGGCCAGAGCTACGACGGGCAGACGCTGACGGTGGCCTTCACCCAGGACGACCGGGGCTCGGCCGACATGCTGCAGGACAAAAGGCGCGGCGCCAAGCTCAAAGAGGTCGCCGCCGAGGTGTGCGGCCGGCCGGTGCAGCTCAAGTTTGAGGTCAGCCTGTGGTCACCCGCCGAGCAGCGCTTCATCCAGCAGAGCCGGGAGGTTCTGCCGCCCAACACCACCATTACCATCGATCGCGATTAGGAGGAACAGACATGGCAAGAGGAAACTTCCCGCCCATGGGGGGCGGCAACATGCAGCAGCTGATGCGCCAGGCCCAGAAGATGCAGCAGGACATGGCCCGCGTGCAGGCTGAGCTGGAGGAGAAGGAAGTCTCAGCGGCGTCAGGCGGCGGGGCCGTCACGGTCGTCGTCACCGGCAAGCGGCAGGTCAAGTCCATCACCATCCAGCCCCAGGCGGTGGACCCGGAGGACGTGGAAATGCTGCAGGACCTGGTGCTGGCCGCCGTCAACGAGGCGCTCAAGAGCGCCGAAGAACTGGCCGAGCGGGAGATGGGCAAGATCACCGGCGGCATGGGCATGCCGGGGATGTTCTAATGGCAGGGACGCTGGAGCCGATGGCGCGGCTCTTAAACGCGCTCTCCCATCTGCCGGGCGTGGGCCGTCGCAGTGCCCAACGCCTGGCTTACCATATCTTGGAGCAGCCCGAGGGCGACGTGCGAGAGCTGGCCGAGGCCATCTTCCGCGCCCGCAAGGACATCCGCCATTGCGCCGTCTGCGGCAACTACTCGGCCGAGGAGCTCTGTCCCCTCTGCCAGGACCCACGGCGTGACCGCAGCGTCCTCTGCGTGGTGCGCGACCCCCGCGATGTGGCCGCCATGGAGCGCTCCGGCAGCTTTCAGGGGCTCTACCACGTGCTGCACGGCACCATCTCCCCCGCGCGCAACGTCGGGCCCGACGACATCCGCCTGCGGGAGCTCATCGCCCGGCTGAAGGACAACACCGTGCGGGAGATCATCCTCGCCACCAACCCCGACCTCGAGGGCGAGGCCACGGCGATGTACATCGCCCGGTTGGTCAAGCCTTTGGGCATCTCCGTCACCCGCCTGGCGCAGGGCGTGCAGGTCGGGTCGGATTTGGAGTATGCCGATGAGGTGACGCTGGCACGGGCGCTGGAGGGAAGGCGGGAAGTCTAGTATTTGCTTGTGTAGAAACGAAAAGATGGCGGTACGGTATGGTGCCAGCCATCTTCTTTTTATCAGGTGGAGGGCTTGTGGAAACTGCTTATTGGATTCGGACAAGATACGGCGCTGCCGTGGGCCCAGACGCCCGGATGGCGTCAAGGCCGAGGGCCGTGAGTGCGATGCTTGCATCGCACTAGCCGCTGGATGCGGCGTAAGGCCCGTAGGCGGCACTTTTGCAGCGTCAAAAGTGCCCAAAACCGCGAGGGGGCGCGGACGAGTTTCCTAGACCTGACGACCCGCACAGGGCTTGGGAGCCAGCGGCGGTAACTCGGTTCCGCATTGCGAAGCAATGCGGAACCTCAGACATCCCGCCCGCTGTCGCTAGCCAAGTGCCACCGGTCGCCAGGGAGAAACTCGAACGCGCCCCGTAAGACGGTACGCCAGCTGGGAAGACCTTAAAAGATACCGTACCCGCCTGGCGCAGAGCGTACAAGTGGGGCACTGTGCGTCTTGATTAAACTCTTTGGTGGTTATATAATAAACCGCACATATTCTGATTATTGGTGGTGACAAAGTGGGCCTTAATCTAGAAGAAACATTAGTTGTGGGTATTTCATCCCGAGCACTTTTCAATTTGGAAGAAGAGAATTTGATTTACGAGCAGAACGGATTAAAAGCATACTCCGAATATCAAATTGCGCACGAGAAGGATGTTTTAAGTCCCGGTGCAGGATTTCCGTTGGTTAGGGCATTACATCGACTGAACACTCTTGTTGAAGGAAAAAGACTAACCGAAATAATTATCATGTCTCGCAACAGTGCCGATACAAGTCTTCGTATATTCAATTCCATTGAGCATTATGGTCTGGATATTAGCAGAGCAGCCTTGGTAGGTGGATCTGAAATATCAACATATCTTGGTGCCTTTAAAACAGATTTGTTTCTTTCGGCCAATGAAGGGGATGTCCAAAACGCAATTGATTCAGGAGTTGCCGCAGGACTAATTTACACAAATACCGATCTGCCAATTAAAGTAGATGATGTAATACCACAAATACGAATTGCTTTTGATGGAGACGCCGTTATTTTCTCGGATGAATCTGAAGAAATATCTCAAACACAGGGTCTTGAGGCTTTTGCAAAACACGAAAAGGAAAACGCAGAAAATCCTCTACCAGCAGGGCCGTTTGCGAAGTTTCTGAAAACCATCTCGTATTTGCAAAAGCAAACTGACAGTGCAAATGCTCCTATTCGAACAGCTCTTGTTACAGCTCGTAATGCACCTGCACACGAGCGAGTTATTAGAACGCTGCGAGCTTGGGATGTACGAATTGATGAAGCTTTTTTCCTTGGTGGCATAGGGAAAAGCGACGTCTTAACAGCTTTCAAAGCTAACATTTTCTTTGATGATCAAACCGTACATACCGATCCGGCATCAAGGGTTTTGCCAACTGCTAGGGTTCCATACAAACAAAAAGTAGAAGAATCTACGGTGGAATAGAATGCCACAACGCTCGCTTTTGATCATGTTGATTTGAATAGCACCCTCCCCAAAAACCCCAGCACCTCGGCCCGCATGCGCGACGTCTCCACGTGTCCGCAGGCCTCGCGCACCATGCGCCAGCGCTCGGGCACGCCGGCGGCGGCGTAGGCGGCGGTCAGGGCCTCGTCCACCCGGGTGAGCCCCGCCGGCGGGGTCAGTTCGTCGTAGTCGCCGTTCAATGAGAGGTGCCACCGGGGGCAGATGAGCTCGTTGATCTCACTGGTGGTGAAATGATTGAGCAGCCCCGGCACGTAGTAGTAGATGCCGTGGCCATCGAGGCCGTTGGCATCGAGCAGCGCGTCGTAATCGGTCATGCAGCACAGGTCGGCGCAGGCGAGGATGCGTTCATCGAGCGCCGCCACCCACCAGGAGAGCGTCGCCCCCATGGACATCCCCATCGTGGCGATGCGCCAGGCGTCCACGTCGGGCCGGGTCACCAGGTAGTCGAGCGCCTTGCAACTCTCCCACACCATGCGGCCAAAGAGCACCTCGCCCCGCCACAGCATCTCCTTGAACACCGCCGATTCGGTGCGGCCCCGGCGCTCGCCAAAGTTGATCTGGTCAATGCAAAGACTGAGAATCCCCTGCTGTGCCAGCACCGGGCCATAGGCCGGCCAGCGGCCGATGGGCTCCACCAGCTCCCGCCGGCCCAGGTGGTATTGCCCGGCGTGCCAGTGGTGGTAGAGCACCGCCGGGTAGGGGCCCTCACCATCGGGGCGGGTCACCGTGGCGGGCACCGACTGCCCGCACCAGTGGAGCAGCAGTTCCTCCTGCACCCAGCCGTCGTGGGCCTCGCTCCACAGCAGGGTGCTGCTCACGGGTTCGTCCCACGCGGGCAGGCGGCCCAGCAGCGCAATGAGTTCCTGGCGTCTGGCGGCGGCTTGGTTGGGTGTCATGACGGTTCCTCCCCTGGGGGCCGGTGTGCGGCCCGGTCGTTGGGGCAAGGTTCGCCATGGGGGCGGCCCTTTCCTGCCGCGTCAGGCCAAGAGCCACCTGAGCAGGAGCGCGATCAATGCCGCCCACACCAACACAATGGGCAGGGCGTAAACCCACCGCTTGGGCCTGCCGCCGCTCCAAAGACCTTCGGCTTCCACCCGGCATTGACGCAGGGTCTCGTCGGGGATCCCTTTAATCGTCAGCGCCACCAGCAGGGGGAGGAGAATGAGATCGTCCAACAGGCCGAGCACGGGGATGAAATCGGGAATGAAGTCAATGGGCGACAGCGCGTAGCCCACGGTCACCGCCGCCAGAATCTTCGCCAGCACCGGCGTTTCTTTCTTCCCCAGCGCGAGGAAGACAGCGGGAATGTCCTCCTTGAGCTTCCTCGCCCTTCCCTTCCAATCCACCATGCCATTCTCCCGTTCCTTGGTGTGGTTCCCCTGCAGGGGACCACGCACCATGATACCGCAGCGTGGCGCAGGGTTCCAGATGTTTTCGAATGCCCTCTCCCCTCACACGCACAGGCTCAATGCCAGTAGGCATTGGGCGGGGTAGTAGAGGGCCAGGCAGACCGTCTCGGCCCAGCGGGGCGTGGGGTGGCGGAAGAGGTGCAGGCAGAGCGCGCCATCGGAGAGGAAGAACAACAGGCCGCCCACCGCGCCCAGGGCTGCGCCGGGGGTGCCATGCCGCCACAGGCCGGAGAGTGCTGCCGCCGCCATGGCCGAGAGGACAGCCGTATACCCCAGGTAGGGCAGGAGCGACGCGGGCTGGCGCAAGGCGGGCGGCCCGCCGGGCAGCGACCGGGGCCTATGGGGCTTGGCACGCATGGGCAGCGCCAGCGGCTGCAGGCGCAGGCCGGGGCTGCGCACCAGCGTCACCGCCACCGCCAGGTAGACCGCCCAGGCCCCCAGCAGACCGACACTGGGGCCATAGCGCCACAGGAACGCCCCGGCGAAGGCGCATTGGGCCAACCCGAAGGCCGCCAACCCCGGCAGGAAGAACCCGGGTTTGGGCACATCCAGCAGCCCATCCCCCACCACTGAGAGGCCGAAGGCCACCAGGAACAGCAGGTGGTAGCCCATGGGCCCCTCGGGTGCCACGGCAAACGCCGACAGCGCCAGCGAGAAGAACAGCATCGAGCACAGCACCTTCATGCACAGCCGCAGCCAGCGGTCCTCGCCAAAGTCGCCCAGCAGCAGCCCCGCGGCGCACAGCAGCGTCAGCGCACACAGCAAACCGGTCAGAAACATGGCCCATCCCCCCTGTGGGGCGTTCACCCCTACCAGTCTATGCGCCGTCTGCGGTGGAATGGCGGTGGGACTGGCGAAACCGCCGCCTTTCGTCCGGGCCCCCTGTGCCGTTGCCGTTGGTGGCCCGGCTTTTCAGCAAAATACACACCCTATGGGGTGTGTATGGAGTGTGGAGGAAAGCGCGGGAGGGGAAGGTTCGCAGAGCAGCGAATCACCTGCTCTGCCCCAGAGCCTCCGGTCAATAGCAGTTGCCGCCGGAGATCGGTTCCTCCCACCAGCCAAAGCCGACCCGGCCCGTGGCGCTGATGTTGGGCGTCTCCGCAAGGGAGACGAAGACCATGAAGTTCCCGCCGGGGGGGAAGATGAATTTGCCGTTCTCGGTTTCCACCAAGGTGGATTCGGGCTGCCCCCTGCGCGAGAACGCCTTCACCCCGCCCATGGGTTCCCCGGGCACCTGGGAGGCCGATTGCAGTTCGATTCGGCTCCTTGGCAGGGGGGTGAGGGCCGTGTTGGCGGAGACGGTCGGGCTCTGCACGGGCGTGCCCATGGCCGTGGCGTTGAACCAGAACTGCGCGCGGAAGGGTGCTGCGGAAATGTCCGTGACCGTCCAGACGTTGACATGGAGATTGACGCCGGAGTGGTGCGGGTTATAGAGCCGCGCCCAGGCGCTGGTGCCATTGCCAAAGACGAGGTCATCGGCGTACCCCACGAAGTACTCCCCTCGCATGGATTGGTAGAGCTCCATGGTCACGCTGACCGTTTGGCTCAAGGTAGGGACATCGCTGTGATAGCCATAAGGATCGCTGTGACGCATCGTGTTCATCACCTCTCGCCGCAGTCTATGACAAGGGAAAACGCGCGGTGAACGAGCGGATCTTCAGAATGGCGCATTCTGTCGTTTTTGCGTGCATTAGCAGGGAGTTTGACACCCTGGCAGAGTGGGGAGACAGGGCGTTTGGAGGAAGGCGGAGTACCGCAATGGTGAATAAATATTTGTACCTATAGTAGATTACCACAGGTATAATAAGCAAAAGGGGTGATCTCATGCCGGACAAGGAGAACAGGCAAAGGACTTTGTCCCGGGTGCTGCTGGTGGCGGCGGCGGCACTGGTTCTGGCGTGGGCCGGGGCGGTGGCTCTTTGGGGGCGTGCGGCCATGGCCAAACCGGTGGGAGCCGTTGGCCCGACCGACGGTATTGCCTTGGGGCGGGCGCAGGCGGTGGTGACAGCGCTGGGGCTGTGTGGGGCCGATGCCCCTGAAGCCCGGCAGGTCTGGTCCCCCGCCAACGCCGCTGAGCGCCGGGGAGCCTTCGTGCTGGCCGATGGCTGGTACCGCTACCTCTTCCGGGCGGATGGCACGATGATCTCGGTGGCGCTGCAGAATGTTCACACCGGAAGCGGTGCGGAGTTGCCTATCGTGACCGGTGAAGCAGACCGGCAGGCACTGTTGGAGCGCATCGTGACGGCGGCGCGGAGCGGCAGCCAGGCCGAGGACTTGACCTACGATTACGAGGTGGGTCGCAATGACCGGCTGGTGTTTCTTTGCAGCCTGCACGTGGGCGAGGTGGCCTATTGCGCCAACGTCGAGCCTACCGAGGGGACCGACCAGGTGATGGGGGTGAGCGGCCACCATGACTTTGCGTTGACCGGTGAGGGCTATGCTGCCTGGGACCGGGAGGGCAGGCTGTCCCTGGTGGAATTGGGCGGCAGCTTTACCAATCGGGCGGAGCAACCGGCCTTGAGCCAGAGGCAGGCCATCGCCGCGGCACTGGCCGGCGTGGCGGAACACCACGACGACATGGACACGGCTGCCTTTCCCATTGACCGGGCCGACGCCGAAGTGTCCTTTGGTGCCGGCGGCTACCTCTGGGATGTGACGCTCAACGATGTGCCCTACGTGAGCAAAGAGGATAAGGACATTGGCGTCACCTGGTGGGTGGTCGTGGATGGCTACAGCGGCGCAATCTTGTACATCGACCACTGCTTGTGAGGAGAATGGGTGGTTTGCCCATTTCCAGTTTGCACAATGCAAAAGAGCCTGTCCGGTGGACAGACCCTTTTGATGCGTTAGGTGTTATCCACAACCTGTGGATTGACGCCCGCACCCGGTATGGGCAGGGCGGTGCGGTCAGTCCTCACCGTTCGCGCCGTCTCCGTCGCGGGCGGCCAGCGCATCCAGGAAGGCACGGCCGTAGCGCGCGGCCTTCACCGCCCCAACGCCGGAGACATCCAGCAGCTCCTCCTCGGTGCGTGGGAGCTTGGCGGCCATGTCATGGAGCGTGGCGTCGCTGAAGACCACATAGGCCGGTACGCCGGCCTCGGCAGCCAGGCGGGTGCGCAGGGCCTTGAGGGTTTCAAACACGGGGCTTCGGTCTGCCAGGGACGGGTGGCCGGCGCGCAGGCGCTGGCGCGGCACGCGGCCGGGCTTGGCGGGCGGGGGTGGTTGTGCCGTCCCCAACAGGAAGGGCTTGCCGTGGAAGAGCACCTCCCCCGCGGCGGGGGTCAGGCGCAGCGTATCGAGCGGCCCGCGCCGCAGGCAGCCCTCCCGCTCCAGCGCCGCCACCAGCGACCGCAGCGCGGGGCGGGGCAGCTCCTGCAGAATGCCGTAGGTCGAAAGGCCATCGAGCCCCAGGGCCAGCAGGCGTTTGTCCCGCCCGCCGGCCAGCGTGTTCACGATGAGCGTCTCGTTGACCCCACCGGGGTGCAGGCGCTCGGCCCGCCCCACGCAGGAGAGGATCTTCTGCGCCTCCACGGTGCGGTCGATGGGGGCCCCGGTGGTGGCTTGGGCGGCGGCGCGGCAGTTGCCGCAGTGGCCGCAGGGCTCGTCGTGCCGCTCGCCAAAGTAAGCGAGCAGCGCCGTGCGCAGGCAGCCTTCGGTGTGGCAGTAGTCCACCATGGCGTCCAGCCGCTCGCGGTTGCGCCGCGCCAGCAGGGCGCGCTCCTCGCCGGTCAGCGCCTCGTCGGGGGTGGATTGCGCCAGCAGAAACCGCGCCGTGGCGGCGTCGCTGTCGGCGTAGAGCAGCAGGCAGTCGGCCGGGGAGCCATCGCGACCTGTACGGCCAGCCTCCTGGTAGTAGCTCTCCAGGTTCTTGGGCATGTGGTAGTGGACGACGAACCCCACGTTGGATTTGTCGATGCCCATGCCGAAGGCGTTAGTGGCCACCATCACCGTCCGGCGGTCATAGAGGAAGTCTTCCTGGTTGCGGCGGCGTTCCTCATCGGGCAAGCCGGCGTGGTAGCGGGTGGCGGCCACCTCTTGGTGCAGCAGGCTCTCGCACACCCGCTCCACCGCGGTGCGGGTGGCGCAGTAGACGATGCCGCTCTGCCCGCGGCGCTCACGCAGCAGCCCGCGCAGGCAGTCGGCCTTGCGGGCGGGGCGCAGCACCTCAAACCACAGATTGGGGCGGTCAAAGCCTGTCGTCAGCGTCAGCGGGTCGATAAGACCCAGGCTCCCGGCGATGTCGCGGCGCACCTCATCGGTGGCGGTGGCTGTGAAGGCCCCCACCGGCGGCCGCGCGGGCAGCTCGTCCAGGAAGTCCACAATGCGCCGGTAGCTGGGGCGGAAGTCCTGCCCCCATTGGGAGATGCAGTGTGCCTCATCCACCGCCACCAGCGCGGGCGGCGCGGCCTGCATGGCGCGCAGGAATTCCCCGCTGGTCAGCCGCTCCGGCGCCACATAGAGCAGCTTCAGCTTCCCCTCCCTGGCCTGGCGCAGCACGGCGGCCGCCTGGCTGGGCGAAAGACCCGAATGCAGGAAGGCCGCCGCCACCCCCGCGGCGTTCAGCGCGGCCACCTGGTCACCCATCAGCGCGATGAGCGGTGACACCACCAGCGTCAGCCCCCCCAGCAGCAGTGCCGGCACCTGGTAGCAAATGGACTTGCCCGCGCCGGTGGGCATCACGCCCAGCACGTCCCGCCCAGCCAGCAGCGCGTCCACCAGCGCTTCCTGCCCGGGGCGGAAGGCTTCGTAGCCAAAAACCTGGCGCAGTATGGTTTGTTTGTCCATGCATCCTCCTTGGTGTGCTGTGCCCGGTGCTCCCACGGCGATGACCTGCCCGATCGTTCCTGCCCGGTGGCCTTCCTGTGGCAAGGGGGCGGGCAGGCCTGTGGCCCGGTCAGCAGCCCGCTGCCGCGCCACGAAGGTTCCTTCCCGCTGTCTGTTGTGGATTGGCTGCGCCGCCAGCGCTGGTGGAGGTCAACCGGGGCAGAGGGGATGCTTTGCCCGCCTGCTGGCACAGACGCCGCGCGCTTGCCCAGCGCCACCACGCCCGCCAGATCCCGTTGTCCTTATGCCATCGGCGTCCACGGCACCCGAGGGCCTCCGGCGCTGCGGCTGGTGCGTTGCCGCGTGACGAACCATGGCGCTGCTCTCCCCTTTGGCGGTTCGTCCCCATGGGCCCTAACCGGGCGCACCGGCTGCTCTGCGCACGTGTGCTAGGGATACCGTTGGGGGGGCAGTGCTGGCCCGGCGGCAGGTTCCCGGCACTGCTCCCGGTCAGGCCGCCCGGCGCGTGGCCAATGCTCCCAACGAGGGGAAGGTACCCCGCCGTGTCTTCTGTGGTGGCTGTGCCCCGGCCGGTGTTGCGCCGTGCGGCTCACGCCAATAAAAAACCGGCAGGGTCTTTCGATCCTGCCGGTTCTGTTGTGTCTACTGGTGATTAGCGCATGCGCTTGAAGCAGTCGCTGCAGTAGATGGGCCGGTCGTTCTTCGGAACGAAGGGCACCTTGGTGGGCGCGCCGCACTCAGCGCAGATGGCATCGTACATCTCACGAGCGGGACGACGATCGCCGCCGCCGGTCTGGCCCTTGCGGGCGGTGCGGCAGGCCTTGCAGCGCACGGGCTTGTTGGAAAAGCCCTTCTCGGCGTAGAATTCCTGTTCACGGGCGGTGAACACGAACTGTTCGCCGCAGTCTCTGCAGACTAAGGTTTCATCCTGGTACATGTGTGGTTCCCTCGCTTTATTTTTTTGCTCCATCCAGAGCTATGGCCAAACCTTTCAGCCCCATTGACCGACTCGGCAGAATGCCCGGGTCTTTCCCGTTGTACAGGCCGTAATCCTTGGTCTGCGCCGCGGGGCGCTGCCGCCCCTTTGGTAAGAGCGAGGGATCATGGTTCCTGGTCGGGCAGCCACGGTTGTCCGGCAGTGGAGGCCGCACGAACCGCTCTGCGTTGTGACGGCTGACGACTCAGCCGCACATGGAGGACAGATTCAACGACTCATATTATACACGATCATGGGAAGTTTGCAATAGATATTTACAGAAAAAACGGTTAAAATTGTACGAAAATACCCCAAAAATCTCGCGTAATTTCGGTCAAATGCCCAAATTCGACAATTTACGCAGTAATCCTCATAGCGATGCACCAAGAAAGGTTCACACCACGAAGCACCGCGGATGGTGGGGTTTCGGCCCACTGCGAGGGCAAAAAAACGGAACGAATTCCTGCATTTTGTGGTTGGCCGATGGCCCTGATACAAGCCACGGTATGGCGGTGCCATTCCCATCGGTTGGGCCGTTCAGGGCAGCGGTGCCTTGCCGCGGGGGTCTGCCGCCGCAGAGCTACCTCTTCACCGTCACTTTCACCCTGGCAGAAGTCCCTCGCCCGCCGCTGAGCTTCACCTGGTAGGTGCCGGCCTTGACGAGCTTGCCGTTGGAGTCCCGTCCGTCCCAATAGAGCGTTTTGCTGCCGGGCTGGCAGTCGGCCTTGGCATAGAGGGTGCGCACGGTGGTGCCGCTGGCGTTGGTAACCTTCACCCGCACGTCGGTCAGCACACTCCAGCGGGCCTTGAGCTTGAGGCTGTGGTCGCCGTCGGCGGTGAGCTTGGTGGAGCCGGCCGTCAGCGACAGGGTGGGCGGGGCCAGCACCCGCACCGCGAGCGTGCGGCTGGTGCCGGTCACGCCGTTCACCGTGGGCGTCACCCGCAGGTACCAGGTGCCCGCCGCCGCCCATTTGCCGCCCACCTCGCCGTCCCAGTCCCAGGTTTTGGCCCCGGCGGTGGTGTGGGTGCGGGTTTTGAGGGTGCGGTAGGTGGAGGAGCCGCCTTTGCGTACCTGAATTTTGACCGTGGCGGGCTGGGCCAGGGTGTAGGCCAGCGTCAGGTCATTGCTGCCGCCGGGGGAGAGGGAGGGCCGCTCGTCCCACAGGGGGCTGGCGGAGATGGCCGCCACGGTCTTGCGCACCCGTACGGTCACCGTGTAGGTGCGGGTGGTGCCATCCTGTGCCGTCACGGCGATGGACACGGCGCGATCCTTCCCCACGGCGGGCAGGGTCGCAGCGGTGGTGTGGTTGGCCGTGCCGCCGTTCACCCGCCAGGCGGAGTTGCTCACCGCCGCCTTGGGCTTGAAGGTCAGGCTTTTGGCCGTCTCCGGCAGGGTCAGGGTGTAGCGTGTGGTGCCCGCGGCAAAGGCCGGGGACAGGCTCCCCGCGCTCTGCCCCAGGCTGGTGAGGGCGGGGTTGTTGCTCTTGGCCCGGCGCACGGTGAACCGCAGGGTTTGGCTGCCATCAGCCCGGCGGGCGGTCACGGTCACGCTCTGGGTGCTGCCCATGGC
The DNA here is from genome assembly GCA_023409755.1 of Bacillota bacterium. Lineage (GTDB taxonomy): Bacteria > Bacillota > Clostridia > Christensenellales > UMGS416 > JAEYRA01. The sequence continues at coordinate 11,685 of JAEYRA010000096.1, forward strand.
CGGCTGCACGGTGAGGGCCCCGCCGGGGAGTGCCTTGCCGGCACTGTCCACCAGGGTGACGCCCGCCTCACTTTGGGGGGTCACGGTGACGGACGCGGTGGCGTAGGGCAGATCGATGACGGTGGTGCCATACCCCTGGAAGCCGCCGCTGACCTTGCCCGCCGATACCTTGACGCCGGTGACGAGCGGGCGGCGCAGCGTGAGGGTGTAGCGCACTTCCTTGCCGTTGGCGGTGCGTGCCACCACCACGGCCTGCCCGGTGGCGTTGCCCACGCCGGGCAGCGGCAGGGTCACGACCTCCCCGGCGGGGATGGCGTTGCCGTTGAGGGTCAGGGCAGCTGCCTCGACGCTCGCCTGTAGGCGCACGGTGGCGGCTCCGGTGTCCGCGGGCAGCTCCACGGTGTAGGCCCCGGTGGTGGCGGCGAAGGCCGGCTGGGGGGTCACGGCGGCACCGTCAGCGGTAAGGGTCATGCTCGTCACCAGCGCGGCCCGCCGCACGGTCACGGTGTAGGTGCGTTGGTAGCTGCCGGTGCTGTCGGCGGCCACAAAGGTGCCCTTGGCGCTGCCGCCGATGGCCGGGTTCAGGGTGAGGGCGGTGGCTGCATTGCCGTTTGCCGTCAGCGACGCGCAGCCTCTGCCGGGGGTGGCCGTCAGCGTCACCGACCCCACCGAGGCCGGCACCTGGAGCGTGTAGTTCTCGGTCGCCCGGTCAAAGCCCAGCGACGGTACGGCCCCATCGGGGGAGGCGGCGGTGAGCCCGTCCAGCAGCGTCGGGCGGGTCAGTGCCACGGTGTAGACCCGGCTGCCGTCGGCGGGGGCGGGGTCGTTGGCGGTGGTGCGGGCCGTCACGGCCATGCGCAGGGCCACGGTCTGCCCCTCGGCCAGCGATACACTGGCTGGCAATGCTTTGGTTGCCCCATTCACCTGCAGGGCCACGGCGGCGTTGGCGTTGGCGGGCCGGGGGGCCACGCTCACCGTGCCCGTGCCCACCGGCAGCGTGGCGGTGTAGTCAAACACAGCGGCGAGGTCAACGGGCCCCTGCACCGTGCCCGCCGGCAACCCCAGGGTGGCGAGTTCGGCGTTGACCGGCGAGAGCGTGAGGGTGTACACCCGCTGCAGCCGGCTGTCGCTGACGCCCGGGGGCAGGGTGGCCAGCGCGGACACCGTCAGCGTCACCGTGCGGGTGGCGGCGGGGTCGATGGCGACCGTGCCGCCCCAACTTGTGGGCTGAGCCGTGCCGTTCACTGCCACGCCAACCAGCCCGGCGGGGGCCGACCACGCCACAGCGGCGGTCGCCTGGCCATAGGGAATGAGGGCCTCATAGGCCGTGGTGGTGGGGGCGAAGGCCGGGGTGAGCACGCGCTCATCCCCGGCGGTCACCGTCAGGGTGTTCAGGGTGGTGCCCAGCGCCTGTTCGCTGGCCGCGGGCAGGCCCGTGGGCGTGGGCACCGCGCCGTTGGCCACATAGAGCTGGCCGAAGCCGCTGTCGCCGGGGTTCTGGAAGGCGATGGACTGGGCCGCGTTGCCCAACAGCACCGTGCGGTGGTTGACCCCCGCGCGGAAGGTCGCCGTCACGCCGCCATTGGCCCGCTGGACAAAGCCCCCCCGCAGGAGGAGCCACCCGGCGGTGAGGGAACCGGTGCTGTCCTCCCCCTGGGCGGTGAAGGTGCCAGCCACGTCCACCACGCCGCTGGCATGGGTCATGGCAAGGGTGCCGTTCACCGTCAGGGCACCAGCCGTCACCCGGCCGGCGTCCACGGCCAGCGTGGCCCCGGCGGGCACGAGGAGCGTGCCGCCCACGGTGAGCTGCCGGCCCCCGGTGGCCCCGGCCATCCACAGGTCGGTGCCGGCGGGCAGCGTCAGGTTGCCGGTCAGCGTGGCGCGCAGGCTCACCACCGAGCCCGAGGCCAGCGACGCGCCCGAGGCCACGGCATAGCCCCCGAACCAGCCCTTGTCCGGCGCGGCGAAGGTGACCTTGCTGCCCGAAGCCCGCAGGGTGGTGGTGTGGGCCGGTGCGGCATTCACCGTGGCCCCCGCTGCCTGGGCAAACCCGCCCCGCAGGCTGAGCGCCCCGGCAGAAAGCGTGCACGTGCCCCCGGCGGCGGTGAAGGTGCCGCCGCAGTCCACCGTGCCGGCGGATTGGTTGAGGGACCCCGTCACCCGCAGCGCCCCGGTGGTCTTGACCGTTTTGGCCGCGGCCAGGTTGAGGGTGCCGTCCACCGTGAGCGTGGTGGTCGTGAGGTTGCCGGTGACGTGCTGTATGCCGCCCTTGGGCACGTGGGCGTTGCCGTTCACGGTGATGGCGCGGCCGTTCATGGCCGCCCTCAGCCACACGTTGGGCGCGGTGATGGTGAAGTCGGAAGCCAGCGACGGGGCCAGCGCCAGCCAGGTGCCACCGGTCGTCGCGTACTGCACGGTGTTCGCCACGACCTCGCCGTCCGCCACGCTGCAGCGGGTCAGCGTGATGGTGCGGCTGCCGGCGGTGAAGGTGACGCCCGACAGCTTCAGGTTGCGCAGGGCCGAGCCCACCGGCGTGGTGAACTGCATCAGCTTGTTTTTGCCCGTGAGCTTGGTGATGTGGCTGCCGCTCTCCCGGTAGCTCAGGGAGGAACGGGTCGCCAGCTGCAGGAAGTCGCCGCCCACCGTCAGCGTTCCGGCGGTCAGCTTCCCGTCGTGGCTGGCGCCGTCGGTCACAAAGGCGCCATCCACCACCGCCGTGCCGGTGGAGGACGTCATCACGAGCGTGCCGCCGTCGATGAGCAGGTTGCCGTGGACGACGAGATTGCCGCTGCCCACCGTCAGCGTCCCGGCGATGGTCAGGTCGCCAAAGACCGTCAGCGTGCGGCCGCCCAGCGCCAGGGCATCGCCGGCGGCCAGCAGCACCGGCCCGGCCACGGTTTGGTCCTCCGCCAGGGTGGCCGACGCGCCTTGCTTGCCCTCGGCCTGTGCCAGCGCGGCGGGCTGGCTGCCCGCTGTCCCCAGGCCCGTCAGCAGGCTCCCAGCCCCTTGCACGGCGGTGTGCACGGTGACGGCAGGCCCCTCGGCGGCCCGTGCCGGGGTGGCCGCGCACAGGGCCAGCGCCAGTGCCGCCAACAGGGCCAGCGCCAGCCGCGCCGCGCCTTCCATCGCGTTACCAGGGGTCAGGGGGTGTCTGCGTTGCGCCATTTACGATCCTCCACCGGGGCCAGGCCCCGCAGTTGCTGTCCTTAGTGTACGGGATGATGGCAGGGAAGGCAAGGTTGTGCTGCACAGGGCCGGCAGGCCGGGCCCCGCTCTGTGGGTGGAGGGCATCCATGCACAACGCACCGCAGGCGCCCCCCCTTGCCATGCCGCTATGGCCGGGGCAAAAACGGCGTTCCGCAGCAATGGGCCGCGCCCGGCCTTGGGGCCGCTCACATCAACGCCAACCACGGCGGCACCGTCGAAGCCTCGTCGCGTTTTTCCCGCGGCACGGTGGTGCCGGCGATCTTCTGCACGGGCGGCAGCCACGCCAACCGCCCTGCGCGAACCGAAAAAGAAGCCCGCCCGTGCGTGGCACGGGCGGGCGATGGTTGGTTGTTTGGGGGGTTCCCCCTCGCTTATGTCGTTTGCTCCTGGGCGAATGCCGTCAGGAGAACAGCGAGAAGCTGAGGAACAGCGTCGCCATCAGCGAAGACACCAGGGAAACCACGGTGATCTGGGTGTTGATGGACGGGCCGGCGGTGTCCTTGAAGGGGGCGCCGACGGTGTCGCCCACGACGGCGGACTTGTGGGCTTCGCTGCCCTTGCCGCCGTGGTTGCCGGCTTCCACGTACTTCTTGGAGTTGTCCCACAGGCCGCCGGAGTTGCTCATGAAGAGGGCCAGCAGCAGGCCGGAGACGATGTTACCGGCGAGGAAGCCGCCGATGGCCTGCACGCCGCCGACGAAACCGACGACCAGCGTGGCGATGATGGCCATGAGGCCGGCGGGCACGAGCTCGCGCAGGGCGCCCACGGTGGCGATGTCAATGCACTTGTCGTACTCGGGGTGCACGCCTTCTTTGCCTTCCTTGAGGCCAACGATGGTGTTCCACTGGCGGTGGATCTCCTGCACCATGCGCTGGGCATTGCGGTCCACGCCCAGCATCAGCATGGCCGAGAACACCGCGGGAATGGCGGCACCGATCAGCAGACCGAAGAACACCATCGGGTTCATCACGTCAAAACCGTTCATGAAGTTCTGACCGGCATCCACCATGCCGAGCTCGCGGGCGGCGTCGTTGACTTCGCTCATGAACGCGCCCAGCAGGGAGATGACCGTGAGGCCGGCGGCCGAGATGGCAAAGCCCTTGGTGACGGCCTTGACCGTGTTACCGGCCGAGTCCAGCTCGTCGGTGATGGCCAGCACGTCATCGCCCAGGTTGCCCATTTCAGCCAGGCCGCGGGCGTTGTCGACGATGGGGCCGTACGCGTCGTTGGAGATGATCATGCCGACGATGGAGAGCATGCCCAGAGCGGCCATGGAGATACCGAACATCGGGTAGCCCGCGCCGATGGGCTCACAGATCTTGTAGGCGGCCAGCGCCGACACCGCGATACCCACGATGGCCGGCACCACGCTCAGGAACCCGTAGGAGATGCCCGACAGGATGGTGAACGCCGGGCCGGACTCGGAAGCCTTGGCCACGTGGTGCACCGGGGGTTTGTTGTCATTGGTGAAGTAGTCGGAAGCGATGCCGATGATGACGCCCACGAGCAGGCCCACGATGGCAGCGCCCCAGATGCGCCAGTCGTACTGGAAGATGGCGGTCGCGCCGGCGGTCAGCACGGCGAAGATGCCCGTTGTGATGTAGGTGGAGGAGTTGAGGGCGTGGGTCGGGTCGCCCTTCTTGCCCATGCGGGCGGTGGCCACGCCGATGATGGAAGCCAGCAGGCCGAGCGCGCCAAAGCAGAACACCATGGAGACGTTCTTACCCACGCCGCCATCGATGGAGGTGGCCATGACGAGAGCCGCGGCGAAAGCTGCCACGTTGCTGTCGAAGAGGTCAGCGCCCATGCCGGCCACGTCGCCCACGTTGTCGCCCACGTTGTCGGCGATGACGGCGGGGTTGCGGGGGTCGTCCTCGGGGATACCGAGCTCGACCTTGCCGGTCAGGTCCGCGCTGATGTCAGCGGTCTTGGTGAAGATGCCGCCGCCGGCCTTGGCAAACAGGGCCAGGGAGCTGGCGCCGAAGCTGAAGCCCAGGATGGCCGATGCGCTGCCGGTGACCATGAGCACGGCGGTGACGCCCAGCAAGCTTGCGCCTACCACGGCCATACCCATGACCGCGCCGCCGCGGAACCCTGCCAGGAATGACGGGCGGATGCCCTCACGGGCGGCCTCGGCGGCCTTGGCGTTGGCGATGGTGGCCACCTGGATGCCGATCTTGCCGGCGATGGCCGACAGCACCGTACCGAAGATGTAGCAGAGCGTCATGGTGACGTTCTCCACCCAGTTGCCGCGCCAGATGGGCTGGGGCAGGAAGAGGAGGAGCAGCACCGCGACCACCCCGGCGAACCGGGTGAGCACGAGGTACTCGCGCCGGAGGAAGGTGTTGGCACCCTTGCGGATGAGCGCGCCGACCTCGGCGATCTTCTCGTTGGACGACTTCTGCGCCTTAACCCAGACGTAGAAGTAGAACGCCAGCGCAAAGGCCAGCACCGCGACGACAATGGCAGAGATCTGCCAAATCAGGACAACGGGCATTGAGGGGACCTCCTTATAATGAAATTAAAAACACATGGCCGGTTCCCCAGCCAAATCGTTCGATGGAAAGCCAAACCTTCCCCAATTCGTAGGCTGCCCATACTATTCCAAACCTACGGCAAAAATCCTGCAAAGTTTGTTGCATTTTGGGCCGATGGAAGAAATTGGCTAGACAGTGCGC
>JAEYRA010000097.1 GCA_023409755.1 Bacillota bacterium
TCGACGATGAGATGCAGGACATGGTCCGCATCACCGTCATCGCCACCGGGTTCGAGAGCGGCATCGTTCGCCAGCAACCCGCCCGCAAGCCCGCGGCCAAGCCCTTTGAAGAGGAACGGCCCGAGCCGGCTACCCAGCGGCCCGCTACCCGTGAGCCCCAGGGTACCACGAGCTTCCGCACCCCCGGCCGCGCCGGCTACGACGACGCGACGACGACCTTCCCGCCCCAGCGGGAGCGTGAAGTCAACCGCCAGCCTTATGAGCGGGTGGAGCCCCGGTACGACCGTAACGACCCCCGTGGCACCTACGGCCAGAGCGACAGCCGTGACCGCGATAATGACGTGCCCAACGAGCGGCCCCGTCAAAACGTGGTGATCGACGACGACGATTTGGACGTCCCGCCGTTCCTGCGCCGCCGCCGCTAAGCCCAACAGCACAAGGTTCAAGCCGCCGGATTTCCGGCGGCTTGTTTGTTCGTTAAACACCTGCACTGGAATCGAGATCGAGTCGACTGTCGATCCATCCAGCGGACACGACAGGCTCAGTAACTTTGACTATAACCGAACCGCCCGTTACCTTGACGGCTGTTGTGTGGCATCATTCAATTAACACCATATCTTTATGCCTTGATGGAGCGGAGGGTGAAATGGCGACAGCAGCGGAGAAGAACAGGGGCAGTTGGAATGACGGCGCAGCCGCCTATTCGGCGTTCAGCCATTCGGAAAGGTTCATGGCCCGCATTGCCGAGAACCCGGCCAACGCCTTCCATCACACCACCTGGGAAACCCTTCGTTACTTTCTGCCGACCTGCGTGGCAAGAGAATCTGCGTGCCTTCGAGCGGCGACAACCACGCGGTGTTTGCCTTTGCCATGTTGGGGCGCAGGCGACCTCTTGCGACATCTCAGAGAACCAGCTTGCCAATGCAGAGCGAATCGCCAAGCAATATGGCTGGGAGAATTCCATCGGGTTTGTCTGCGCAGACACGATGAAGCTCGGTGGCATTGCGGATGGGTTATACGATTTTGTTTACGCCTCCAATGGGGTCCGCGTTTGGATTGACGACCTTCCTGGCCTGTATCGCAGCATTCACCGTGTGTTGAAGTAAAACTCCCCCGTCTTGGAACAAGAGCGGGGGAGTCGGTTTGTTCCCGTCAGGAAGAACACTATGCCCGCCGGTGCAGTTTACAGCAGTACCGCCTGGGCCAGGAGCGACGCCGCCGTCAGTACCGCCCAGCAGCACAGCCCCAGAAGCAGGGGCCGCCAGCCGCTTTTCACAAGTTTTACCACGTTGGTGTTGAGCCCAATTGCCGCCATGGCCATCACAATGAGGAACTTGCCCGCCTGGGGCAGGAAGGCCAGCAACGCCGGCGGCAGCGGCGCGAACGTGCCAACGACCGACGCTGCCAGGAACCCCAGCACAAACCACGGGAAGATTTTTTGAAATGAGAAGGTCGAACCCTGGCGGGCGCTTCGCCGCGCTGTCCACAGTGCCAGCGTCAGCGTGATTGGCAGGATCATCAGTGTCCGTGTCAGCTTCACGATGACGGCAAGGTCGCCAGCCTCGGTACTGAAAGCATAACCCGCCGCCACCACCGACGAGGTGTCGTTGATGGCCGTGCCCGCCCACAGACCGAAGGCGTGGTCATCCATGCCCATGAGATGCCCCAGAGCCGGGAACAGGAACGCCGCGATGATGTTAAAGAGGAAAATGGTGGAGATGGACTGGGCAATCTCGTCGTCCCGCGCACCGATGACCGGGGCGGTGGCCGCGATGGCAGACCCACCGCAGATGGCCGTGCCCACGCCGATGAGCACATTGGCGTTGCGCTCCACCCGTAGCAGCCGCCCAAAGGCCCACGCCGCCAGGAACGCCGCCGCCAGCGTGAAGACCATGAGGAGCAGTGTCTGCCCGCCGACACGCACCACAGCAAAGAGGTTCATGCCAAAGCCCAGGAGCACGATGGCGGCCTGCAGCAGCTTTTTGCCGGTGAAGGCGATGCCGGGCTGCAGCAGGGGCGGCCGGCGCCAAAGCGCGGCCAGCATGCCCAGCAGGATGCCCAGGATGGGCCCGCCCACGAGGGGGAGCTGGTTGCCCGCGAGCCAGGCCGGCACGGCAAGCACGGTGCACAGGGCAATGCCAGGAATGTTCTGTTTCGTCCATTGTTTCATTGGTAAGCAATCCTCCATAACACCATTATACATATTCTTCCCTTCGTGCAGCGAGTGTCTTCAGGGTCATTTCCCGCCGTGTCTGGCGGTAGTACCCAAATTCGTTCTCTGTTCCTGCGCGGTACGCCGTGGTAAACTATCAAAAGTGAGAGGGAGGGAAGACTATGGCATATCAATACAATGGGCCCCAGGCTGAGGAAGTCAATGGTGTGCTTCGGGCGCTGGAGAGCGCCTTTCAGGGCGCGTTTGGGCCCAACCTCGTGGGCCTCTATCTGCATGGCTCCATGGCCATGGGCAGCTTCAACCCGTGGAGCAGTGACATCGACCTGCTGGCAGTGACGGGTGTGGAGCCCACCCGACAGGAGAAACTTGATCTGGCCGGGCGCGTCATGGCCATCGCCGGCGACGACTGCCACCACAAGATTGAGTTGAGTGTGCTGACGGCGGTCCAAGCGCGGGAGGCACACCACCCCATCGGCTTTGTGCAGCACTATTCGACCACCTGGCACGAGCGGTACCGGCTGGGCCAGGCTGAACTTGTACTGGCCGGTGGAGACGATGAGGATCTGGCAGCCCATGTTACGGTGCTGCACGCCCGTGGCCAGGTGCTGCTGGGCGCGCCTATTGCTGAGACCTTTGGGGTTGTCCCGCGGGAGGACTACCTTCGCGCCGTGCTCTATGACATCGGCAGTGCGAGGGAAGCCATCCACGAGCCGTCGGACGCCGTCTCCATCCAGCCGGCGTTCACCATCCTCAACCTCTGCCGCACACTCCGCTACTTGCGGGAGGGGTTCGTGGGCTCCAAGCGCGAGGGAGGGGAGTGGGCGCTGAAGCAGGAGGATTTGGCGGCCCACCGCCCGGTGGTGTCCGCCGCCCTGGCCCAGTATATCGACGAAACGCCCTGCGCCTGCGACGCTGCGGCGCTCACGGCATTTGCCGACGCTCTGCTCACGGCCATCGGCGAGGCGCTTCCGGCCGGCCTGCCCGCCTGAACGACGCCATCCCAGCCAATTTGGTGCATATGCATGGACCATGACCTCATATACATGGTTTGTGGAATCGAATGCCCGAAAAGGAGTGGGAGCATGGCGGACATGGACATTTATGGACAGATGGCGCAAAGGACGGACGGGAATATCTATGTCGGGGTCGTCGGCCCCGTGCGCACCGGCAAGTCCACCTTTATCCGCCGGTTTATGGACTTGATGGTGCTGCCGGAGATGGAAGATTCCTGGCACAAGGAACGGCTCATCGACGAGCTGCCCCAGAGCGGTGGCGGCCGCACGATCATGACGACCCAGGTGAGCTTCGTGCCCAGCGAGGCCGTGACAATCGACCTGGCGGACAACGCCCATTGCAGCGTGCGAATGGTGGACTGTGTGGGCTACATGGTGGACGGCGCCTATGGCGACAGCGAGGATGGGCAGCCGCGCATGGTGCGTACCCCCTGGCAGCCGGAGGAGATTTCCTTTGCCCAGGCGGCCGAGCAGGGTACCCGGAAGGTCATTGTGGATCACTCCACGATTGGTCTGGTGGTGACGACCGACGGCACCATCACCGAGATCCCCCGGGCCAACTACCTGCCGGCGGAGGAAAAGGCGGTGGATGAGCTGAAGGCGCTGGGCAAGCCCTTTGTCCTGCTCCTCAACAGCCGTACGCCGTCGGCCGATGCTACCCGGGAGCTGGCAGGCAACCTCAGCACCAAGTACGCCGTGCCCGTGGTGCCAGTGGACGTCCTGCACATGGACCGGCTGGACGTGCAGGAGATCATGCGTACCGTGCTCTATGAGTTCCCGGTGCGGCAGGTGGATTTCTCCATGCCGACCTGGGTCAAGTCGCTGCCTTGGGGGCATTGGCTGCTCACCTTCATCGTTGACCTTGTCAAAGAGGTGGCCGCTGCCATCAGCAAGGTTAAGGACTATCAGGTGTTGTCGGCTCGCTTCGCCGGGGCGGAGAACATTGAGGAGCTGCGCATCCTGCGCATCGATGCCGGCAGCGGTGTGGTAGAGGCTGACATCGTGCCACTGCAGTCGCTCTACTACCGGTTGCTAAGCGAGGAGAGCGGCCTGGAGATCCACGACGAGGCCTCGCTCATGAGCATCATCTACGACCTGGCCCATGCCAAGCGGGAGTACGACCACATGGCCGAGGCCTTGACAGCCGTACGGCAAGGTGGGTATGGGCTGGTCAAGCCGGGTCCTGCCGACATCGAGCTCGAAGAGCCTGAGCTCATCCATCAGAGCGGGCGGTATGGCGTGCGTTTCCGGGCCAGCGCCCCCACCTGGCACATCCTGCGGGTGGATGTGAACACCGAGGTCAGCCAGATTGTGGGCAATGAGAAACAGACCGAGGACTTCCTCCGGCACCTGCGTAACGACTATGAGAGTGACCGGGACTCGCTCTGGAACACTGAATTCTTTGGCCAGACGCTCTATGATCTGGTGGGGGAGGGGCTGGAGGGCCGCTCCGGCCAGATGCCCCCCGCCGTGCAGGGGAAACTGCGCAACGTTCTGGGACGCATGGTCAACGACGGCAAGAACAACCTGATCTGCTTTGTCTTCTGACGCTTCGCTATTCGCGGCGATCGCTTTGCGCTCGCCGCGAGTGGGAGTGCTCGTCAGGGGTAGGTTGGGCCGCCCGGCGCACAGGTCGCCGGGCGGCTTCTCTATTGCTTTGGTCGTGCGGGGCTTTTACGTGGGAGACGCCGCCTGTGGGCGGGAAGGGCAGAGTGCCTCGGGCGAACTGTTTGGTGCCGCGGGCGAGTGAATCGCCTCGCGGCTACAAAGGGTGGCACATGATTTCAAGGGCATGTCGGGGTCCAAGGAGGCGAAGTCCCCTTTGGCGCTTCGCTGTCGCGGCGGCCACCTTTGGCGACCACCGCGAGTTGGGAGTGCTCGTCCTGAAGTGTTTGATGCCCCGCGCCGCGCATGTTGTCGCGGGGCATTCTGCTGCGTGGTCGTGCTGGCTTATCCATAGGAGACGCCGCTCCCGCGGGAGGGCAGTATACCACGAGCAGAGTACGGATTGCCGCGGGCGAGTGAATCGCCTCGCGGCTGCAGAGGATTGGTATACGCCGACACAGGATCGTTGTGTTTCATGGAGGCGAGGTCCCTTTGGGCGCTTTCGCCGTGGGCAAGCGGCGGATGCATCAAGGCGTACACCACATGATGGCGATCGTTCCCAAACATGTCCCTTTTTGGTACAGCACCCCGCATCTTGTGGATACTCGCTGCACCGCGCGAATTTTGCCACAATTTTTCCTTGACAGCCCAATTGCTGCGTGGTTAAATATTCAAATGTAAGTTTGGCGTAGGCAAGTACATCGACACGGGCGGAGGTTGCATGAGTACCAAATACATATTCGTAACGGGGGGCGTGGTGTCCGGGTTGGGCAAGGGCATCACCGCCGCCTCTCTTGGTCGTTTGCTCAAGTGCCGGGGACACAAGGTCTCCATTCAAAAGTTTGACCCCTACATCAACGTCGATCCTGGTACCATGAGTCCCTACCAGCATGGTGAGGTGTTCGTGACCGAGGACGGCGCTGAGACCGACCTCGACCTGGGGCACTACGAACGATTCATCGACGAGAACCTCAGCCAGGACAACAACGTGACCACGGGCCGCATCTACTGGACCGTCATCAACAAGGAGCGTCACGGTGACTTCTTGGGCGGCACGGTTCAGGTCATCCCCCACATCACCGAGGAGATCAAGCGCAACATCGTGGCCGTTGGCCGCAGCGAATCTCGCCCGGACGTCGTCATCACCGAGATTGGCGGCACCGTGGGTGACATTGAGAGCCTTCCCTTCCTGGAAGCCATCCGTCAGCTTCGCTGGGAGGTCGGCCCCGAGAATTGCCTCTACATCCACGTGACGCTGGTGCCCTATCTGCACATGTCGGGCGAGCTCAAGACCAAGCCCACCCAGCACAGCGTGAAGGAACTGCGTTCCATCGGCATTCAGCCTGACATCATCGTCTGCCGCTCCGAGCGGGCGCTGAGCGCCGACATGAAGCGTAAGATTTCGCTTTTCTGCAACGTGTCACCCAATTGCGTCATTGAGAACCTGGACGCTGAGACAATTTACGAAGTGCCGTTGATGCTGGAGGACGAGGGTCTGGCTGAGCGTGCCTGCCAGAAACTGGGCTTGGCCTGCAAGGAGCCCGACCTCACCGAGTGGCGCGCGTTGGTGGAGAAACAGCGCACTCCCAACCGTCAGGTTCGCATCGGCATTGTCGGTAAGTATGTGGAGCTGCATGACGCATATCTGAGCGTGTCCGAATCGCTGGTGCACAGTGCCATCCACCACAATGCCAGCGTCAAGATTGAGTGGATCCAATCCGAGGAGATCAACGACGAGACGGCCCCACGCAAGTTGGCTGGGCTCGACGGCATCCTGGTGCCTGGCGGCTTTGGTGACCGCGGTATCGAGGGTAAAATCGCCACGGCCAAATACGCCCGTGAGAACGGCATCCCCTACTTCGGCCTGTGCCTGGGGCTGCAGATCGCGGTCATCGAGTACAGCCGGCATGTGCTGGGTCTCAAGGACGCCAACAGTACCGAATTCGCGCCGGAGACCACCCATCCTGTCATTGACCTGATGGAGGAGCAGCGCAACGTGGTGAAGAAGGGCGGCACCATGCGCCTGGGCCACTATGACTGCACCCTGCGGCACGGTACCCATGCCCGCGCGGCTTATGGGCGGGATGACATCAGCGAGCGGCACCGTCACCGGTTTGAACTCAACAACGCTTTCCGCACCCAACTGGAGCAGGGCGGTATGGTCATGGCCGGCGTCAATGAGAAACTCGACCTGGTGGAGATCATCGAGCTGCCCAACCATCCCTGGTTTGTGGGGGTGCAGTTCCATCCGGAGTTTAAATCCCGGCCCAACCGGCCCCATCCGCTGTTCTTTGGCTTTGTAGGCGCGGCACTGGCGCTGCGGGGCAGCAAGTAATTCATCTACGTCATCATCAAACGGGACTGCAGTTGCAGTCCCGTTTTTGGCTGTCGACAAAGTCGACAGCCTGTCGCGGCTACCGCTGTTGCGACAGCCGCGATTCAAAGTGCTTGTTCTCGTTATGGTCAGATCGGTCGCCGCACATGTCGCCGACCGATCACAAATTGCAGATCTCATGCGGGTTTCTTAGGATACGTTGTGCCTTCGGGCGGTTTTTCTTCTGCTCGGGCTGACCCTGCCTTTCCTCCTGCCGAATGAATCGGCGGGAGGTTCAGCTCCATTTGCCCGTTCTAAGGGTTTGTAGACACTCTGAACGGGACGACGACTGCAGTCCCGTGTTTGTCACCCATTCCGGGCGGGTATGGTTTTGCCCGGCTCTAGAGCTGCTTTTCGTAAAGCGCCGTGTAGGTCAACCGCCCCTGTAACCGTTCGGAGAGCATGAGTTGGATGACCGGCACGGCGGCCTCGAATGGTTCGAATGCTCCCAGTTCTGCTGGTTGGAGGCCTGGCGGCAGAGCCACCTTCCGCCCCAGCGTCAGGTGGGGCTTGTAGGGCCGGCTCTCGATGGGAAATCCTTTGGCACGCAGGGCCTGCGCCAGCCCGCCCTGCAGGTCAACCAATGCCGGGTTTGTACGGATGCCGACCCACCAGGTGTCGCCGAATTGCCCAACTCCTTCAAACTGCAGGGTGAGTGGTTGGGCGGGAACGCCGTCCATTGCCGCCGTGATGGCAGGCACCCGCTCCTCGGGTGCCTCGCCCAGGAATACCAGCGTCAGGTGCAGGTGTTCGGGGCGTGTGAAGGAGCCGCCCCGCGCGGCTTGCCGCAGGCGAGCTTGGATACTGAGGAGTTGTTCCTTGGTCTCCTCGGCAAAGGGGACGGCGATGAACAGGCGCATGGGTCCCTCCGGTTGATGGAGCTGGTTTTCATCGTTGTATCACAACGTAGGCGGTAGTTCAAGGTATCCATTCGTTGTGTGGGGACAATAAAACAGGAGCCGCAGAAACGGCTCCTGTTAGCAGGTTCTCTGGGTGGCCCGTTGCCCCGCCTAATTGCCCTTGCCCTGGTAGTTCGAGCGCATGCGCATGGTGTGATCGAGAATACGCTTGCGCAGGCGTGTGGTGTTGGGGGTGACTTCCAGCAGCTCATCGTCGGAGAGGAACTCCAGCGACTCCTCCAGGCTCAGGTGCCGGGGCGGGGTCAGGCGCAACGCGTCGTCGGAGCCGGCGGCACGCATGTTGGTGATGTGCTTCTTCTTGCACACGTTGACGGCGATGTCCTCGCTCTTGGGTGAAACGCCCACAATCATGCCGGCGTAAACCGGCGTGCCGGGGTCGATGAAGAGCTGGCCGCGCTCCTGGGCGTTGAAGAGACCATAGGTCACGGCTTCGCCGGTCTCAAAGGCGATGAGGGAGCCGGTGGCACGCCGCGGAATCTCCCCCTTGACTGGTTCATAGCCAGCAAAGATGGCGTTCAGGATGCCCTCTCCCTTGGTGTCGGTCATGAAGTCACCGCGGTAGCCGAAGAGGCCGCGGGAGGGGATGCGGAACTCCAGCCGCATCCGCTCGCCAATGGGGTTCATGTGCTGCAGGTCGCCCTTGCGCGCGCCCATCTTCTCCATCACCACGCCCACGCTGTCCTGCGGCACATCGATGATGAGGCGTTCCATCGGCTCGCAGAGCGCGCCGTCGATCTCCTTGTAGAGCACCCGGGGGGTGCTGACCTGGAACTCATAACCCTCGCGGCGCATGGTCTCGATGAGGATGGAGAGGTGCATCTCACCCCGGCCCAGCACACGGAAGGCGTCGGCCGAGTCCGTTTCCTCCACCCGGAGGGAAACGTCCTTCAACAGCTCCCGGAACAACCGCGCCCGCAGGTGGCGGGAAGTGACGTACTTACCCTCCCGGCCGGCGAAGGGACTGTCGTTGACCGAGAAGGTCATCTCCACCGTGGGTTCGGAGATTTTGACGAACGTCAGCGGCTCCACCGCCGCGCTGTCACAGATGGTGTCGCCGATGGTCACGCCCTCAATGCCCGACAGGCACACGATGTCACCGACCTCAGCCTGTTCCACCGGCGTGCGTTTGAGGCCCTCAAACTGGTACATGGCGCTGATCTTCGCCTTGAAGAGCTTATTGTCCTCGTGGCGGCAGACGGTAACTTCCTGCCCGACGGCGATGGCGCCCCGCTCGATGCGCCCGATGGCGATGCGCCCGACGTAATCGCTGTAGTCAATGGACGACACCAGCATCTGCAGCGGCTCACTCTCCGGCCCTTCGGGCGCGGGGATGTAGTCGACGATGGTATCAAAGAGCGGCTTTAGGCTGTCACCAGTCTGCAGCGGCGAGTGGGATGCGATGCCCTGACGGCCGGAGCAGAACACGGTGGGAGAATTGAACTGGTCGTCGGTGGCATCCAGATCCAGCAGCAGCTCCAGAACTTCCTCCATGACCTCTTCGATACGGGCATCGGGCTTGTCGATCTTGTTGACCGCCACGATGACCTTGTGACCCAGTTCCAGGGCCTTCTGCAGGACGAACCGGGTCTGGGGCATGGGGCCCTCGGCTGCATCCACCAGCAGAATAACACCGTTGACCATTTTCAGGATACGCTCCACCTCGCCACCGAAGTCGGCGTGGCCGGGGGTGTCCACGATATTGATCTTGTAGTCCTTGTAACGGACGGAAGTATT
>JAEYRA010000008.1 GCA_023409755.1 Bacillota bacterium
TCATCTACTGCGCCGGTAAATCCAACGAACAGATTCAGGGCATTGTGGGCCGAATGATGGCCCATGACAACAGCAACATCCTGGGCACCCGAGCCACCCCCGACATGGCTGCCGCCGTGCGGGCCGTCGCGCCGGACGTTGAATACTTCGAGGCCGCCCGCTGTATTTTCGTGCGCCGGCGGCCGGTGGAAGTCAAACCGGATAGCTTTGTTGCCGTCGTCACCGGCGGCACATCCGATTACCCGGTGGCCGAGGAGGCCGCCATCACCGCCGAGGTGTTCGGCAACGACGTGCGGCGGGTCTACGATGTGGGCGTGGCCGGCATCCACCGGCTATTTGCCCAGATGGAGTCGCTGCGAGGCGCCCGGGTGCTGGTGGTGGCCGCCGGTATGGAAGGCGCACTGCCCAGCGTGGTCGCCGGCCTTGTGGATAAGCCCGTCATCGCCGTGCCCACGAGTGTGGGCTATGGCGCCAACTTCGGCGGCCTGTCTGCTCTCCTCACCATGATCAATTCCTGCGCCAGCGGCATCTCGGTGGTGAATATCGACAATGGCTTCGGCGCGGGTTTCCTGGCTTCCATGATCAACAAGCTTTGATGGGGGATGGAATGAAAGTTCTGTATTTTGATTGCCCGGCGGGTATCAGCGGCGACATGACGCTGGGAGCCCTGCTGGACTTGGGCGTGGACGAGGCCGTCCTGCGGGCCGAGCTTGCCAAGCTGGGCTTGACGGGGGAGTATGAGATGACGGTGGCAAAGGCCGAGAAGCGAGGCGTCACCGGAACCCATGCCAAGGTGAAGCTGGCCCACGACCACCACGCCATTAATGACCATGAACACGAGCATCACCACCATCACCGGCACCTGACGGATATCGTCGAGCTCATCGAGCAGTCCGGCCTCAAACCCGCCGTTCGGGAGCGGGCCGTTTCGCTCTTTCAGGAGCTGGCCCGTGCCGAGGGCAAGGTGCACGGCGTGCCGCCGGAGGAGGTTCACTTCCACGAGGTCGGCGCAGTCGATTCCATCGTGGACATCGTGGGCGTCTGCATCGCCATGGACATGGTGGGTGCAGACCGGGTGCTGTTCTCAGCCATCAACACCGGCTCCGGCCGGGTGCGCTGCCAGCACGGGCTGATGCCGGTGCCCGCCCCCGCCACGGCGGAGCTCTTAACCGGCGTGCTGAGCTACACCGACGGTACCCAGAGCGAGCTGACGACCCCCACCGGGGCGCTCGTAGCCCGTGGGTTCGGCCAGGGCTTCGGCCCGCTGCCGCCGGTTGTCATCGACCGGGTGGGCTATGGCCTGGGCACCAAGGAGTTTGACTTCCCCAATGCCGTGCGGGCGCTACTGTGCCACACGGCCGAGGGTACAGAGGCCCAGACCGTTTGGCAGCTGGAGTGCAACATCGACAACATGACCGGCGAAGCCGCTGGGTACGCTATGGAAAAGGCGCTGGCTGCCGGGGCGTTGGACGTGTGGTTCACGCCCATTGCCATGAAGAAGAACCGCCCGGCCATCCTCTGCGCGGCCCTTTGTGATGACGCCCACCGCCCGGCGGTGGAAGCGGCGCTGCTCACCCACACCACAACCCTTGGCGTACGCCGGGTGGCCATGGAGCGTACCACGCTGTTGCGCCAGATGGTGACGGTGGAAACCGCCTGGGGCCAGGTGCGCGTGAAGGTGGCCGACGGCCCCGCCGGCCCCAAGGTGGCCCCGGAGTACGACGACTGCCGTGCCGCCGCCGAGCGAAGCGGCCAACCCCTGCTGACAGTTACCGCCGAGGCCCAGCGCCTGGCGGCACTCAAATTTTAGTTTCGGAGGAACCACATGCATCAGGAAACGGTGCTGGTACTGGACTTTGGGGGCCAGTACAATCAACTGATCGCCCGCCGGGTGCGGCAGGCGCACGTGTACAGCGAGATTCTGCCCTACACCGCACCGATGGAGCGCATTCGCGCGCTCAATCCCAAGGGCATCATCTTCACCGGCGGCCCCAACAGCGTTTATGACGAAGGCTCGCCGCTGGCCAATCCGGAGATCTTCACCCTGGGTGTGCCGATCCTCGGCATCTGCTATGGTGCGCAGGTCTTCGGCCACATGCTGGGTGGCAAGGTAGGCCCGGCCGGACGGCGGGAGTATGGCCGTGTCGCCATCCGCCACAGTGGGGATTCGCCGCTCTTCACCGGCATCGAGGCCGACATGGAGTGCTGGATGAGCCACACCGACCAGGTGCTGACCGCGCCCGAGGGCTTCCGCATCACGGCCGCCAGTGACACCTGCCCGGTGGCCGCCATGGAGGATGCTGCCCGCAAACTCTATGCTGTGCAGTTCCACCCCGAGGTCATGCACACCCCCCGCGGCCAAAAGCTGCTGGAGAACTTCCTCTACGAGGTGTGCGGCTGCGGCGGGCTGTGGACGATGGACTCCTTCGCCCGGGAGGCGGTGGAGAGCATCCGCCGCAAGGTCGGCGACCGCAAGGTGCTGCTGGCCTTGTCCGGTGGTGTCGATTCGTCGGTGGCGGCGGTGCTCTTAAATGAAGCCGTGGGCCAGAACCTGACCTGTATCTTCGTCGATCATGGCCTGCTGCGCAAGGACGAGGGCGACCAGGTGGAGAGCACCTTCAAGGGCAAGTTCGGCCTCAACATGATTCGCGTCAACGTCGCAGAGCGGTTCCTCACCAAGCTCGCCGGGGTTTCTGACCCCGAGCGCAAGCGCAAGATCATCGGCGAGGAGTTCATCCGCGTCTTTGAGGAAGAGGCCAAGAAGATTGGCCACGTCCACTACCTCGCGCAGGGAACGATCTACCCGGATGTGGTGGAGTCGGGCGCGGGGCATGCCGCGGTCATCAAGAGCCACCACAACGTGGGCGGATTGCCGGACTATGTGGATTTTGAGGAGATTCTGGAGCCTCTGCGCGACCTCTTCAAGGACGAGGTGCGTGCCGTGGGCGAGGAACTGGGCATCCCTGCGGCCCTGGTGTGGCGGCAGCCCTTCCCGGGCCCCGGTCTTGCCATCCGCGTACTGGGCGAGGTCACCCCGGCCAAGCTCGCCATCCTGCGGGAGGCCGACGCCATCTACCGCGAGGAGATCGCCAAGGCTGGGCTTGACCGCGACGTGTGGCAGTACTTCGCCGTACTCACCGACCAGCGCACCGTGGGTGTGATGGGCGACAGCCGCACCTACGACTACCTGCTGGCGCTGCGCGCGGTCACCTCGGTGGACGCGATGACCGCCGACTGGGCGCACCTGCCCTATGATCTGCTGGCGAAGGTCAGCAACCGCATCATCAACGAGGTGCCCCACATCAACCGCATCGTCTACGACATTACCTCCAAGCCTCCGGGCACGATTGAGTGGGAGTAAACGCCACGGTTGATCGTTGAAAGCGTTGAACTGTAAATGGGTGGTTAAGAGCACTCCAATGAGAGGGTCCGTCACAATGGGTCCCACATGTAAAAGTTGCGACTCCTCGCCTGTTATTTCGGCGGGGAGTTTTTGCAATGGATTAGCTAAATTGGTCGTTTTACTATACGGTATTATCTGGGCTGTTTTTTCAAGTGCTTGCCAGCATATGTGCGAATTTCTTCTCGGCTGTCATACCGGCATTCTTCCCACATGGGGGCTTTCACGAGATGTTTGCGGGCCAGTAGATGCAGCGCACGTTCCCGGCAGCAGGAGCATAAGGAGCGGGAATGGATGTAGGGCAGCAATTCGTTGGGAACATTCTCTTTGGGGCGTTCCTCCAGGAGTTCCAGAACAGACAGAAAGACGCCGTGCCATCCGGACGTTTCGTTGTAGTCGATGGGAAGGGACCGGACCGTGCGAACAAAGAGTTCGCGGTCACAGGCTCGATAATTCCTGGCAAGAAGCGCAATACCCGCTTCCTTTTGCCCGGGATCTTCCAGTAGCTCCAGTGCGTACTGCCGGACCTGATCGTGTCGGATGCCCTCCAGGACTGTAAGGGCAACACTACTTAGCGTTTCATCCGCTGTCTTGGCAAGAAGGATCAACGGAGCAGGGTTCAGGGGCCAAGGGTTTCTCTTCCTTCCCAGAACAAATGCGTGAAGCATTTCAGCTTTCCGTTCGGGGTTGTTTTCGGCCAGTGCAGCCTTTGCCAGCTTTTCACAGGCACCCTCACCGCCTCTTCGTAGATATCTGGCATATATGTGAGCGGCATTAACATGGGAGGAAGTAAATAGGGCTGTCTCATCTGGCAGTGGTAACGTGGCATAAGAAGTCGAATTCGCATCCCATTGAGAGGTGCAGCAACGGTACTCTTTCAAGTATGCGTGAAGGGCTGGGCTTTTCTGTGCCGCGTTCTCAAGGGCCTTGGTGACTCGTTGATGCCCGTTTACGTCCTGTACATACTCCTGCAGTTGAAGGAAGTCAAAGCCGTCGTAACATTTGTTGTGGAGAAACAGATTTCCAATGTCCTCGGCGATGGAGAGAAAGTACGCTGTATCCTTGTGGCATAGTTGCATGCAAAGCATCTCGAAGTCACCAAGTTCATGATAGAGGGGGGACGGTCGTTTCCTTCTTTTCAAGAGACGATCATACAGGAGATGGTATTTCTCGCGTAGGGAGTCAGATGCCTTTGTGTTGCCGTCCCTCGCAAACAATGAAAGCAAATCGCAGCAATGAGCAAATGTCCATCCGCCATTTGAGCGGAGGGAAAGGAATTTTGAAGCAGCCGTATCCACAAACGGCGCAGCATCTGCATAACACTTCACCAGTTGCCAGGCATACCAAGCGCGGGTCCCCTCGCATTGGGCGTCAAATGCAAAATCGTGGGTACACGCCCATATGACCAAATCATAGTATTTTTCTGGCTCCTTGGTGTCTCGCAGTTCTACGATACATCGACCAAGGCCACAACGCAGTGCACGCTTGAATTCTGCCTTTGTCATTGGCTCTCACTTTCATAGAAATTATTCGTTAAGAGCTACCAAACTAAGGTCATAGAAGGGTGTTTTAAAAAGTATTTTGTATAATTGGTTCAAGTTCACTTTTCTTCTGCAAAAACACAAACCGCAACGATGGCGACACCCACTCCTCCCGCACCCGCACATACCCAGCCCGCTCATACAGGCGGATGTTCCGCACACTCTTGTCGCTGGTGAAGAGCTCAAACTGCGCCATGCCGCTGGCCCGCTCCATGGCGGCGAGCAGCCGGGATCCGTAGCCCTTGCCCTGGTGAGCGGGGTGCACCATCAGCTTGCCAATGTGGAAGACCTCGCCCTGGGCGTGGCCGCGCACCGAGCCAAGGATGGTGCCGTCGTCGTCCGTCAGCTTCAGGATGGTGCCGGTGCGCAATTCCCGCTCCAGGTCGTCGAGCGTCTGGCGCAGCGGCGGGATGTTGTTGTCGTTCAACAGCCGCGCCTCGCTTTGGTATGCCAGGCGCTGCAGCGCGAGGATGGCGGGGAGAGCTTCTAGTCGTGCGGGGGTGATGGCCATGGGACACCTGCCTTTCGCCAGAGGGAGATCCTTGCGGCAACGAGCAAAGAGGGGACGGTGACAAGCACGGCGCATGTTCCAGCGTACTGCTAATTGGCACCATTGTACGCGGAAGCAACGGGTGAGCGCAAGCCTGGAACGCCTTTGCGTAGGTGTTCCAGGCTTGTGCAGTGTCATGGTTGCGCTCTGTTGTAAGCGCTGTTGTTGCATCCTGCCTGCGGCAGGCCTGGCCACGGTCTAGTCCAGCTCTCGGAACTTTTTCTTTCGCAGACATAAGAGGCTGGACACGACGCCGGCGATCCCCGTGATCAGGAAGAGAATGGCCATGCCGGACCCCTTGCCCGACCCCACCAGGGGAATCCAGAAGTTGCGGAAGGCCGATGTGCCCGCCATGAACGGCTCAAACACATTGTCCGCCAGATACCCGCTGAAGAAGAGGGCAATCGGGATGGTGAAGAACTGTACGGTGTCCCGCGCGGAAAAGACGCGGCCCTGCATGGCGAGGGGAACCTTGGTGCGCATGATCGTGGTCATGCCGGCGGTGGTGAAGGGCACAAGCATGTTGCCGAAGAACGAGCCGAGTACCCACACCCAGGCGGTTCGTCCCGCCCCCCACACCAGGTCGCCGAAGCAGAACGAGAAGGCCATGGTGAGGAAGACAACGCGGGTGCGGCTTTTGGGCTTCGGCAGCACGGTAACCAGAAAGCTGCCCACCAGCATCCCCACCCCAATGGCGGAGGAGACCATACCCAGTACGGTTTGGCTGTCGCCGGAGCGTGCCAGAATCATGGCCGGCAGAATGCCATAGCCAGTGAAATAGGCCAGCAGATTAATGAACGACATATAGAGAATCATTTGCAGCAGTACCTTGTTTTCCCGCAGAAATCGCAGCCCGCTTAATACGCTTTCCAGGAAGGGCGTTGCCTTCCCGTCGTCGTCATGTAAGATGGCGGGAATGCGAATGAAAAGAAGCAGGGAGAGGAACGCGATGGCAAAGGTGACCAGATCGACCAAAAATACGACACGCAGCCCGCCAAACGCCAGAACGGCGGCGGCCAGCGCCGGGGTCAGAATGGAGACCAGCGAACCGGAAAACCCCTGCAATCCGCTTGCGCGGTGGTAATGTTCCGGGGGCACCAGCAAGCTCGTTGCCACGTTCGCTGCCGGGGATTGAAACGCGTTCATGAAACTGATGAGGAAGTTGACCAGATACAAATGCCAGATTTGCAGTGCTCCTGCCTGGTGCAGCAGAAGAATCGACAGCGTGCCGCACGCAGCGAAGGTGTCGCATACCAACATCACACGCTTTTTGTCCCACCGGTCCGCCAGGGTGCCCGCCACAAAGCTGAACAGGATGGACGGAAGGTACGTGAAAAAAGACAGCAGCGTCACACTTTGTGCCGTGCCGTTTTGCTGGTACACCCATATGATGAGTGCAAACGACGTCATGGAACTGCCAAGATTGGAAATTGCCTGGCTGGCCCATAGGATGAGGAACCCCTTGAGCGGGGCAAGTTTACGAAATGTGTTCATTGCTTTGCTCCTTCAATCATTGTGATCTCAGAATGCAAAGCTTGATTCGGACGGCAAGAGGTCTCTTACCGCTCCATGCATCTACCGCCCGATATCAAGCAATGCATGGAGCTTTGATGGTACAGATGTGGATAACGACATTCGACATGGGACTCACCTCCTTTCACACTCAGCAGAGTATACCGGACTTTTTTTATTCGTGCAATGGGGTATGTTCCAGCCAACGAAAGCAACCCATGGTGCACCGCCGCGCGGCAGGCGGTGGAGGTGGAGCGGAACGCAGCGGCCTGCCATGCCTGTCACGCCCTTCCCGATGCCTGACGGGCCTAAGTGGCTCATAGCGACCGTTCTCACCTGGAAGCTCAGTACGAATCGTGGCCGAAGGAGGATCACCCCAGATGCGTGGACGATGTATGACGACCGCTGCAGCCGGAGCAGGACTTGATAGACAAAGCACTGCTCCTGCGGCTTTACAAACGCGATGGGGTTTGATACACTGCAGGCATGATGACGAACGAACGGCAAACCAGCGCTTACTATTATCAGCCCGCTTCCTATTATTACGGAGACGGGCCTGGGTTGCTGTTGTCGTAAGAAAAGGACGAACAAGGCGGCTCAAGGCTTAAAAAGCTTTGGGCCGCTTTTCATTTGGGCAAGGAGGAACGGACGATGGACGCACAACAAGTGTGGGAGCACATTCGATGGGACGCGGTGGATATCTTCTCCGCCGAGGGGCTGCTGGAACGGCTGAAGGAGGGACGGCCGCTGCGGGTGAAGCTGGGGGCGGACCCCTCGCGACCCGACCTGCACCTGGGGCACTCGGTGGTGCTGCGGAAGCTGAAACTGCTGCAGGACGCCGGGCATGAGATTGTCTTTGTCATCGGGGACTTCACCGGCATGATCGGCGACCCCACGGGGCGCAGCAAAACCCGCGTGCCCCTGACCCAGGAGGAGACGCGCCGCAATGGGCAGACCTACTTTGAGCAGGTGACCAAGATTCTGGACCCGGTCAAGACGCGCATCGAGTACAACTCCACCTGGCTGGGGGCGCTCAACATGGCCGACGCCCTGCATCTGGCCGGCACCTACACGCTGGCGCGTATCCTCGAGCGGGACGACTTTGCCAACCGCATGGCGGCCCGGCAGGCCATCGGGCTGCACGAACTCTTCTATCCTCTGTTGCAGGGGTACGATTCCGTTGCGCTGCAGGCCGATGTGGAGGTCGGCGGCACCGACCAGACATTCAACCTGCTGGTGGGGCGGGAGCTGCAGCGTGACTGGGGCCAGCGTCCGCAGGAAGTCATCACCTTCCCGCTGCTGCCGGGGCTCGATGGCAGCGAGAAGATGAGCAAGTCTCAGGGCAACACCATCGGCCTGGACGAGCCTGCTGACGCCATGTTTGAGAAATGTATGCGGGTGCCGGACCCGCTATTGGGGCTCTATGCCCGTCTGACGACCGACCTCAGTGAGGAGGAGTTCCAATCCGCGGTGCAGCGGGATGTGCGCGACGCCCACCTCATCTACGCGAGGGAGATCGTGCGCCTCTATCATGGTGGCGATGCCGTGGAGCCCGCCGAAGCCCGCTACCACGCCGTGGCCGCCGGCAGCACGCCGGAGCACATGGCCGAGGTGGCCCTGCCCGAGGCCGAACTGCCACTGGCGACGGTGGTGTGCCGCGCGGGGCTGGCACCGTCCACTTCCGAGGCGCGGCGGCTCATTGCCGGGGGTGGCATCCGGGTGGATGGCCAGCCGATGACAGACCCGCAGACGGCCATCACCGGCGAGGCCGTGGTGAGTCGCGGCAAGAACCGCTTTGTGCGGGTGCGGCTGGGGGCGGGGAGCGCGGTTTGAGTTCTGCCGCCATTGGGTGTACCATAGGGGAAAGCCAGACAACAGGAGGGGAACATGCTCCGACGATTGAAGAGAACCCCGAACCCCGTTGCCATGCCGGGCCGCCGTGGGTGGTTCCGGCGTTGGTTTCCCCGTCTCTTCCGCTGGGCGGTGTGGGCAGCGGTCGCCACCGCGGTGCTGGTGGGGGGCACCAATGGCATCGTCATGGGGGTAGCCAATGGGCACATCGTGGCGCAAGACAAGGCACAGAAGGCCGAGGCCATCATCGTGCCCGGGGCCAAGGTGTGGCAGAACGGCCAGCCTTCCTACATGCTGCAGGACCGGCTGGATGTGGCCTATGAGCTCTATGCGGCCGGTGTCGCGCCTAAGATCCTGGTCAGCGGCGACCACGGACAGGCGGAGTACGATGAGGTCAACAACATGCGCCGGTACCTGGAGGACCGCGGTGTGCCCACCGAGGACATCTTCATGGACCACGCCGGGTTCGATACCTACGACACCATGTATCGCGCCGGGGCGATCTTCGGGGTGAAGAACGCCGTGGTGGTGACCCAGCGCTACCACCTGTACCGTGCGGTGTACCTGGGGTTGGCCCGGGGTATCGACGTACAGGGCGTGGCCTGCGACCGGTACCGTTCGCCATATCAGTGGTACTTCAGTCTGCGGGAGGCTGCCGCCCGCTCCAAAGACCTGGTGCAGGCACTGCTGCGGTTGGGGCCCAAGTACCTGGGCGACGAAATTCCCATCAGCGGCAGCGGGGTGACCACTCATGACGGGGACGACTAGAGCGCCAGACCGAAATACTCCAGCAGCAGCCGGTCAAAGGTCGCGTCATCCGACGCTTCCGTCACCGTCACCCCTGCCGGGGTGAAGCGCTTGAACACCCGGCCGTCGAGGGTCAGCCGCCCTTCGGGTGTGCGCAGGGCCACCATTGGTTCCTTGTTGAAGGGCGAGGCGGGGGAGTACTCGCAGTAGAAGCTGGTGGCCATGAAGTCCACCGGCAGCTGGGGCTCCTCGGTGAAGGAATAGTACCGGCTCCACGCGCCATGCCGCCATTCCTCCACCACCCAACCCAGGAACGAATCCCGCATCAGGCGGTAGCAGTCGTTGCCCTGGGGCTGCTCCAGCCCTTCGGCCAGCCGCAGGGGCCATAGCGGCACCGGGCCGCCCACCCCCGCGTCACACAGCCACGGCTCACCCTCCGCCACCACCCGCAGCACGCGGTGCCGCCGCATGGGGATCGTCGGTTCATCCCGCAGGAAACGGGCAAAGTAGTGGGTGACGGGGTACCCCAGTGCCTCCAACAGCCAACCGAACAGCCCATTTAATTCAAAACAGAAGCCGCCACGCCGCCGTGTGACGATCTTGTCATACAGGGCGTCGGTCTCCAGCGAAAGCGGCTTGCCAGCCAGGATGTCCAGGTTTTCATATGGCACGGCGCATAGGTGGGCCTGTTGCAGCCCTGCCAGCGCGGCGGCACTGCCATCGAGGGGGCCGTCGTAACCGATGCGCCGCAGATAGGCGGTCACGTTGAGGGTGACGTTGTTCATGGGTGGGTTCCTTTCCCGCGCATGTTTGTCTGAGAGACGCGCTCCCCCACAGTATAGCGGGGCCGGGGCCGCGGGGCAACGCCTTTTAGGCCTTGACAACCGCGCGCAATTGTGGTATCATCCGACCCCCAAGTGATACACCTGCGGGTCTGCGACTGGTTCGCCCCGCCTGATACAGCAAAGGAGTGCGCCATGACACACCCCTGGAAGAAAACCGTAGTTCTTTTTCTCATCGGTCAACTGATCTCTCTCTTTGGTTCTTCCCTTGTGCAGTATGCCCTCATGTGGACGGTGACGCTGGAGTCACAGTCGGGCACGATGATGACGATTTCCATCCTCTGCGGGTTCCTGCCCATGTTGTTCCTGGCGCCTTTCGCCGGCGTGTGGGCAGACCGCTTTCCCCGCAAGCGCCTCATCGTGCTGGCCGATGGCGGCATCGCCTTGGCCACGCTGGTGTTGGCGGCGGTGATGGCTTTGGGCCACCGGGATTTGTGGCTCATCTTCCTGTTTATGGCCATCCGCGCGCTGGGTTCGGCAGTGCATGGCCCTGCGATCTCCGCCGTGCTCCCGCAGATTGTACCGCAGGAGGAGCTGACCCGGGTGTCTGGCATCAACGGCAGCCTGCAGGCCGCCGTCACGCTGGTGTCGCCCATGGTCAGCGGTGCGCTGCTGTCGCTTGTCAACATGCAGGTCATCCTGCTCATCGATGTGCTGACGGCGGCGACGGCCATTTTCCTGCTGTTGGCGTTCATCCCCATCCCCACCCATGCCAAGGCGCTGAGCGAGCAGACGTCCGGCTACCTGGCAGATCTGCGGGATGGCCTTTCCTACGTTGCCGGTCACCCCTATGTGCGGCAGTTCTTTCTGTTCACGGCGGCTTTCCTGGTACTGGCGGCTCCGGCGGCCTTCCTCACGCCGCTGCAGGTCACCCGCACCTTCGGTGCGGACTACTGGCGGCTGACGGCGGTGGAGGTGCTCTTCTCCCTGGGCATGATGGCAGGCGGAGGGCTCATTGCCGCGTGGGGCGGGTTCCGCAACCGCCTGCACA
Organism: Bacillota bacterium; assembly: GCA_023409755.1. Classification (GTDB taxonomy): domain Bacteria; phylum Bacillota; class Clostridia; order Christensenellales; family UMGS416; genus JAEYRA01. The sequence continues at coordinate 11,435 of JAEYRA010000008.1, forward strand.
CCATGATGGCGGCGACGCTGCTCTTTGGGTTGTGCACACTGGCGTTCGGCCTGGTGCCAAACTTCTGGATTTACCTGGGGTTCATGCTGCTGTGCGGGTTCTCCATGCCCCTCTTCAACACGCCCGCCACCGTGGTGATGCAGCAGCGGGTGGACGGAGACTACTTGGGCCGGGTGTTTGGCGTCATGAGCATGATCGCTAGCATCGGCATGCCAGTGGGTATGCTGGTGTTCGGCCCCCTGGCTGACCGGGTTCCCATTGAGACGCTGCTGCTGGTGACGGGGCCGGCCATCGTGGTGGTGGGGCTGCTGGCCCTGCGGAGCCGCACCATGCTGGCGGCGGGCGAGCCCCTGCCCAAGCCTGAGGTGGCGGACACCGCGCCGGCGGGGGAGTGAGACACCCCTCAGGCAGGCACAGTGGAGCCCATTGACAGCCAATGTCAAACGTCGAAAAACCGTTGAAAACCGCGAAATACTGCTGCTATCACTTGTTATGGCATACATCGGTTAAAATACTATAAAATTCGTTGCTTTTTCGGTGGGTTATGATATAATCCACTCACTTTCCCACACAACAAGGAGGACTGGAATGGGCAAGGTTCTGATCATCGGCGCAGGCGGCGTTTCCAACGTGGTGGTGCACAAGTGCTGCCAGGTGCCGGAAGTGTTCGAGGAGATTCTGCTGGCCAGCCGAACGCAGGCCAAGTGCGATGCCATCCGCGCGGGGCTGCCCGCAGCGGCGCAGGCGCGGGTCACGACCGCCCAGGTCGACGCCGACCGCACCGAAGAGGTCATCGCCCTCATCCGTTCGTTTGGCCCCGACGTCGTCATCAACGTGGCGCTGCCCTACCAGGATCTGACGATCATGGATGCGTGCCTGGCCACCGGTGTGCACTATGTGGATACGGCCAACTACGAGCCCAAGGACGTACCGAAGTTTGAGTACAAGTGGCAGTGGGCCTACCGCGAGCGGTTTGAGAAGGCGGGCCTGACGGCCCTGCTGGGCAGCGGGTTTGACCCGGGCGTCACCGGCGTGTTCTGTGCCTATGCGCTCAAGCACTATTTTGACGAGATCAACGAGATTGACATCGTGGACGCCAACGCCGGCGACCACGGATATCCCTTCGCCACCAACTTTAACCCCGAGATCAACATTCGGGAGATCACCGCCAACGGCCGGTATTTTGAGCGCGGCGAATGGGTGGAGACGCCCCCGCTGGCCGAAAAACGCGTCTACGACCTGCCGGAGATCGGCCCGAAGAATGTGTACCTCTTGTACCACGAGGAGCTGGAATCGCTGGCCCAGAACATGCCGGGCATCGAGCGCATTCGGTTCTGGATGACGTTCTCCGACAACTACCTCAACCACCTGCGGGTGCTGCAGAACGTGGGTATGACAAGCATCGAGCCCATCCAGTTTGAGGGGCAGGAGATCATCCCCCTGCAATTCCTGAAGGCCGTGCTGCCCGACCCGGCGTCGCTGGGCCCGCGCACCAAGGGCAAGACCAACATTGGCTGCATCATCCGTGGTAAGAAGGACGGCCAGGAGAAGACCTATTACGTCTACAACGTCTGCGTCCATGAGGAGTGCTACGCCGAGGTGGGTTCCCAGGCCATCTCCTACACCACCGGCGTACCCGCCATGATTGGCGCAATGATGATCCTGAAGGGCCTGTGGCGCAGGCCCGGCGTCCACAACGTGGAGGAGTTCGACCCCGACCCGTTCATGGACGCGCTGAACCGCTACGGCCTGCCGTGGCAGGAGAGCTTCGCGCCGGCTCTCATCGATTGAGGAACGAAATGGATTGGAACCGCGGCGATCTGCCGACCCCGTGCTATGTGGTGGACGAGGAATTGCTCGTCCGCAACCTGGAACTGCTGCAGCAGGTGCAGGAGCGTGCCGGCTGCCGCATTCTGCTGGCCCTCAAGGGATTCTCCATGTGGGCGACGTTCCCGCTGATCGGCCGGTACCTGAAGGGCGTGACCGCAAGCTCCCTGCATGAAGCCCGCCTGGGGCGGGAGGAAATGGGCGGCGAGGTGCATGCCTACTCTCCGGCTTATGTGGAGGGTGAGTTCGACGAGTTGCTGAGCTACTGCGACCATGTGGTGTTCAATTCCTTCGCCCAGTGGCGGCGGTTCCGGCCCCGTGTGCTGGCCCAGCAGAAGCCCATCGAGTGCGGTATCCGCCTGAACCCCGAGTATTCGGAAATTGCCACCGACCTTTACAACCCCTGCGCGCCTCACTCCCGCCTGGGGGTGACGCTCGACAACTTCCACCCCGAGGAGCTCGACGGCATCGACGGCCTGCACTTCCACACCCTGTGCGAGCAGGGGGCCGACACGCTGGCCCGCACGGTGGAGCGGGTGGAGGAGCACTTTGGCCCATGGCTGCGGGGCATGAAGTGGCTCAACTTCGGCGGGGGGCACCACATCACCCGCCCGGGGTACGACGTGGATCTGCTGGTGCGCACCATTCGGAGCGTGCAGGAGGAATACGGCGTGCAGGTGTACCTGGAGCCCGGCGAGGCCGTGGCCTTGAACGCCGGCTTCCTGGTGGCTGAGGTGCTGGACGTGCTGCACAACGGCATTGATCTGGCGATTCTCGATACCTCCGCCGCCTGCCACATGCCCGATGTGCTGGAGATGCCCTACCGCCCGGCCATCGTGGGGGCGGGGCAGCCCGGCGAATACCCGCACACCTACCGGCTTGGCGGGCCCACGTGCCTGGCGGGCGACGTCATCGGCGACTATTCCTTCCCCCAGCCCCTCAAGCCCGGCGACCGGGTGGTGTTCACCGACATGGCCATCTACACCATGGTGAAGAACAACACCTTCAATGGTGTCAACCTGCCGTCCATCGCCCTCAGAACCCGACAGGGGGAGCTCCAGGTGCTGCGGCGCTTTGGGTATGAGGACTTTAAGGGGAGACTCTCCTGAGGGACGAATTTGAATAAGGAACCGGCTCTCCCCCATAGGGAGGGCCGTTTTATTAATTTCCTGTAGCGTGAGGCGCGGCAGGAAGAGGCGGGTAATTGTCCAAAGGAGGTTTCTATTGGCGAAACGCGAAAACAATGAAACCATCTAGTTATAATGAACCGGATTGTGTATTGCTGGACGGTGATGCTGGCACTGGGAGGAACACAATGAAACGAACACTTGCGGTTTTCACCATTGCTTTGGTGCTTTTTGCTACTGTTCTCTATGGCACGCCGACCGCGGCAGTCGTGGATAGGGAATACGACAGCTTCCTGTCCACTGTGGAGCAAAGTGCCCAGGCCATGGGAGATTCCATAAAACCGGAAGATGCCGCGAGAAAGCTGTACAAGGATACCGGCCTTCCGTCGATCCTCAATAGCAAGAGCGAATTCATGCTGGAAGGGTACACGGACGACATGCTGCGGGAGGTAACCTTCTCCCAACCCTTGCCCATCCTGGTGAACAAGACACTGCCGGAATCGGAAGACACCAGCGCCTTCATCGATAGTCTGACATTCAACGATGGTTATGCGTTGCTTCTGTTTCACAAGGGAACACCGATTGCCGTTATGACGATCAAGGGCACGGAATCGGGGTTTGAGTTTGCCGGCATCGGCGGGAGGGATAGTGCTCAACCGCTCTACAATGCAATGTCTGAAGGGGAGCAAAGCGGCGAAACCACCCCGCTCTACTTGTTTGTATTTACTGATGAGTTCCTGCTGCACGGCGATGACAGCCTTACGCCCGTTTCTTATGGACAGACGTCAACATCCAATGTCACCGCGAAGGCCGCAGCCGCTAGCATATCGTTTGAAACACTGTCAAGCGCAGTCAACGAATATATGGAGTATGCCAAGAATCACCCCGAGGCACTCTCCGGCGGATTGGAGGAGTATCTGGATCGTCAAACAACTGCCCAATTGTCCTACGCGCACGGTCCGCGGCGGATTGCGATGGCAGGCGCTGCGCTTCTTGCTGTCGTGGTGTATGCGTTCCTCATAAGGCGGAGACAACACTCCATCGGTTGAGGGTAGCGAGAGGGTACGATTGCGGCGTCGGTTTTCCATCGCTGTTTGATGCCCATAAGAGGATTGTGCGGCGGTATCGCATCCCACCCATTGACAAATGATCGATTTGCACACAAAATATACTATGTCCGTACAAAGTGCGGGTCTTACTATGTTAGGAGTGGAACCATGCAGATACAGTACCGTTTGACCCGGGAGTTCATGGCGCGGGATGTGAGGGAGCTTTTTCAATCGGTGGACTGGATGTGGGCAAACCACCCCGAGAAGCTCTGCCAAGCCATGGCGCATTCGGACCGGGTTGTCAGCGCGTGGGCCGGCGATGAGCTCATCGGCCTGATGAACGCGCTCTCCGACGGGGCGCTGACGGTGTATTTCCACTTCCTGCTGGTTAAGCCGCGCTACCAGGGGCAGGGCATCGGCCGCACCCTGGTGCGGGAGATGCTGACCCACTATTCCGCCATCCCCCGCAAGGTGTTGGTGGGGGAGCAGGAGGCGTTGGGCTTCTATGAAAAGTGCGGCTTCACCGCCACCGAAGGGGCGCTGCCGCTGCTGCTGACAACGCCGATGGCTGACTGACCCCTTTACAAAGAACATTGGCAGGCATATAATAATAAGATCAAACGCGATGACGAAGCCGCGCCCACCGAACGCGGGGCAGAGCGAGCCGGGGTCTGGTGCAAGCCCGGCGCTTCCGCACCTTGGGACAATCCCTTCTGAGCGCACCGCCGAAGACAGTAAGCGGACAGCGGACGCCCGCCGTTACCGGGCAGCGCATGGTGTGCGTGGTGAGTGTGCGTGTGAACGCAAATTCGGGTGGTACCGCGGAGTCTTCCGTCCCGGCTGGGATGGGGGCTCTTTTTGTTTTCTGGAAGTTTTCAGGAGGTGTTTGCCATGCTGATTCCCTTTACCGGCCCCGAAGCGCTGGATAGCGCAGCCTTCCTGCTGCAGGGGGAGGCTACTCACAATGTGATGCGTAACATTGCCTCGGCATCCTGCGTCACGGCGCTGCAGAATGCCGAGGGTACCTTCATCGCCCTGCAGAACGAGGGGCTCAACGCCTGGATTTGGGCGGGCAGCGCCTGTACCGACTGGCCGGTGCTGACCGACGAACTGGCCGACCGGCTGCAAGGGGCGGCGTTGCCCGGCATCACCGCCGAGCCGGAGCTTGTGAACCGCTTCATCGAGCGCTATTGCCCGGCCAACGGCTGCCATGCCCAGCGGAATATGCCACTGGTGGCCTATGAACTGCCGGGCGAGCCCAATGCCCCCTCCGGCGTGCCTGGGGAAAGGCGCGGGGCTGTGGAGACGGATGCCGACCTTGTCGCGCGGTGGTTTGCTGCCTTTGACCTCGAGTGCTTCGGCATCCAACAGGCGCCGGAGGGAATGAAGGAAGCCGCCGTAAAAACCATCGCGGAGGGCGGACTGTGGCTCTGGGTCATCGATGGCGAGCCCGTGTCGCTGGCGCGGGCAGCCCGCCGCAGCACCCTTCACCAGCGCATTGGCCCGGTCTATACCCCACCCGAAGCGCGGGGCAAGCATTACTCCCAGGCGTTGGTTGCCGAGGTCTGCGAGCTCATCCGCCAGGAGGGGCGGATGCCGCTGCTCTATGCCGATGGCAACAACCCGATCTCCAACCGTGTCTACCAAAAAGTTGGATTCGTCCAGCGGGGAATGCTAGAAGAAATTAAGTTGATTCGCGAGGGATCGCATTAGGAGGAACGATATGGCGTTGTATCAAAAGGTCTCCACCAGCCTCGACTTTGTGGAGCGGGAGAAGGAAATCCTGGAGTTCTGGCGGGAGAACAGCATCTTTGAAAAGAGCGTGACCCTGCGGGAGGGTGCGCCGCTCTACACCTTCTACGACGGGCCGCCCACTGCCAACGGCAAGCCCCACATCGGCCACGTGCTGACCCGGGCCATGAAGGACCTGGTGCCGCGCTACTACACCATGAAGGGCTACAACGTGCTGCGCAAAGCCGGCTGGGACACCCATGGGCTGCCGGTGGAGCTGGAGGTGGAGAAGCAGCTGGGCCTCGACGGCAAGCCGCAGATCGAGCAGTATGGCATCGAGCCGTTCATCCAGAAGTGCAAGGAAAGTGTCTGGAAGTACAAGGTGGAGTGGGAGCAGATCTCCGACCGCGTGGGGTTCTGGGTGGACATGGAGAACCCCTACGTCACCTATGACAACAACTACATCGAGAGCGAGTGGTGGGCGCTCAAGCGCATCCACGAGAAGGGCCTGCTCTACAAGGGCTATAAGGTTGTGCCCTACTGCCCGCGCTGCGGCACCGCCCTCTCCAGCCACGAGGTAGCTCAGGGCTATGCCGACGTGAAGGAGACCTCCGCCATCGCGCGGTTCAAGGTGGCGGGCCGGCCGGGGGTCTGTATCCTGGCGTGGACGACGACGCCATGGACACTGCCCAGCAACATCGCTCTGTGCGTCAACGCCAACGACGAGTACGGCGAATACCGCGTGGGGGAGGAGACGCTCATCATGGCGACGGCGCTGGCCGCCAAGACCCTGCCCGAGGGGTATGAGCTTCTGCGCTCCTTCCCGGGCAGGGATCTCGTCGGCACGGTGTATGAGCCGCTCTTCAACGCCGGTGCCACACCCGAGGGCCAGCAGCCGCGCGTGGTGGCCGACCCCTATGTCAGCATGGAGGACGGCACCGGCATCGTGCACCTGGCCCCCTATGGCGAGGACGACATGCGCATCCTCAAGCGGGAGGGGCTCGATTTCCGCATCATCGTGGATGCGCAGGGCGCCTTCACGGCGGAGACGCCGTGGGCCGGTACCTTTGTAAAGGATGCCGACCGCGCGGTGTTGAATGACCTCAAGGCCCGCGGCCAGCTCTACGCCGCGCTGCCCTTCGAGCATAGCTACCCGTTCTGCTGGCGGTGCGACACGCCGCTGCTCTACTACCCGCGTGACACCTGGTTCATCGCCATGACGGCGGTGCGCGATGAGCTCGTGGCCAGCACCAGGTCGGTCAACTGGCTGCCTGAGAACATCCGCGACGGCCGCATGGGCAACTTTGTGGAGAACGTCATCGACTGGGGCATCTCTCGCGAGCGGTACTGGGGCACGCCGCTGCCGGTGTGGACCTGCGCCTGCGGCCACCGGGAGGTCATCGGCAGCCGGGCGGAACTCGTGGAGAAGGGCCGCAACGTGTCGCCGGACATCGAACTGCACAAGCCCTTCATCGACGAGGTGGAGCTTGTGTGCCCCGAGTGCGGCGGTGCGATGAAACGGGAAGCCGCCGTCATCGACTGCTGGTTTGACTCGGGCTCCATGCCCTTCGCCCAGTGGCACTACCCCTTTGAGAACAAGGAGGAGTTTGAGGCCCGCTTCCCGGCGGATTTCATCAGCGAGGCCGTGGACCAGACCCGCGGCTGGTTCTACACGCTGCTCGCCATCTCCACCCTGCTCTTTGGCCGGGCTCCCTTCAAGACTTGCCTGGTGCTGGGCCATGTGTGCGACAAGGACGGCGTCAAGATGAGCAAGCACAAGGGCAATGTGTTGGACCCGTGGGAGATGCTCAACACCCGCGGAGCCGACGCCGTGCGCTGGTATTTCTACACCGGCAGCGCGCCGTGGCTGCCAAGCCGCTTCTCCGGCGAGGCGGTGAGCGAGGCCCAACGCAAATACATGGGGACGCTGTGGAATACCTACGCGTTCTATGTGCTCTATGCCAACATTGACAACTTCAACCCGCTGGAGCACACGCTGGACTACGCCAAGCTGGGTGAGATGGACCGGTGGGTCCTCTCCCGCCTGCAGACGCTGGTGGCTGAGGTCGACGGCGGGCTGGCCGAGATCCGCATCACCGAGAGCGGCCGTGCCCTCAGCGAGTTTGTGGACGACCTCTCCAACTGGTATGTGCGCCGGGGCCGCGACCGCTACTGGGGCGGCGGCCTCACTGAGGACAAGGTGAACGCCTACCTCACACTCTACACCGTGCTTGTGACACTGGCCAAGCTGACCGCGCCGTTCACGCCCTTCCTGGCTGAGCAGATCTACCGCAACCTGGTGGCGGGCATTGACGCTGCCGCGCCGGAGTCGGTGCATTTCTGCGACTTCCCGGTGGTGAACCCGGCGTGGATTGACCGGGAACTGGAGGCCAACATGGCCCGTGTGCTGGGCATCGTGGCGCTGGGCCGTGCCTGCCGCGCCACCGCCGGCGTCAAGAACCGCCAGCCCGCCCCGGCCCTGCTGGTGGAGGGCGCAGCCCTGCCGGCGAGCCTCACGGCCCTGGTGGCCGACGAGCTCAACGTCAAGGCTGTGGAATTCATTGAGAGTGCCGGCGACCTGGTCAGCTACAAGGTCAAACCCCAATTGAAGACCCTGGGCCGCCGGTTTGGCAAGCGCATGCCGCTCGTCAACACCCTGCTGCAGGAAGGCGACGGCACGGCCTTCGTGGCGGCGCTGCGCGGGCAGGGGTTCTTCACGCTGGAGGTTGAGGGCGTGGAGGAGCGCTTTGAACAGGACGATGTGCTCATCGAGGTAACCCAGCGGTCCGACTTCTTCACCGCCAGCGAGGGCGGCGTTTCGGTGGCGCTGGATGCCCGCTTGACGCCCGCGCTCCTGGAGGAAGGCTTCGTGCGGGAGGTCGTCTCCAAGGTGCAGCAGATGCGCCGTGAGGCGGGCTTCGAGGTGACCGACCACATCACCCTGGCGGTGGACGGCCCGGCTGATGCACTTGCGACCATCACCCGCAACCAGGGGGCCATCCTGGCCGATGTGCTGGGCGACGCCCTGACCGAGGGCCGGCCCGAAGGCTTTGGCCGGGAGCAGACAATCAACGGCGAGGAACTGTTCCTCACCGTACGGAAGGTGTAAGAAGCCATGTATCTGGCCGATCAATGGAAGGACTATGAGGTCATCGACGCCGGCTCGGGCGAGAAGCTGGAGCGCTGGGGCGACGCTGTGCTGCTGCGGCCCGACCCGCAGGCCATCTGGCCGGCGGAGCGGCAGCACCCGGCCTGGGGGCAGGTGGACGCCATCTACCACCGCAGCCAGGAGGGCGGCGGCACCTGGGAGTACCGCCGCTCCCTGCCCGAGCGGTGGTCGGTGAGCTACGGCGCGCTGCGCTTCCACATCAAGCCCCTGGGCTTCAAGCACACCGGGCTCTTCCCCGAGCAGGCCGTCAACTGGGATTGGATGGCCGGGCGCATCGCGGAGTGTGGGCAGGAGCAGCCGAGCGTGCTGAACCTCTTTGCCTACACCGGCGGGGCCACGGCGGCCTGCGCGGCAGCGGGGGCGTCAGTCGTGCATGTGGACGCCGCCAAGGGCATGGTCAACTGGGCGGGGGAGAATCTGGAGCTTTCGGGTCTCACCGACCGGCGGGTGCGCTTCCTCATCGACGACTGCCTGAAGTTCGTGCAGCGGGAGGCCCGCCGCGGCCGTCGCTACGACGCCATCCTGATGGACCCCCCGAGCTACGGCCGGGGCCCGGGTGGGGAGATGTGGAAGCTGGAGGACAAGCTCTTTGAGCTGGTGCAGGCCACGATGGCGATCCTCAGCGACCAGCCTATCTTCTACCTCATCAACTCCTACACCACCGGCTTACAGCCCCTGGTGCTGGAGAATATGCTCAAGATGACGGTGGCACGGCGGTTTGGCGGCCGGGCTGAGGCCGGTGAGGTGGGTCTGCCCATCACGGCCACGGGCCTAACGCTGCCCTGCGGGGCCAGCGGCCGGTGGCAGCCGTGAACGGGCGAACCCCGGACATCCTCTATGAGGACAACCACCTGCTGGTGGTGTTGAAGCCGCCGGGTGTACCAAGCCAGGGTGACAGCTCCGGCGATGCGGACATGCTGACGCTGCTCAAAGCCTATGTGAAGGAGCGGTACCAGAAGCCCGGTGCGGTCTACCTGGGGTTGGTGCACCGGCTGGACCGTCCTGCCGGCGGTGTCATGGTGTTTGCCCGCACCAGCAAGGCCGCCGCGCGGCTTGCCGAGCAGATGGGCGACGGGCGGTTTACCAAGCAGTACCTCTGCGTGTGCGAGGGCACACCCCCCGGGGGGCGGCTGGAGCACTACCTGACGAAGGATACCGCTGCCAACCGGGTGACGGCTACCTTGCAACCTCGCCCGGGCGCCCAGTGGGCGGCGCTGGAGTATGAGCCCCGCCGCACGGTGGAGGGGCGTACCCTCTGCGCGGTGCGGCTGCTGACGGGCCGGCCCCATCAGATCCGCGTACAAATGGCGGCCATCGGCTGCCCGCTGTGGGGCGACCAGCGCTACAACCCCGCCGCCCGCCCCGGCCAGTGGCTGGCACTGTGGAGCACGGAGTTGGCATTCGACCACCCTACGCGGGGGGAGCGCATGACCTTCACCGCGCTGCCGGAGCCCAACCCCGGTACGCTCTGGGCTGCGTTTGACCAAACCCTGCCGCACTGAATGAGGGAAAGGGCAATGGAATCTGTTCGGATGAATATGGACAGGATTACAAGCATATCCCAAGAAAAGCTCTATTATCGTAACGACAAGGGAGAGCTTGATGAAATTGACTTGCTTCAATGCAGAAGGCGATATATAAAGTTAATCAACGCGCATTTGGATGAGTTTCCCACACGAAAGGGTATTCCGATCGCTGACGATGATGACGACTTCCGATGTGTGGCGGATCGCTGCATATCGGGTGAACCCCCCTATTTTGAGTTCTATGATTGGCCGCATATCCGATTCGAGATTCAACTTCATGAGTGGTGGCTAACAAAATTACTTGATTTACTGGGGTGGAATTGGAAGGCAAAACGGTTACAATTGTTCATGAGCATACAAGAGCAACTGACGCAAGCAGGATGGACGACCTTCGATTTATCGTAGCAGACCGCAATGGAAAGCAGAGAGGAGCATGGAACAATGGACGCGATACAAGCCATTTTCACCCGCCGCAGCATCCGGCAGTATACCGGGGAACCCATTAGCGAGGAACAGCTGCACACGCTGCTGAAAGCTGGTTTTTCTGCCCCGTCGTGCATGAACAGCCGGTCCTGGCGGTTCATCGTGGTGCGTGAGCAGGAGACGTTCCAGGCCATCAGCAAGATTCATCCCTACTCCCGCATGCTGCCACAGGCGGGCTGCGGCCTGTTGGTTTGTGTGGATACTTCCTCCGGTGTGCCGTTTGAGTACCTGGTGCAGGATGCATCCGCTGCCACGCAGAACATCTTGCTGGCTGCGCATGCGCTGGGGTTGGGTGCGGTGTGGCTGGGGGTCTCCCCCCTGCAGGAGCGCGTGACCGGCTTGCAGAAGCTGCTGGACATCCCCGACGAAGTGAAGCCCATCACTCTGGTTTCGGTCGGGCATCCCGCGGAGGAGCGTGCCGCGCCGGATCGTTATGAGGCGGACAAGGTCTTCTTTGGACGTTGGCAGGGGAAATGACCCCCAAATGACGATGGACCGGAGGACAGGAATGGATACGATTGAGAACATTCTGACCCGCCGCAGCATCCGGAAGTTCACCGGGGAGCCGGTGGCGGAGGAGCAGCTGCATACCATCCTGCGGACGGGTTTCTCCGCCCCGTCGGCGAAGAACACCCGCCCCTGGCAGTTACTCGTCATTCGCAACCCGCAGACCCTGCAGGCCATCACCAAGGTTCACCCCTTTTCCAGCATGTTGCCGGAAGCGGGCTGCGGCGTACTCATCTGTGGGGACGCCACTGCCAATGACAACCAGGGTTACCTGCTGCAGGACTGCTCCGCCGCCATGGAGAACATGCTGCTGGCTGCCCACGCGCTGGGGTTGGGGGCGGTCTGGCTGGGCGTTGCCCCGCGGGAGGAGCGCATCGCCGCGCTGCGGGAGCTGCTGAGCATCCCCGAGCACAGCCACCCGATGGCGCTAATGGCCCTGGGCCACCCGGCGGAGGAACGGCCCGCCCCTGACCGCTACGACGCGGCCAAAGTATTCTACGAGCGCTGGGGCGCCAAGGAGGACATATGATGGACGCGAAAACCGCACTGTACACCCGGCGGAGCATCCGCGCCTACACGGGCCGGCCACTGACAGATGAGGAGATCAGTGACATTCTGCGGGCGGGGTTCTCCGCACCCAGCTGCGCCAACCTGCGGCCGCTGCACTTCATTGTGGTGCGTGAGCGGGCCACGCTGGAGCTCATTGTCAGCGTCCACCCGCACAGCAAGGCCGTACTGCAGGCGGGGTGCTGCATCGTTGTCTGTGCCGATCGCAACCTGCACGACAACCTCTATTATGACAATCAGGATGCCTCCGCCGCCATTGAGAACATGCTGCTGATGGCCCACGGTATGGGCTTGGGCGGCTTGTGGATGGGCCTGCGCCCCGACGAGGACAAGGCCGCGCCCATCGCCGCGGCGCTGGGTCTGCCGGGGTCGGTGCTGCCCTTTGGCCTGGTGGCTGTGGGCGAGCCCGCCGAAGAAAAGGATGCCCCCGACCGCACCCTACCCGACCGGGTGCACTGGGATCGGTGGTAGGATCCCACATGAACGACGACCGCCCGGCAATGGACGAGCGGATCTAGCAAACCAGAAAGACAAAGAGTTGTAACTCTTTGTCTTTTCCTATTAGAACGGAAGTTAGGGTAAATGCATCTTGGACATAGTTGTCAAATGGAACAGTGTGCACCGGTACTTGGGTCTGCCAGTTGCCGGGGTACAGATTGTCATTCCTGCTGACAAAGCTCCGCCGCAATATCATCCAAGAATGCTTGAATGTCTGTTTCGGCTCTCTCTCCGCAATAGTAACCGATGGTCAGCGTCAATTGATTTCCATATGAATTGCAACCCAGCATGAACGCAGGCGCGTGGAACGCAGGCACAATGATATTCACGTCGGTTGCACGCATGTCCGCCAGTTTCACTTCATCGATTTGTCCCAGATTGGACAATATCGGTGTGGATACACCTGATCTCACTTGCTTTTCACTGGCTTGCAACAAGAAGTCGCGTGCCTTCCGGTATGGCATGCCCGTGAGAAACTCCATCGATGCGGCACTGTGCAACCCAGGCTGGTTCCGCTTTACCCCCTCCATCTCATTGTGTACTTTGTGAACAGTTGCGAGATACCCCTCATCGGCGATTGGTATTGACACGGTTTCCATGCCGGAAAGATTACAGATTGCTGGCGCGTCGTTGGGTTGCAGATAACGGCGCAGGTCGATCGTGACATTCACGGCCAGACGATCCGGCAAGCGGTTGTCGTCAGTTATCGCATGCTTTTGTAGGCAACGGACGTATGCGGCCACAATTCGGTCATTGATGGTGATGCCGGCTGCCGACCGCCATTCATGATGGGGAATGCATCGGCGGGCAAACCGCATCTGATTGCCACGTTGTTTGCAGAACGGCAGCGTGACCGTGGGCTGCGGCTGGTTTTTCTCAGGTCTGTATGCCTCGCGGGCAGCAGAAATGTTGCAAGCGGAGAATACCTGCTTGACACTTCGGTCGCCACTGTTGTATGCAGTCAGGGGTTCAGCCGAATACCCGGCAAGGGAGGAATAGACGTCGCAAAGGAACTTCAGATATGCTTTGGCCCCGCCGCCGTCACAACACGCGTGATCGATTCGAATACAGAGGATGCTCTCTTCCCCCGTCAGGAGCAGCTTCACCGCAATCATTTGCTCCAAAGGTGCGCCGGCGTCTGCCAAAAACCGCTCGATTGCGCTGTCATTCGCTGTGGTGCGTTCTGCCTGTACCCACTTGTGCATGTCTGCATCATGCACCCGGGTCCATACCGGGGTCTCGCCAGAATCGTCAAAGCGGCAGCCAAGAACGGGAAACACCTGTATGGTATAGGCCACCGCTTGCCTCAACAGATCCTCGTCCACGTGGCCCGGAAAGGATGCAACGATCTGGATGTATGCATTCGAATCAGTGGCATGAGCGATGGCGTTTGCCCAGTCTTGGCCGGTTAAGCTGGGTCTGGTGGTTGTGGTTGCAGCCTGCATGTCGGTTATGTCCTTTCTCAACATTCCGGAGGTTCACCTTTGAGTAGGATGCCGGCCAGCAGTGCGGCGCTCGGCGGTATGAATGTTTTCATCGTCAGCTTATAAATGCACATGCCCTGAAACGCGCTCCAATACAGTATTGTCAGTTGCCAGGAGTCCCCTTGTTTCACCGTGCCTTCACGCTGGCCAGCCTCAATGAGACTTCGCAATGTGTCAAAGGGGATTGCCACGGCGCGAAGGTTGTCGTCCGCCAACCCCGCGATGGATTGCCCGCCCAGAGCTGCCTGTATGAGCAAGAGAAAGTAACTGGCGGTGCGGTTGTCCCTGCCCAGGATTCCTGTGATCGCCTCCGAGAGGTGCTGCAGCCGGTTCTGCGCGGAACCGCTGATGCTGGCATAGCCCTGCATTGCCAAACCAGTCTGTGTTAATGCCTCATCGACCAATTGGCGAAAAAGGACTTCTTTGGACGCGTAGTAGTGGTATAGGAGACCATTGCTGACTCCCGCCGCCCGTGCAATGTCAGTGTAATTGGTGGCAGCCACGCCCTTCGTTGAGAATAATGACAACGCCGCATTCTGTATTTTGTCGATGGTTTCCTGTTTCATCAGCTCAAACTGCTGTTTGGTTTTTGGTGACATCATTCACCTCATTGATTGAAATCATATTCAATGATAAACAGATGGGTTCATTCTGTCAACCTTTGTACGAGTTTAATGGTTAACCTTGTGTGGTGTACCTATGGTTCATGGATGTCTGCATCTTTCTGCCACACCCTGCAAAGCAGGCAAATCCAATTAAGTGCCAGATTAAAGAGGAACCCTTCTGTTTCCCCAGACGGGTTCCTCTTTTGCATTGGTGATTTCTCTACGGCTATCCTGCTCCGGGTGTATCTTCGGCATGGTGTGGATGGGGCTGGGGGACATCGGTTACAGCGCGTGGTATCGTAACCGACCATTTTTCATCTGCGTGGCCGCCCGCCCAGCCTTCACGAGGTGGGTCAGCAGCGCAGCGACGGTGGAACCAACCAGATAAAACTGCGCCTCATTCTGTTCCAGCCCAAAGGCCGTGAAGGCCTCAGCCAGCGCGTCTTCCCGGCTCAGGGGCTGCTGGTGCAGGCAGTCGGCCAGCCAATCGGCGGCGGCCCGCAAGCCCTGTCGATTGGCTTGCACCAGTACCGCCACGTCGTCCACCGGGCCGTTGTGGGCGGTGACGCATGCGGTGAGGGAGGGGGTCAGTGCTTCGATGGCGTCAAAGGCCGCCAACGCGCCGTCGATGTCGAAGAAGTAGGGCAGGCCGTACTTCTCCCACACATAGGCGGGGAAGAGCGCGTCGCCGCAAAAGAGCACTCCATCCTGTGAGAGATAGCCGTACTGCTGGGGGCAATGGCCATGAAGGGGTATCGCTGTGAATGGCACCCCGCCGATGACCTGTGCGCCAAGCTCCAGCGGCTCTGCCACCGGGGTGGGCGCCGCCAGGAAGAACTTACTGCCCAGCACCGATTGCGGGGCCGCGCCGTATAGTGCCATCGGCTCCAGCTCCGGGTGGCGCAGCACCGCACATTCCAGCGGAGGGGCCCAAGCCGTGATACCCAGCTTGGCATGCAGTGCCGCATTGCCGCCGCAGTGGTCGGCATGGCTGTGGGTGATGAGCAACCCTATGGCGGTGAGGCCGGCAGCTCCAATCGCCGCGGCGATGCGATTGCCTGCGCTTCGGTCGATGCCGCTGTCAACCAGCAGGCAATCGCGGCCCTGGCGCAGCACCCCCACGTGGAGGCGCAGGGGCAGGCAGCCCGTTCGTTCGGTCAGCCACAGGATATCCGTAGGGTTGGGCGTTTCCATGGGTCGCTCCTTGGTTTTTGCCCATTATACTACGGCTTCCAACATTGGCAACAAGAGGAGTGGATGGATTGCTCTATTGCAATGCATCAATCTGGGGTATAATACAGAGGATGGAACGTTACGAGAGCGCGTGACGAAGGAAGGAAAATGGGGAGGATTTGGATGAAGCGAGGGAAGAAGACGCTGCTGGTGGTCGTGCTGATGGTGGCGCTGCTGGTGTTGCCGCTGGCTGGCTGCATGGAAACGGAAACACCGATGGAGACCCAGCTGGTGCTGACCGACCCGGGCGAGCTTGCGGCGGAGAAGGCCGCCGTGGACACCCAGAACGACTCCTTTGGCCTGGCCGATTTGGAGTATTACTATGACTTCACGGCTCTACCCGATGGGGCGGAGTTGGCCGAGCTCAAGATCGCCAACAGCGTGACGCGGATATCCTATACCTTTGGCCCCACGAGCGACGAAAGCTATGACAACAAGATGGAGCTCGTTTGGTACCGCGCGGCCCAGGGCTCCAACTTCATCAACGACATCGCCGCCAATGGGGACTACCGCGCCTTGCAGGGGGATGGCGTGCAGTACCTGGTTCGCACCATACAGGCCCAGTCCCCGGAAGATGTGAACAAAGCCATGGATTACAGTCAGCTGGTGTTTTGGGCGCAGGACAGCCACGCCTTCCTTGCTGCGGTGCCGTTGAGTTTCACCGACGAGGACATCCTGCGCTATTGCGTGGCCAAAGAGGTACCGGTGAAATAGGAAATGCCGGGCCAGCCATCTCGGCTGACTCGAGACGAATGAGGAGGCAGGGTATGAGGACAATCAAGGTAAAGGAACTCAACCGCGAGGATTTCCGCAAATACGGGTCCTATGAGCGGATGGTGAACCCGGAGACGGTCACCTTTGGCGGCGAGCCGGTGCAGTTCTTCCGTGACATGCTGCCCATGCACATCGGCAGCGAGCAGGTGTCCTTTTCCATTTGCCGGGTGTGTCCCCGGCCGTTGGTCATTGAGTTCTACGAGTACCACAACAAGACCGGGGAAGGGATTTTACCCATTGATGGCGACATCATCCTGCATGTGGCCTACGCCAGCGGGAAGGTGGACCTCAATGAGGTGGAGGCATACTTCGTGCCCAGGGGTACGATGGTGACACTGCGTCCGGGTGTTTTCCACCACGCTCCGTTTGCCGCCGGCGAAACGCCTGTCAGCACCCTCATTGTGCTGCCCGAGCGCACCTATGCCAATGACTGCATCATCGTACGGGCGGAGGAGCAGGATAAAATCGCCATGGAGCGCTGAGGGCTCGCCCTGGTGAGAATAAACCGTGAACAACCGAAGCGGGATGCCATGTGGCATCCCGCGTCGAATGTGATTAACCGGCAGAGAGCGTGACTCTCTGCCGGTTTCATTTGCCGCCAGCTTCCAACACCTTGCGGTAAGCTGGGTCTGATCTCGCGCGGGAAGTTACTCCGCTGCCGCGCCGAGGAAGATACTAGTAACGTTGCCATCCTGCAGGGTGAACACGATGCCGCCAAACACCGTGCCGGCGACAATGGAGTCCTCGGTGACGGTCGTCGGGTCGATGGCGTTGCCATAGGCAGCCAGCACAGCATCCTTCCCATCGCCAATCTTGATACCCTTCTGCGTTGCGAAGGCGCAGGGGGCGGCGTTGATGGTGTAGGCGACAAACTCTGACTCACCATTGGTGCTCTCCACCATGTTGATGGTTAATCCCTCATTGGTATAGGTCCAGTCGGAATGCTTCAGACCGTCGGCTCCCCACATCTGCGCTTCGGACTCCTCATCGGGGGTACCAAGGACCGCCTGCACTTCGCTCTCGGTCATGCCAAGCTTGATGGGGCCAGCCGAGTCGCTGGCCATGAGGTCAAAACCAACCTGGTCATAGTCAATGGCTGCGGACTGTGTGGGCTCCGCTGTGGGGGAGGCCGTCGGCTGCGCGGTTGCGGCCGAAGGGGCTTCGGTCGTCGGGACTGGTGTGAGGGGCGCGCTCGTGGTCGTCGCGGTGGGCGTGCAACCTGCGGCACCGAACACCAAGAGCAAAGAGAGAAGAACCAACGAAACGATTTTCATACGATCTCCTTTGGGGAGCCAGCTGTAATACAAAGTTTACGATCTAAGGAATAGGATGGCAAGTATTCTCGGCGACCAGCCATCCCACCGAACGTGAAAACGGCAGAGAGCCAAAGACTCTCCGCCGTTATCGTGCGTCTCTGTGATGCTCACCACTCACCGTTGCTCTCGTGTGGGGGTCCCTGTGTCACAGGTAATGCTCGTCAGCTAGCCACTGCAGGTAATTCTGGATGCAGGCATCCCAGTATTCCCACCGGTGGCAGCCAGGCCCCTCCGTGTAGGTCAGCGGAATGTCCAGCGAACGACATTGGTCGCGGAAGGACGTGGTGCAGGGGTAGAGTTCGTCCTCTGTGCCGCACCACATGTATAAATTGGGCAGCGTAACACCGGCGGCGTGGTTGCGTCGCAGCAGCGCCAGCAGGTCGTTGTCACTGTCGCGCAGCTGCTCCCTTGAGCCGAAGAGCATCTCCCCTTCCCCTGGCAGATAATGAGCGCTCTCCTGTGAGGAGGAGATGAGCAGCAGATTGACCGCGCCGGAGAAGCTGGCGGCGGTAGCAAAGCGCTCAGGCTGGAGCAGGGCGTGCTTCATCGCGCCGAAACCACCCATGGAAAGGCCCGCCACGTGGTTCAACTCCCGCCGCTCAGAAAGGCCGAACATGTGCCGGGTGATGGCCGGCACCTCTTTGGCCACGTGATCCCAATAACGGTAGCCGCCCACGGCGACGTTGACGTAAAAACCGCGAAGGGTCTCCGGCATAACAACGGCAAGGCCGTACTTCTCCGCATAACGTTCAATGGCGGTGCGGCGGATCCATCCGTGGTGGTCATCGGAAAGCCCGTGCAGCAGTGTGAGTACCGGTACCTCACCAAGTGACCTGCCGCCCGATGGGTATTCGGGCAGCAGTACGGTCATTGCCGTTTGCTTCTGCAGAATCTTGGAGTAAAAGTCGATCTCTAGATGTGCCATGGTGACCTCAATTTTTCTGTTATTGTACGATTGTATGTTTTTTCGTGTCAAGTAAAGCGAGTTTGGTATCCCAACATTTTGTGGTCAATGTGGTGGATTATGAAAACAAAAGAGAGGTCGAGAGAAAACTCAAAAAACGTAGTGCGGGTACCATATTAGCCAATAAAGCGATTTCCTGATCAAATAAAGACTTTGACCTTCTTTGACCATAGTGGGGAGCGGCCCTATAATAAAATCAACCGAAAGGTGAAAGCATACTTTGTATTAAGAACAGGAGGATATAACATGGCAAACTTGGTTCCCAGCAGAAACAACCGCAACCGTGGCGCGGTGACGCCCTTTGACCTCATGCGCAACTTCTTCAGTGACCCGTTCTTCGGCGATCTTGGTCTCCCGTCGCTGATGAGCGCTGGTGCCATCCGCGCCGACGTGCGGGACAACGGCAATGAGTACCTCATCGAAGCTGACTTGCCGGGCGTCAACCGTGAGAACATCAATTTGGATGTGCACAACAACGTCCTGACCATCCGCGTCAACGAGGAGCTGGAGCGCAAAGACGAGCGGGAGGACTATATCTACCGCGAGCGGCGCATGGGCTCGACCAGTCGTTCCTTCGCCCTTGATAACGTGCACGAAGAGGGCATCAAGGCCGAATACCGCGACGGCGTGCTAACGGTGCACCTGCCCAAGGAGGAGAGCGTCAAACCCTCTGCCCGGCGTATCGACATCCAGTAACCCAACCCTGCTGGGGTGCCGGCGCAATCGGCGCTGTGTGTCCTGCTCCATCCCATTTTCTGCCGCCCGGTGCTTGTCTGCCGGGCGGCTTTCGTTGTGCCGTGCTGGCGCTTCACACCCAAAAGGAAGAGGGGAAGTCATTGATGGATATGGTTCAAACCATACAGAACATCCGCAACAAAGATTGTACATTCTTTTCGCAACTATGGATGGCTTATGATATACTATTCTCATCTATTGTGTTGGAGGCAGGCACATGGCTGAAGTACTTTTCCCAAGGACAACAGTGGGCGGCGTTTCCGTCTCCCGCATGATCATTGGTACCAATTGGCTGTTGGGGTACAGTCACACCGGCCCCGCGGCGGACAAATTGATTCAAAAGCGCCAGACCGTGGAAAAGGTTTCCGAGATTCTGGAGGCCTATCTTCAGTATGGCATCGATACCATCATGGGCCCCATGGCTTCGGGAACGGTTCTGTTGGACGCCATGAAGATGGCCGAAGACCGGACGGGTAAAAAACTCATTTTCATCAGCACGCCCATTCTCAACGTGGATGACAACGCCGCCGCCCGCAAGGAGGCCGAGGCCACCATCGCCCAGTGCTACAAGGATGGTTCAACCTTCTGCTTCCCGCATCATTCGTCGGCGGAGCAACTTGTAAACAAGAACAAGCAGATCATTGACCGTTTGCCCGATTACCTCAAGATGGTGCGTGACCACGGGATGATTCCTGGTCTCTCGGCCCACATGCCCGAGCTCATCGTCTATTCCGACCTCAACAACTATGATGTCGAATCCTACATCCAGATCTACAACTGCCTGGGCTTCCTCATGCAGGTGGAGGTCGAGTACATCAATAAGGTCATCTGGGCGGCCAAGAAGCCGGTCATGACCATCAAGTCCATGGCTGCCGGTCGGTGCACGCCTTTTGTGGGGCTCAACTTCTCCTGGGCCACGCTGCGGCCGCAGGACATGGTCACTGTGGGTGCCTTCACCCCCGATGAGGTGCACGAGGACGTCGAGATCTCCCTGGCCGCGATGGAGCGCCGCGCCCCCGACCTGGAGGGCCGTGCCAGCCCCAATAAGACAACCATTATGAAATAAGGACGGCCAGGTTTACCGGCTGTCAAACGGGCAATACTCCAACAGGAGCCAAAAACGCGGGCAACCGCGTTTTTTCGGGTCAAGTTAGTGACTAAGTTCAGTCGGGAAGGAGATGCGCCATGCGAATTACCAAGGACAAGGAAGTGCGGCGGGCAGAGCTGGTGGACGCCGCGGCCACCCTGTTTGTGGAGAAGGGCTATGCCGACACCATGGTCAGCGACATTGTACGGAGGGTGGGGGTGGCCCAGGGCACGTTTTATTACTACTTCCCCACCAAGGAGGATGTGCTGGACAGTGTGGTGGAGCTGTTGCTGAAGGAGACGGTGCAGAGAGCCCAGTGGTTGGCCGGCGATGCCAGTCAAACCTGTCTGCAACGGCTGGAGAATCTGTTTCGCATGCTTTTCTCCCCCCGGGCCAGCCTGGAGGCCAACAGCCGTTACAGTGACCTGCTGCAGGACCGCACCGTTTACGCCCACATGCAGGATGCCCGTCTGCGTCTGATGAGCCCGGTGTTCCGCACCCTTTTGGATGACGGCGTGGCAGCGGGGGAGTTTAACCCCTTGCGCTACAGCGATGAGCTCTCTGAGATGGCTCTGCGCGGCGCGGCGGCTTTCCTCAATGGCCGGCGGGAGGCCATGGCAGAACCGATGATTGCCAACAACACCATGGACGCTCTGGCCGAGTTGATGGAGAAGCTGCTCGGTTTGGGCGAAGGGACGTTGGATTTCAAGGATCGCGTCATCCGCCGCCATCTCTAGCCGAGTAACCCCGGCGGTCAACATCGCATACCATGTGTGTCTGCTGTGGTGTTGGAGTCGCGCAAGGGCTTGCCCATGCGTAACGAGACGCATGGCCTGCAACCATGGGTTCTGCCGTTCCGATGGAATGGCGCAGGCCGATGTAACTGTGGCGCAGAGAGTGCGTCCCACAAACCGTAGAAATGAGGAGGACTACCGTTGGGTGGCCCTCCTTTGTGTATGGCATGCCGGACAGTCTACACCAGTCAGGCATAGGATGCAGGGAACGACGATGGGAGGGACCCCCAATGACCCGAACGCACAGAATGTCAATAAACGCCTTGGATGCCCTACGACTGCGCCATGGTGCGCGCCAGATGGAGGAACAGTTCCATGCCTTGGCGCTGCGCGATGAAGATGCGGCATTGGCCCAACTCAATGATAGTAACCTGCAATACCCCACGCTTTACCTGTTGGAGCCGGAAATTGTGAAAATGGGGTTAGGCGGACGGCTCAGCGACCGCAACCGTCTGGCCCGTCTCTTCGCCGCTGCCCTGACGGAGGGGCCATCGTCCCTGGCCAATGGGGACCGGCCCGAGTTGCAGCCGGTGCTGCGTTGGATGCAGGGGACGGGATGGCAGGCGGAGCCGATGGAGGAACAGTATGAGCGGATACTGGATCGGGCAGCGATCCTGCTGACCCATCGCTACCACGACGATGCCAGTCTGCCGGCCATCACAGAGCACCTGTTTGCCCGTCACCGCCATGGGCGGTATGCCTATGACCTGCAGTGGGCACTGTTTGCCGGCGCCCCGGACACCTGCCTGCAACTGTTGCAAAACAAACTTCGTTCCGCCGATGGGCGGGATGTGGAACTGGCACGCAAGCTCTTGAACGTCGCGCCCAGCTTTTCCACGGCCGGTAACCCTGAGCGTCAGCGCCGCTTGGCGGGGCAGTGGCTCACACGAAACCGCGCTTTCCTGCGGCCCACCGGTGCCACCAGCCAGGAGGGGCCGGATATCCACCGCTGGGAGCTCGCTCATGACCAGAAGTACTTACATCATCGGATGCAGGGTGGTGAGGTTGAAAGGATATTGTCGCCTTGGGAAATGGCGCGCCTGCAAGCATTTGCGGCCTGCGGCGAAGGCGAGCGGCAGTTGTTGAGCGAATGCTCACAGCGGCTGCGGCGCCATAACCTGGCCCGCTGGCAATGTTGGATGAACAAGCCCATCGATCAACAACTGCGAACTGCCCGGCGGCTGCTGGGGTAGGAGGACAATGATGGTTCGGATCAATGACAAGCTGGTGGACGCCCTGCCGTCGGTCGAAGGCTTTCAGCCCAGCGACCAGCAGAAGGAGATCTTCCGGCTGATGGTGACAGGCCAGGAGAATTACCAATATTCAACGGCCCAGCAGCTGGCTTTTGAGCTAAAGGTGCGCGACAGCATCGTGAGCGCGGCTAAGGCATTGTCCCGCAGTGGGATGGAGTTTCGGGTCTTCCGTAACTCCAAGGCCAATCCCCAGTTTTGGCAGCGTACCGGTGAGGGGGGCTTCAAGCTCCTCAATGGGGTGAAACCTGCCGACGCCATCCGCGACATCTATCGCAACGGTCGCCTCTATGGTACCGAGTGCTCCACAGCCATGGCCATCGTCTATTACAAGGCCATGCTGGACGTTTTTGGCGATGAGCTGTTTAACCAGTTATATCCATCCATACAGCTGATGAACTGGCAGTATCTCGATCGCGATCTGGCTCTGGTGCGCCTGTCTACGGCGACGGAACTGCTGCCGGGCGACGCGCGGTACTTTAAAAACCCCGACGTGGACCCGACGCACCCTGAGTGGCAGGGGGAGAATGCGTTTTACCTGGGTGGAGGCAAGTATTATGGCCATGGTGTGGGCATCACCACCGGCGATGCCATCATCCGCAGTCTCAATGGCTTGCGTAAACCAGGCGCTACCCGCACGGCCTACCTCACAGATACGGTAACCCGCCAAAACTACGCCTACCTCAATCGCCTGGCATCGTCCTTCCAACGCTCCGGCTCCTTGGCCATGGCCATGCGGTTGGAGGAGTTGGCAGTGTAGTGCCAGTCGCTTAGGGGGGCATCATTCGACAAACGCGAGACGCTGTTCACTGCAGTACAATACGATTACTGGGCGAAGCGGTGACGGCTGAGCCAGTTTAGCATCGTAACATGCAGGCGGTATGCTGGCAATGGTTCGCCATGGGCCAGCACTGCCACAAGCTGAATTTGCAACAAAACACTGCTGGGCTGTACACTCAGCAGTGCGTCCAAGCAGTATTCTCAACACACTAACGGCTATTGTTGGCTTGTAGCCATTTCGCTGACCCTGGACGCGATGTAGGCGGGGACGCTCTCGCTGGGGATGGAGAGTGCCACGCTCAGTTCACTGTACAGGAGATCCTCCGCCCGTTGCAAAAAACGTTCGTCCACCACGCTGAATTTACGGTTTTGCGCTTCAATCTCCTGCCGTTTGGCGTAGATCGACATGGTGAGCTTGATGAGGTCGATGAGCTTATGGGTCTGCAGGGCTGCCATATAGTGATCGGTGAGCTGCGAAACCGTTTTGTTGTGGTATGGCTCTGCATGAATGGACGGAATCTGGTCAATCAGCTTGTCTGCGTCTTCCTTGGAAATGACGTGGCGCATAAACACCTTGGAGTTGTTAACAGGTGTGTGAATCACGCACTGTTGATGCAGTGGCTTCAACGTATAATAGAGTTGCCGATCGAGAGTGTCGGTTGGGTTTTGGTAGCAAATGTCTGTGATGACGGAGATCCCCAGATTGCCATAGACAACAAGATCATTGACCTGAAACATGTGCGTTTACTCCAGACTTGGCGGTTCGAATTGCGAGGCAATCGCCCGCAACGGATGGGGTGCGCATCTCTTCGGTGTGGTGCGCAGTCGTGATGGCTGGTGTCCATGCTGGATGAGAGACAGGTTCCTCGTGCAACAGGATGCTTTGTTGGTGGAGAATCACCATTGAGTATGCTGATACGGCTTTTAGCAGTCCCCTCCCAGAAAAAGAGTACAACCCTAAGCAATTTCAACATACATCGTATGCTTATATTTTACATCAATTTCATCAAAAATGTAAGGAAAAATCCACTGGAAGGAAGTGTGCATCGCGTGTAACGCATTTGGAGCGCACAGCACCGGCATGGGTACGACTTTGGGAAGGATGATGACCGGGCTCAAGAGGGAGAGTTCTGTTTGAGTTAAATCATGAACATCTGCCGTCAGCATGGGAGAGGGGTACCAAGAAAAGTGACCCCCTTCTTATACAAGAAGGGGGTTAGGTAGGAAGTAGGAGTGTACGATGTGTGTCAAGGAGGTTACTTCTTCAATTGCTGAGGAAGTTTGGGTTCATGGTAAACCCACGTGCTCTTCGTGCCGGCGGCGATTTTGGCAATGTTCAGAACCAGCTCAACGCCTTTCTTCAATCTGTCCACCTCCTTTCGCATTAGCACTCGGTATCATTAGCGACACCCCGATGGCCAATAGAGCTAGTGAAGCACAGAAGGTATAATGCAGCGCTATACCAGAAAGGGCTGCCGTCATTATTGTGGCGCTGCTACTACACACCAGCACAATACAGAGGATTCGTGTTCGACTCAGTTGTTCCTCGCTGAACTCTTTTTCTGGATTCGGCGCCGGAGCGAACAATAGAATCATTAATCCGCCTAATAACGTCAGTAGAAATGTCAGCGGACGCAGCCATTCAAGGGGTGTTATCCGTAATAGTAGAAACATCACTAGTGATATAGCGAAGAAGATCAGGAAGCATACCCCATAACTATTCGCATGGTAACCTCCAGTGAATTGCCTAATGACAATGAAAATCGCAAGAAAAACCAACCCGTCAAAAACACTGGAAAAGATAACAGCTATCAAAAAAAACGAAAAAAGATTAATGACATTGGAAAGAATAGTCTCCATCCCGTATTGGAAGACCTCCGCATCTTCTGGTTCTACCCAACGCCGATTCACGAACCATTTTGAGAGACGGAATGCAAAACTCTCGATCAAAAGTCCTACCCCACTTTCGAGGTAAGCATAGCAATTGCATGGCTTACTTTCTACATTTTTTCGTCAATGGTTGGTTTAACTACGCGAATGGTACGCTAATTTGGTATAAGAACGCGAACAATGAAGATGGTTTGCTGAGCATCTATTTCAAATAGACCGCCAATTCGCTCAACTATTCTGCGCACATTTAATAAGCCTATCCCATGCCCACGACCTTTACTACTCACCAGAGGCCCTTTGGGTGGTAGCCAGCGGTTTTCTACTATAATAATGATCTGATCTGCCTTTACCTTCACTTCAATCCTCAGGCTAGGGTCATTCGTAACTAATCGGCTGGCCTCAATCGCATTGTCAAGCAGATTGCCCAGCACAGCGCAAAGCTCCATTGCAGGAATCTTTATAGGGCTCGGTAAAGATACATAGTAATCTGTACTGATTCCGAGGCTTTGTGCATATGAGATTTTGCTCCCGACAATGGCATCTACTGCTGGATGGCCAGTGTTGACTCGCAATCGCTGGCTTGACTGGGTGGATTCAATGTGTGCAATGTAAGCCAGAGCTTCATCATAGTTTTCATCTTCAATCAAGCCATGTAAGGCTTGCATGTGGTTTGACATATCGTGTCGCAACCCGCGCGTCTCCTCGCTAATGCGTTGCATTTCGCGAATATGGCTCTCAAGAGCGTCTAGCTGCTGGGCCATTAAGCTTTCCTGGAAAGATTTCTGCATTAGCTCTGCTAGTTTATCATAAAGGAATACTGTGGCGAAACTAATAAAGGTAAAGCCTACTGTTATGGCAAACAATGTGTTGGATTCTGAGTGAGAGTTAACCTGGTATTGCATAAAAATAAAAAGGAGAGTAATGCTAACTACTGGGATACAGTATAGTAGTGGCCACAATGGACCGGTTACACTTCGGTCATACCGTTGCCGTGTCAGGATAAAAAATAGTACAAGTAGAATTGACTTGCTGGCTAAGGTTCCTTGTATTCGGAGGAGCCGCGTGGAAACAAGCGCTTCGACAGTTGCACCTGTCAGCATTGATAAAACGGAGACCACAAGCAGATCTGCAGCGCCTACCAGTAAAATTGCTAGAGTTGATAAAAACAACTTATGACGGTAGAGCTGTGGTTTTAGTGCAACGGAATATATAAATAGTACAGCGACCGAAATGCCTACTCTGATGAATATGGGTACGACATAATATGATGCAATTGTAAGCTCCAGCGTAAAGCATACAAATAGTAGCGCGGTGATTCCGGTTTTTTTACCCTCGCCGAACTTCTTGTAGATGAACCAGAGACAAACAACGGCCTCCAGCGCATTAATCACGATGTCGCTAAACTGTATACTCATACTGGTTGGTGCAATACTGCCGTTTTGACTTGCTTTAGTCTATTTCGGCTGACTGGTATTATTTGGCCATTACTGAGGGTAATAAAATTATCGGCTCTTAGTCCAAAAATGTGCTTCATATTTACCAGGAAAGAGCGGTGACATCGTAAAAAACCGAGACCTGAAAGTTCGTTTTCAACGAAACTAAGTCCTCGACTATACTTAATGGTAGAGAATCGTGTGACCAAATTGGTGGTATGATCAAAAGATTCTATGTACAGTATATCCTTTATTGCTAGCTTGATAAATGAGCCGTCCATGTTGAGAGTAATGTATTCAGTTCTCCGCCGCTTAACGATTTGTCTAGCATCGCTTAGTATACGATGCAGATCCAAATCGGATATCGGCTTCAGAATATACCTATAGGCTTGTACCTCATATCCGGATATTGCGTATGAGTCATAACCTGTGAGGAAGACAATGATGGTATCTACGTCAAGTTTCCGTATCTGCCGCGCCGTATCGATACCATTTTTGCCTGGCATATCAATATCTAAAAATATCAGGTCAAATCGAGTTGTGTTCCATTCCTCTAGGAGTGCTTCGCCAGTTTGATATGAATGTATTTCTACGGGTGTATCACATTCGTGCGACCACCCGTTGATGATGTTCTTAAGGCGCCTGCTGACTAATTCGTCATCATCACATAAAGCGACCGTAAACATTCTTCCTCATCTATTATGGAAACAGCCATAAGAATATTTTACATGAATTAACAGGGTTTTACAATATTAACAAAGGCTTATACCTTGATTAACATGCTCGGTAGTCAAATGGTAGTCAAGCTGGACATGATAGCGTCAAATAGTGGCTAGAAATAAACCAAAACCCCCGTTGAACCGACGTGGGACACGTCTTCAACTGGGGTTTCGCTGGAGCTGATAATGGGATTCGAACCCATGACCTCGTCCTTACCAAGGACGTGCTCTACCTACTGAGCTATATCAGCAAGATTCTTTTCGCTTCGCGGCTGTTCCGTTGTCCGGCTTGCTCGAAGCAAAAAGAATGATACCACAGGACAAAGGATTGTGCAAGGGTGATTTTTCACCGCTGAACAACAGAATGGTTGGGCGGCTGGGCGATGGTCCGCACAACCGCCTTGCCGGGCAGTCAGTCGTACAGCGCGCGGGGGCCGCCGACGTACTTGGGCCGCGTGCGGGCCATCACCAGATTCGCCTCGCCCACTTTGTGTACGTCGCAGCGCACCGGCACCGCCACAGGCTTGAGGTGCATGCCGATCATGGCATCGCCGATGTCCATGCCGGCGTGGGCGGCTACCCGCTCCACCATTACCGGGTCGGCCAGGCGGTGGTAATAGGCCGTGCCGCAGGCCCCGCCGGCCTTGAGTGCCGGCCGCACCCAGACGGGTTCCAGCCCGTAGCGCTCAGCGGCTTCCCTTGGCAGCACAACAGCGCGGTTCAGGTGCTCGCAGCAGCCCACAGCCAGCCAGATGCCCAGCGGCTCCAACCGCTTACACAGCGTGTCGATGATGAGATCGCCGATCTCCTGGCTGGAGGAGGAACCGATGTTGTGGCCGGCAACCTCGCTGGTACTGGCACCCAGCACAAACAGCTGACCAGCCTTCAGGTTTGCGACCGACAGCAGATGGTCCAGGGCAGCGTTCAGTGCGGTACTGATGTTTTTAGCCTGTTGTTCATCCATGATGGATCCGTCCTTTCGGGGGTCATGCGTAATCGCGGTGTTGTTTCCAAATGTCCAGCACCATCCGGTAGCGTTCCACCGGCAGGCCGCGGAACGGCACGTTGGAGGTGCAGTAGATGTAGCCGCCGCCGGGCTTGCCGTGGGTCAGGCAGTACATCGCCGAGTCGTGCACCTGCTGGTCGGTGCCGGTCTGCATCAGCGCGCAGTTGACGTTGCCGCACAGGGCAACCTTGTCGCCCGCCAGACGCTTCACCTCGGCAATGTCCACACCGGCCATCGGGTCCAGTGAATGGATGGCGTGGGGGTTGGCTTCCACCAACTGGTCGAGGATGGGCATGATGTTGCCGTCGGTGTGCTTGATGGTGTACTGGCCGTTGGCCCGGGCAGCCTCGATGATGCGCGCGAGATAGGGCGTGATGAGCCAGGCAAAATGCTTGGGCGACAGGAACGGCCCGGCGTTGTAGCAGTAGTCGCAGCAGAGGATGAGGCTGTCCACCCCAGCGTCGGCCAGGCGCTTGTTGTTCTCAATGGCGTCGGCGGCCATACGCTCGGCTTCGGCCTCCAGCGCCTCAGGCTCATCAGCCAGACGGTAGGCAAAGTTCACCATCTCGTTGCCGTCTGGCAGAGAGAAAGTGCCGTCCCCGTGGGCTGTCAGCATATAGTGGTTTCCCGTGCGGCGGCGGATGATGCGTGCCGTCTCCAGAAGGTCGTCAAACCCCAGGTAGTGCAGGGGGATGATGTCGTACTCCAGCGCACCGTACACTTCCAGCATGAAGTCGGCGTTCTCGTTTAGCAGCCGGTCGCGTTCAACGGCGGACTTGCCCGCCAGATCCTCGTGGTGCAGGAAACGGTGACCAAACATCTCCGGTTCCAGCTGGAACTCCAGCTCGAAGGTCGGTACCCGGTCGGGAATGCGCCGTTCCAGTGCGGCGGCGGCTCGTTCGCGTGGCGTCATGGGGCACGCTCCTTTTCTCTTGTTGCTTCCATTATACAACGAATGGGGCTGTTGGGATGGGTTGGCACGCAGATGGACAAAACATTCGGCAATTTCGCCAATTTGCACAACGGTGCAGAAGGTGTGGATGGGTGCTTATTCTAACATGGCGATTGTGGTATGATGACCCCGAATGTAAAACACAGGGGGGAGGGAACCGATGGAACGCTGGGACGTGTATGACCGGGAGGGTCGACTGACCGGGCGCACCCGCGGGAGGGGGGAGCCCTTTGCGCCGGGAGAGTATCATCTGGGCGTGTCGCTCTGGGTCGTCAATGGCGAGGGACAATACCTGGTGCAGCGCCGCGCGGCCACCAAGCGCATCCACCCGGGCAAGTGGAGCGTCACCTGCGGGGCGGCCCTGGCGGGGGAGACCAGCCGTCACGCCTGCGTGCGGGAGACATGGGAGGAAATTGGTCTCAAGTTGGCCGAGGAAGAACTTGTGTTCCTGGGCCGTACGCGAGAGAACTGCAGCCTTTATGACGACTATGCTGTGTGTCGGAGCTTTCCGGTGGAGTCTGCCCGCCTGCAGCCCGACGAGGTCAGTGAGGTGTGCTGGGCAACGCTGGAGCAGATTCTTACCTGGTTTGATCAAGGCCAGTTCATGTGGACGAACCGGACGCTGCTGGCGGAGATGGACGAACGCATCCGCATGGCACTGGAGCGGGGATGAGCCTGCCAACCACGGTGAAACAGGGACGGCGGGACAACATGAACGACGGGATGTGTATGACCGGGAGGGCCGACTGACCGGACGGACGCGGGAACGGGGAGAGACGCCGGAGCCCGGTGAGTTTTCTCTGGTGGCGTCGCTGTGGGTTGTGAACAGTGCGGGGCAGTGCCTGGTGCAGCGCCGCGCGGCCACCAAGCCCGTCCACCCAGGCAAGTGGTGCGTCACCGGCGGCTCGGCCCAGGCGGGGGAGACCAGCCGCCAGGCCTGCGTGCGGGAGGCTAGGGAGGAGATCGGTCTCCCTGTGGGGGAGGACGAGCCGGTTTTTCTCGCTAGAAGGGTGGCGGGGCAAATCCTCTTTGACAATTATCTTGTCTTTTGCGAGTTTCCGTTGGAGGCGGCTCGCCTGCAGGCTGAGGAGGTCAGCGCGGTGCGTTGGGTGGCTTTGCGGGAGCTGATCGATTGGCAGGAGCGGGGGGACTTCCACACCGATCCCGCCCTGTTCGGGCTTGTGGAGGCACACATTCGGGCGGCACGGGGTTCCTTGTGACGGCGGTTTCCCGTTTCACTTTTTGCCGGCCAGTGATTTTTCGGCAGGAATCCGACGGGCAATCCAGTACATTTATACCGTGTGAATGCACACGGAAAGCGAGGAACATCCATGTTGCAAACATTGGTGGAGCAATTTATCCGCCTGAAAACCACCGTGGGCGGCAACCGTGAGTTGACCGAATTTGAATGGACCTTCGGCATGCCGAAGGAGGAACAGCTGCGCATCACGCCGCCGAACCGCTGGCAGCGGCGCATCCTGGGCGAGCTGGAGTTTGCCCTGAAGCTGGCCGAGGAGAACCCCGGGCAGTTTGAGGAGGCCATTGGCCGGGCCTTGGGGCTGCTGCTGGCCGCGCAGGAGCGCGAGGGTGCCATCGGCCGCAGTGACATCGAAACGGCCGAGGGCCTGCTGGCCCCTCTGACTGCCGCTGCGCGGGAGTATGAGGTCATTCTGGCGGCCCACGCCCACATTGACATGAACTGGATGTGGAGCTGGCAGGAGACGGTGAGCCTGACGCTCGACACCTTCCGCACCATGCTGCAGCTGATGGACGAGTACCCGCAGTTCTGCTATTCCCAGTCGCAGGCTTCGGTTTACCGCATCGTGGAGGAGTTTGACCCGCCGATGATGGAGGCCATCCGCCGGCGTGTGGCCGAAGGCCGGTGGGAGATCACCGCCGCCGCCTGGGTGGAGACCGACAAGAACATGCCCAGCACCGAGAGCCTGGCCCGCCACATCCTCTACACCAAGAAGTACCTGAAGGAGCACTGGGGCATCGACCCGCGGACACTGGAGGTCGATTTCTCTCCCGATACCTTCGGCCACAGCGCCCACCTGCCGGAGCTGTTGCGGCACACCGACGTCAAGTATTACTACCACTGCCGCGGCTACGACGGCGAGGAGACGCTGTACCGCTGGCGCGCGCCGTCGGGGGCCGAGGTGTTGATTTACCGCGAGCCCCACTGGTACAACAGCGGCATCACCCCGCGCATTGGCGCTGCGGCCATTGAGTTGGCGCGCCGCTGCCAGGGCTTCAAGACGAGCCTGGTGGTGTATGGCGTGGGTGATCACGGCGGCGGCCCCAGCCGGCGCGACATCGAACGTGCCCTTGACATGATGACCTGGCCGGTGTTCCCGCGGCTGCGGTTTGGCGGCTTCCGGGATTACTTCCACGCTGCCGAAGCAGTGCGGGGGAAGCTGCCGGTGGTGGCCCATGAGCTCAACTACTTTGCCCAAGGGTGCTACACCACCCAGAGCCGCATCAAGCAGGGCAACCGCAAGAGCGAGGCGGCCTTGGGCGACGCCGAGGCCGTGAGCGCCCTGGCGGCGGCCCACGTGGGACAGCCCTACCGTGCCGAGCGGTTTGAGAGTGCCTGGCGCAACGTGTTGTTCACCCACTTCCATGACATCCTGACCGGCTCCTGCGTGCAGGACAGCCGCGAGCACGCCATGGGGCTCTACAGCGAGGTGCTGGCCATTGCCAACACCGCGCGCAGCCAGGCCATGCGGGCCATCGCCGCGCAGATCGATTCCTCCGCCTTCCCTGAGGAGGGTGACATCGCCAACAGCCAGTCTGAAGGCGCGGGCGTGGGCGGCGTGGGGGCTGATCCCTTTGCTCTGCCGGTCACTGAGCGGGGCGTGGGCTTGAGCCGTCTGTTCCACCTCTTCAACCCCTCCGCCCACCGGCGGCAGGCCGTGGTAACACTGACGGTGTGGGACTGGACCGGCGACATGAGCCGCCTGGCGTTTGAGGACGCCGACGGGAAGCCCCTGGAATGCCAGCTCATCGACCGGACCTACCAGCACAGCTGGGATCACAAGTACTTCCGCGTGCAGGTGCTGGCAGACTTGCCGGCGATGGGATACACGACCTGCCGGCTGTACCAGAAGCCCGCCGAGCACTATGCCTTCCACGGCTTCCTGCCCGGGGAGCGCACCCAGACGATCTACCACAACGTGGTGCTGGAGAATGAACATCTGCGGGCGGAGTTTGACTACCGCAGCGGTGCACTCCTCTCCCTGGTGGACAAAGCCGATGGGCGGGAGCGCATTCCTGCCGGGCAGAGCGCTGGGCTGGAGCTGGTGCAGACCGACGGCGCGACGGCAGACGCCTGGCGCATTGGCCGCTACATCAGCCAGGAGCCGCTGCGCAGCGCCACCAGCCTGCAGGTGACGATGGACGGCCCGCTCTGCCGGGCGTTCACCGCCGAGTACCCCTTCCTGGGCTCCGTCGCCACGATGGAGGTGAGGCTGGAGAAGGGCGCAAAGGCTCTGGCCATCGACCTCACGGTGGACTGGCACGAGGTGAGCCGGCAGGGCACGACGGTGCCGCTGCTGCGCTATGTGCTGCCGCCGTGCTGTGCCGCGCCGGAGTACCTCTTCGACGTGCCGGCGGGCATCGCCCGGCGCGTGGCGGCCCACACCGATGTGCCGGCCCTGCAGTATGGCGCCATGGTGGATGGCAGCCGCGCGGTGGTGCTGGTCAGCGATTGCAAGTATGGCTTCCGCGCCACCGAGGATGGCTTGGGCGTCACGCTCATCCACGCGCCCCACGGCCCGGACCCGGACCCGGAGCGCGGCGTGCACCACATCAAGCTGGCCGTGGGCCTGGCCGATGCCTGCCCCAAGGCGTTAGAAGAACTGGCGTTTGACTGCAACCACCCGGCGGCCTATCTCTCAGCTCGGCCCCACGGCGGGAGCCTCCCGGCCGCGGCGGCGCTGCTGGAGCTTGCGGAGGGCACCACGGCGGTGCTGTCTGGTGTCAAGCGGGCGGAGGACGGCAGCGGGCTCGTGGCGCGGCTCTACAACCCGGCGGACACGGCCACCGAAGCCGTGCTGCGGTTCCCGCTCTCCGGCGGGGCGAAGGCCGCGCTGGCGGTGGACGTGCTGGAGCAGCCCGAGGAAGGCACGGTGACCACAGAGGGCGATGCCGTGCGGGTCAAGCTGGGGCCCTGCGCCATGGCGGCCGTCAAAGTGACACTGTAAGAAACAAGGATAACGGCCCCGGGCGGCATTGCCGCCCGGGGCCTTTTTGACCAGCCAGAATAACAATGGAATCAAAACCATGGTTGCAAATTGCTAAAGACCGTGATAAACTAAACTATCATCACAGAGTGATGGAGAAGAGTAGCCTGCGGAGAGCCAGGAAGAGACGGGACGCCATCGGCTGGGAGCGGCCCGAGGACAATGCAGCGTGAAGACCACCTCCGGACTGGGATCGGGACAGCCCGTTACCGCTGACCGAAGCGAAAAGCAAGGGTGGAACCGCGGACAGTATTTGCCCGCCCCTTTATGGGGCGGGCTTTTTGTATTTGTCAGAAAGGAAGGGGATTCCATGAAGATTACATTGAAGGACGGGTCCGAGCGGCATGTGGACCGCGGCGTCAAGGCCATTGATGTCGTTCGCGGCATCAGCGAGGGGCTGGCACGGGCCACACTGGCCGTCGCCATCGACGGCGAGGTGAAGGACGCGGGTATCGTGCTCCACGAGGATTGCGCGCTGTCGGCACTGACGTTCCAGGACGAGGGCGGGCGGTATGCCTACCGGCACACCTCCTCCCACGTGTTGGCCCAGGCCATCAAGCGCCTGTACCCCAAGGCCAAGCTGGCCATCGGCCCAGCCATTGAGAAGGGCTTCTACTACGACATCGATCTGGATGAGCCCATCTCCACCGATGACTTCCCCAAGATTGAGGAGGAGATGGCCAAGGTCATCGCCGCCAACTTCCCGATGGAGCGCTTTGAGCTGCCCCGGGCCGAGGCCATCGCCCTGATGGAGAGCATGGACGAACCCTACAAGGTCGAGCTCATCCGCGACCTGCCGGAGGACGCCATCATCTCCTTTTACAAGCAGGGCGAGTTCACCGACCTCTGCGCCGGCCCGCACCTCCAGTCCACCGGGCAGATCAAGGCGATCAAACTGATGTCGCTGGCCGGTGCTTACTGGCGCGGCAACGAGAAGAACAAGATGCTCCAGCGCATCTATGGCACCTCCTTTGATAAGAAGAAGGACCTGGATGACTACATCGCCCAGATGGAGCAGGCCAAGGAGCGCGACCACCGGAAGCTCGGGCGCGAGCTCGACCTCTTCTCCATCGATGACTATGTGGGCCAGGGCCTGGTGCTCTGGCACCCGAAGCTGGCCACCGTGCGGGAGGAGATTGAACTCTACTGGCGCAAAGAGCACCGCCGCCATGGCTATCAGTACATCTACACCCCCAACATCGGCAAGGCCCACCTGTGGGAGACCTCCGGCCACCTGCAGACCTTCAAGGAGGGGATGTACCCTCCCATGTCGATGGCGTTGAAGGACAGTGAGGAGCAGGAGAACTACTACATCAAGCCCATGAACTGCCCCTTCCACGTGCGCATCTACAAGAGCAAACCCCGCAGCTACCGCGACCTGCCGATCCGCTACTGCGAACTGGGCAACGTGTATCGGTTTGAGAAATCCGGCACCCTGCACGGCATGATGCGGGTGCGCGGCTTCACCCAGGACGACTCCCACATCATCTGCCGCGACGACCAGTTTGTGTCGGAGATCAACAAGATCATCGACTTCGCGCTGGAGATGAACGCGACGATGGGCTTCAAGGACATGAAGTACTATCTCTCGGTGCGCGATGAGGAGGACCACTCCAAGTACGTCGGCCGTGACGAGATCTGGGACCTGGCGGAAAAGACCTTGAAGGAGATCCTCGAGGACCGCGGCATGGCCTACCACGTGGACGTGGGCGGGGCCAAGTTCTACGGCCCGGCGGTGGATATGAAGGTCGTGGACGCGATGGGGCGCGAGTGGCAGGGCACCACCATCCAGCTTGACATGAACCTGCCCACCCGTCTTGGGATGACCTACGTGGGCGAGGACGGGCTGGAGCATGAGCCCATCATGCTGCACCGCACGCTGCTGGGGTCGATGGAGCGCTTTGTCGGCACCCTCATTGAGCATTACGGCGGCGCGTTCCCGGTGTGGCTGGCCCCCACCCAGGTGAAGATTCTCACCATCACCAACCGGGTGGATGGCTACGCCGAGGAGCTGGCCGCCCGCCTGCAGGCCGACGACGTACGGGTGGAGCTCGACAACCGCAACGAGAAGATCGGTGCGAAGATTCGCCTGGCCCAGGTGGAGAAGGTGCCCTACATGCTCGTCATCGGCGACAAGGAAGCCGAGGCCGGCAAGGTCGCCATCCGCCAGCGTGGTAAGGGCGACATCGGGCAGATGGCCTTTGCCGACTTCAAGGAACAGCTGCTCACCGACATCCGGGACAAGGCGATTTGGTAAAGAGTCACAACGACAGGAAAAGGGCGGAAGCATTGCTTCCGCCCTTTTTGTTTGGTGGGGTTAGTTTCTTTTGTGGTTCTGTTCCTTCAGTAAGTCGCGGATTTCCTCCAGCAGCACCTCGTTGCGGGGGATGGGGTCCGGTTCGGGTTCGGGCGCGGGGGCGGCCTCCTCCTTCTTGCGGAAGCGGGAGAGGAACTTCACAAACAGGTATACGCTGGCCGCGATGATGAGGAAGTCGACGATGTTCTGGATGAACATGCCGTAGTTGAGGAGCAGCCCGTCTCCTGACGATTCAGTAGTGGACTTACGCAGGGTGATGGATAGCTTCTCGAAGTTCACCCGGCCCAGCAGCAGGCCGATCAATGGCATGATGATGTCGGTGACCAGCGATGACACGATCTTGCCGAAGGCGCCGCCGATGATGACGCCGATGGCCAGGTCCAGCACATTGCCCTTCATGGCAAAGTCACGGAAGTCCTTGAGGGTACTCTTCAGTTTCTCCATGTTCC
>JAEYRA010000172.1 GCA_023409755.1 Bacillota bacterium
AGCGGCGTTTCCCCCGTATACCCCGGCACGAGCGCAGCAAACGAAGGCCTCCTGACGACATGTGCGTCAGGGGGCCAGACTATCTTTGC
The DNA here is from genome assembly GCA_023409755.1 of Bacillota bacterium. Lineage (GTDB taxonomy): Bacteria > Bacillota > Clostridia > Christensenellales > UMGS416 > JAEYRA01. The sequence goes on from JAEYRA010000172.1 coordinate 90, forward strand.
ACGAGTCTTCCCTTTCGACTTCGTCGCGTGAGCGGCGAAGTCCACTATACGTTGAATCGGAACAGCACCACATCCCCGTCCTGCATCACATACTCCTTGCCCTCGCTGCGCACCAGGCCCTTTTCCTTGGCGGCGTTGAAGGAACCACAGGACAGGAGAGCGTCGTAGCCCACGATCTCCGCACGGATGAAGCCACGCTCGAAGTCGCTGTGGATGACGCCGGCGGCCTGGGGGGCCTTGGTGCCGCGGGTGATCGTCCAGGCGCGCACTTCCTTTTCGCCGGCCGTCAGGTAGCTGATGAGGCCCAGCAGCTCGTAGCTCTTCTTCACCAACCGGTCAAGACCTGACTCGGCCAGCCCCAGCTCCTGCAGGAAGAGCAGCCCCTCCTCGGCGTCCATGGAGGCAATCTCCTCCTCAATCTGGGCGGAGACGACGATGACCTCAGCGCCTTCTGCGGCGGCAACGTCCTTGACGGCACGCACCAGCGGCAGGTCATCCTCGGGGGTGGCCAGGTCGCCTTCGCCCACGTTGGCGGCGTAGATGACGGGTTTCAGCGTCAGCAGGCACATTTCCCGCGCCAGGTCGAGGGCCTCGCCCTCCAGCCCCTGGGCGCGGGCGGGCACGCCTTTCTCCAGCGTGGCATAGAGGGTCTGGAGCAGTTCGGCTTCATTCACCAGCTTTTTGTCGCCGCTCTTGGCGGCCTTGCCGGTGCGGGCCATGCGCTTCTCCAGCGTCTGCATGTCGGCAAACAGCAGCTCCAACCCGATGGTTTCGGCGTCGCGCACCGGGTTCACCGAGCCATCCACGTGGGTGACGTTGCCGTCCTCAAAGCAGCGGACGACCTCCACAATGGCATCGACCTCGCGGATGTGCCCGAGGAACTGGTTGCCCAGGCCCTCGCCCCGGCTGGCGCCGCGCACCAGGCCCGCGATGTCCAAAAACTCCACCACCGCCGGGGTGATCTTCTTGGGGTTGTAGATCTTCGCCAGCTCGTCGAGCCGGTGATCGGGCACGTCCACCACGCCCACGTTGGGCTCGATGGTGCAGAAGGGATAGTTGGCGGCCTGCGCCCCCGCCTTGGTGATGGCGTTGAAGAGGGTGCTCTTGCCCACGTTGGGCAAGCCTACGATGCCGAGTTTCATGAGATCCTCCAATGTATGTCAATCCGGGCTTGTGGTCAGATGGTTGGGGGCAGTGCTCACCCGTCAGTTTGGTCTCCATACAGTATGCCGTCGGGGGAGGCCAGGTAGCGCGGTCGGGCAGCAGCATGGGGCTTCTCCCTCTCGCCAATGGCCTTCATCCGGCAATTAGCCTATCTATTATACAGGAACCGGGGTTGTGGGGCAACCGGCGCGGTTGCGTGCTTTCCTTGGAACAGGTATAATTTGACATATGAAAATGGGGACGGTGGGGGCCATGAAGGAACGCGAGTGGGACGTGATCGTGGCAGGGGCCGGGCCGCAGGGGGTGGCAGCGGCGTTGGCTGCCGCCGACGGCGGAGCCCGCACCCTGGTGCTGGACGCGGCCAGCGACGGGGGCGGGCCGTTGGGGCCGGGCCGGCTGGGGCACTGGCGGGGGGGCGACAGCCTGACCGAGCCTGACTTGCTGCGCCGGCTGTCGCGCAGGGCCTGGGGCCGTCACATCGTGGAGCCCGAGGATTTCGCCCTGGCCGCGCGGGAAAGCCTGTGCCAGGCCGGCGTGGTGGTGATGTCGTCCTGCCGCCCCGTGCGGGCCAAGGATCGCGGCGGGCGTATGCGCACGCTCACGGTGGCCACTGCTGCCGGCCGGCGGAAGCTTTCGGCCTGGTGTTTCGTGGATGCCACCGAGGACTGGGCGCTGGTACGGGCCGGGGGACTCGGGCCCAAAGGGTCGTCAGCCCTGCGTGTCACACTGCGGGCGCGCATCGGCGGCATTGACACCCGCACCCCTGGGGTGTTTGACGCCGAAGCGCTGGAGCAGTACGCCGATGCCTTGCGCCGGGGCCAGGCGCGGGAGGAATACCCGCCCGAGCTTGTCTTCCCCCAGCTTACACCTTGCCTGCGGGGCGGCACCGCCCTGCTGGATGCCACGCCGGCGGGGCTGCCGGTGGGCGGCGGGCCTGCGGGCTGGACCCAGACCGTGGAGCGCAGCCGGCAGAGTGCGCTGGCGGCCATCGCCTTCCTTAAGGCCACGGTGCCCGGCTACGAAAACTGCTATCTCATCCACTTTGCCGCCGAGCCCCTGGTGACCCAGGCGGGGGAGCCGCCCCGCCGACGGGCGTGGAACGACAGCGGCGGGACGGACCCCGACGACCTGCCGGTGCTGCGCTGGAGCGACGGGGCCGGGCAGGAGCGTCTGGCTACGCTGGGGTGTTTCCTGTGCCGCGGGGCGGAGAACCTGCTGCTGGCGCGGCCCGAGGGCACCGACATCATCGACGCGCCGCTGCGGATGGCTGCCGGGCGGGTGGCTGGGCAGGCGGCTGCGCTGGCGGTGCTCTACGACGGACAGTTGGGCAAGGTGGACCCCGAACGGCTGCGCCGTACGCTGGCCCTGCGGGAAGGAGACGGCAGCGAGGAGGAGACGGCGGAATGAATGCGGTTCTCGTTACCCTCATCGTGCTCGTTGGCATCTTCTTTCTGGCGCTGCCGGTGCTCATCGTGGTGCTGTATTTCCGCCGCCAGGGCAAGAACCCGACCCCGCCTCACGGGCCAGGCCGGCCCGACGCCTGGCTCGATGAGAAGGAGCCTGACGGCCTGTGGGCCGATATGGACCAGGCCGCCGGCGGCGAGCCGCAAACTGACGGCACGACGACCCCGGAGGATGGGCTTGAGGCGGACCCACCGGCGCAAGCTGGGGACGGCGGCACCGACGAACGTTGAGAGGGAGGGTACACATGGCGGAAGATAAGGAGAGCATACGGGCGCTGGCGCTCTCACTGGGGGCGGATCTGTGCGGCTTCGCTGCGGCAGACGATTTTGCCGACGCGCCGGAGGGGTTTCGCCCCACGGATATCTGGGCGGGCTGCCGGTCGGTGGCCGTGGTGGCCTGCCGGCTGCCCCGGGGGTTGGCCGGGGTGCCGCCGCGCATTCACTACGCCCATGGCAATGACCTGGCGCTGGCACGGGTCGATCAGGTATGCCAGAAGCTGGCCCTGGCGCTGGAGGATTGCGGCATCACGGCGGTGCCGCTGCCCTGCGACGGCCCCTACGATGACTGGGACGAAGCGCAGCTTCGCGGGCGCGGTGCACTCTCCATGCGTCACGCGGCGGTCAAGGCGGGTCTTGGTACGCTGGGGAAGAACACACTGCTCCTCAATGCCCGGTATGGCAACTGGATCAATTTAGGCGCGGTGCTGTTGAATGCGCCGCTGGAATCGGACCCGTCTGCCGAGCCCCTCTGCCGCCCCGGCTGCCGGCTTTGCCTGAAGAGCTGCCCCACCGGGGCGCTGGACGGCGTCACCGTCAACCAGGCGGCCTGCCGGCCCCACACCTATGGCACCAATGCCCGCGGCTTTGGCGTGGTCAATTGCAACCGCTGCCGCGTGGTGTGCCCGATGGCAATGGGGGCGGAGGGGGCACGCCGGTAGACGGCGCGCTGCCGACAGCCATGGTCACCCCGCGGCCAATCGAGCTGCATGGCTAAGCAAATGAACTTCGGCAGCCATCGGGCATCCGGCCGCCGTTCCGGTCTGCAATCAGTGTGAATTTGATGCAAAATCACACTGGAACCGGTTGCATGAGGCAGGTAGCCTCTGGACTTCGTTGGAAATTTGTTCTATTATTGTTAATAATAACATATTTTGCCAAAAGCAGGCGAGTGCGAAGCCGCCGCTTTGACGGTTCTCTTTCACACTTGTACGCAAGGGGAGAATGGAATGAACGCGACCTTCAACGAAAGCGCCACCCGCTGGGAATTGTTGGTGGACAAGGACATGGACTTGTTTACCGTGCCGGAGCTGAAGCAGACGGTGCTCGATTGTATCGATGCCCGCAAGTGTGATGTGTTTTTGGATGCAACCGGTATGGGCTACATTGACAGCACCGGCATTGGGGTGTTGGTCAGCGCGTTGAACCGCGTGCGCGAGTACGGCGGAACCCTCACCATCAAGGGGTTGAAACCCCACATTCGGCGCATCTTTCACCTGACGGGGCTCGATGGGGCCTTCGTGATGGAGGACTGACGCAATGGGGGAAACCGTATCGATTGTCATTCCCGCCAAGGCGGAGCATCTTCTTGTGGTGCGCCTGGCTGCTTCCGGCATTTGCAGCCGGCTGGGCATGGGCATTGAACAGATGGAAGACACCAAGGCCGCCGTGGCCGAGGCTTGCCTTGTCATGATCCACGACACGCAGGGGTTTGAGCGCCTGGAGATCACATTTGTATACAGCGACAGCCTTCAGGTGAGCGTGGAAGGTCGCAATCCCGGCGTGCTGACCGCACGGGGGGAAGACATTGACGCCGACTTGAGTCTTGCGTTGCTGGAGGCCCTGACCGAGCGGCTCACCGTCTCGCCCGGCCGGGTGACCTTCCTTGCCAGGGGGGACCATCGTTGAGCGAACCGGGAACCGATCGGGTGGAGACGCTGCTGTGCCACTACACAGCCACGCGCGATACCGCCGTGCGCAACGAGATTGTGGAACGCTATTCCCCCTTGGCCAGCAAGGCTGCAGGGAAATTTGTCCGCCCCGGGCTGGAGTTTGATGACTTATACCAGGTGGCAATGATGTCGCTGCTGCGAGCGCTGGAACGTTTTGACCCGGGCAAGGGGGTGAAGTTCGCCGCTTTTGCCTTGCCTACGCTCATGGGCGATCTCAAGCACTACATTCGCGATTATTCCACTGTCATGCGGCCGCCGCGTTCCTCCGGGGAGCTGGCGGCCCGTCTGCGCCGGGCGGAAACGGAGCTTGCCGCAGAACTTGGGCGCTACCCCACCACCGCTGAGACCGCCGCGCGCGTGGGCGTGAGTGTGGAGCGTGCGCTGGAGGCGCTGGAAACCACAACCTCCCTGCAGTTTCTGGCCATCGATGGCATGGAAAACCAGGAGGGAGAGACGATGGAAACCATGTTCGGCATGGAGGATGGCGGCTATGAGGCCGTGCTGAACCGCGAAACCGTCCGCGTGCTGCTCGGGGCCCTCAGCGAGGAGGAACGCCAGCTTGTCATCAACCGCTATCTGCAGGGCAAAACCCAGGCGGAGATTGCCCGGGACATGGGCATTACGCAGATGACGGTCTCCCGTATGGAGCGCCGTATCCTTGAGACCCTGAAGAAAAAACACTTTAGCTAGTGTTTCAAGGCTGGCAATCTTGGGCATTCCTTAGGCGTGGGAAGTAATGCACCAGGAGGTTCATTCCATGCAATTTACCGTCGCTTCACTCGATCAAATGGGTCCGGTTGTCTGCCAGCTCGTTCGTCAAACGCAGGCGTCCCGGCCCTTGGATGAGGAAACGCGCTACTATCTCCGGCTGGTTCTCAATGAGCTCATCACCAATGGGTTCAAGCATGGTGGCGGGCAGAAGAATGCGGTGCGGGTGGATGTGAACGTAGAGGACAGCAAGGTGCGCATCACCGTGGACGATGGCGGTGCGGGGATGAGGCCCGAGCATCTTGGCAGATCCGCCGATATCTCCAGCGAGAGCGGCCGAGGGCTTGCCATCGTGCGTGGCATTTGCCAATCGGTGGAGCTCAATGACCGCGGCAACTGCATCACTGCCCATCTGCCACTGCACTGATCGTCAATCTTTGTCTGCTTTTGCCTTCCTGTGCGAACGGGAAGGTTTTTGTTTTTGGGGCCTCCCATGGTGCATAGAGCGTACTGCGTTTTCGCTGCAAGGAGGCGGTGTGGCTGGTGGGGCTAAGCCAACAGCCACTCCACGGCATCCAGCACCGTCTGCGCAATGTGTAGTGGTTCGACGGTCTGCCATTTTCCCCGGTGTTTGCCGAGTGCATCCTTCCCAGCGCCAGTCAGCACCAGGATGGTCTTGGCGTGGGCGTTGTCCCCGGCGAGCATGTCGCTCCAGCGATCTCCGATTACGACGCAGCGCTCCAGATTCAACTGGTGCTCCTCGGCGGCCTGCAACAACATGGCGGGGCTTGGTTTTCTGCACAGGCAGCGTTCTTCGTGGGTGTGGGGGCAGATGTAGGATTGGTGAACCCCAAACCCCTTTAGTTCATCCTCGAACTGCCAGCGGGTGCATTCACCCCGGGCGATGCCGGGTTGATTGGTGAAACAAACACCTTAACGTTTGCCCCGTTTAGCAGGTCGATGGCTTGTCTGGCAAAAGGATAAAGAGTAAAGACTCCGGGAACTTGCGTCGTGTCGTCGCCGCCAATGGTACCGTCCCGGTCCAGGAATACCGCTTGCCATGGATGCTTCATTCCATACCTCTTCGATGATGGTTTTTTGAATGCGATACCAATGCCGCGATAAGAGCTTACTCCAAAACGAGAATATGCGCCACCCTTGTTTTCGAGGGAGGAGAACAGCTTTCTTGTCTGCTTTTGCCTTCCTGTGCGAACGGGAAGGTTTTTTCTTTGCCCGGTCGAACGCTCTTCGAACGGCGTGGAAATCGGCCACACTTGCCCGTCCGGCGTCCATTGCAGTATAATGGACTATCTACAGAAAACCAACGCAACGGAGGAATGGCCATGCAAGGCGGCCGGTACGGGCGCAGGTACCGTATCAAACCCCGATTTTATTTGATATTACTGGTGGCAGTGAGCCTGCTTGCCTGGGGCGTGATTGCGCTGACCGGCCTCTTTTCGCCTGCGCGGGTGGAGTGGGGCCGGTTGGAGTCCAACCAGGCCATCACGGCCATCGTGCTGCGGGATGAAAAGCTGGTGGAGAGCACCGAGTACGCCAAACTCACCTGTATTGCCGCCGAGGGCGAGGAAGTCAAAAAGGACGACCCCATCGCCCTGCTGTACCTCACGGGCTATTCGCCCACCGACCTGGAGAATCTGCTCATCCAGGAGGACAAGATCAAGGACTACCAGGAGAACAACATCCTGAAGGACTTCGTCAACAAGGACCTTGATTCGCTCAACAGCAAGATCGACGACCTGATGGAGCAGATCAGTACCAAGGCCGCCGCCCGCCAGACCCAGAGCCTGCTGGCCGATGAACGGCAGTTGCAGCAATACATGGACGAGCGCAAGGAATACATGGAGAAGGCCGTCACCCCCGACGACATGCTGGAGACCTATTACCAGCAGCGGGACAACCTGGAGGACAAGATTGCCCAGACCCGCAAGACGGTGGCCGCGCCTGCCGACGGGCTCGTCAGCTTCTATCTCGACGGCTACGAGAGCACGCTCACCGTGGACAGCATCGAGAAGATGTCACCCGCCAACGTGAAGGAGCTAGTGCGGAGCCTCCAGAGCCAGAGCCAGGCCGTCAAATCCGACGACGTGGTGGAGCCGAACGAGGAGATCTGCCGGGTGGTGAACCCGTCGGTGTGGTACGCCGTGGTGCTGCTGCCAAGGGGGGAGAGCTCCCTGGTGGAGGGCAGCACCTGTGAGGTCACCTTTGACGGCATGAGCGATCCGGTGACCGCCACGGTGAAGAAGGTGGCGACCCAGAGCCGCACGACGCTCGTGGTGTTCCAGGTGCCGGAAGGCGTGCGGCAGATGATCAGCCTGCGTCTCATCAACGGCCACCTGGGTGCCGATGTGGAAGGCTTCCGCATTCCGGTGAAGTATCTGGCCAAGAATGACGACCAATACTATGTGACGGTGCGCGCAAGCTCCGGCAAGGCGCGTGAGATCGCCGTGAACCTGCTGGGACAGGACGACCGGTACGCCATCGTCAGCGAGGGCGGCCAAGAGGGTGAGCTGTCGCTGGGCATGCAGCTGATAAAGCCTTCGGGCGACTGACTTGAGTCGAACAGGGCATGGACAATTGTGTTTCATTCCTGTAAAATAGCTAGGATAAACAGGCCCGGCAGCAGCGGGTCGTTCGACGAAGCGGGAGAGAGCGATGGAAAAGAAATTCATGGGCAAATTCCTGTCAATACTGGGCTTTGAAGACCGGGAGGGCGAAGACCTGCCGGAGGAGCCGCAGGAGGAGCAGCCCACCCCATACGGTGCCCAGGGCCGTACGGCCAGCATGGGCAGCGCCGCCGCCCAAAGGCCGACGGTGCGCCGCCGCATGGATGAGCCGCCCATCTCCCCCCAGCCGGTGCCGCGCCGCGCCGAGGAGAGCCGGGTGGTGCCCATGGGCGCGGCAGGCGCGTCGCCTTCGGCCGCCAGCGGCATGCGTATGGTCGTCTACCAGCCCCAGAGCTACGACGACACCCAGCGCATCATCGACGACCTGAAGAGCGGCCGGCCGGTCATCGCCAACCTGGAGGACCTCAACGTGGAGATTGCCCAGCGGGTGCTGGATTTTCTCTCCGGCGCGGTCTACGGCGTGGACGGCAGCATCCGCAAGGTTTCCCGCGGTATCTTCCTGCTGGCGCCGCCCCACGTCGACATTTCGGGCAATGTGCTCAGCAGCCTGACCAACGACCTGCGTAGCGGCAGGGGCAGCTACTTCAGCAACCCCCGCCGGCCGGAGTAAACCATGGGTGAACTGGGAATTCGTCTGCTCCTTGTTCTGCGTTGGGTGCTCGATATTTACACCTATGTCATTTTGGCCAGCGTCATTTTGAGCTGGATTCCGCTCTCGCCCTACAACCCGCTGGTGCGTGCGGTGCACTTCCTGTCGGAGCCGCTGCTGTCGCCCTGCCGGGCACTCATGCATCGCATCATCCCGCCGGGGCGCATTCCGCTGGATTTCTCCCCGGTGTTGGCCATGCTCGTCATCCAGGCCGTCAGCTGGTTTGTGCTGAAGGTCATTCTGTACCTGTACGGCGCATGAACCTGACGCGGACCGAGGAACAGCTTCTCGCCCGCCTGCGGGAGCAAGCCGAACGCGCTGGTCGCGGCGGTGCGGTGGTGTTCACCCGGTTTCTTGATCCGCGCGAGCAGCAGTTGGCCGAGTCCGCTGCCCGCGATGCGGTGGTGGAGTGCCGGCTCTTTGGCGGCGATCTGCCCTTCGAACGGCGGGTGGTTGCCTTTGACGGGCGGGACTGGACCGATGATGAGCCGGACTGGCCCCTGCGTGCGGTGGAGATCACCTGGGACAGCCGCTATGGCTCGCCAGCCCATCGGGACATTCTTGGTGCCGTGTTGGCGCTGGGAATAAACCGCGATGGGCTGGGTGATATTACCTTAGAAGATTCCCGTGCTGTGCTGTGGGGCACCGAGGCCATGGCGGCCTTTGTGGCCGACAACCTGACAAAAGCCGGGCGGGTAACTGTACGCACTGCGATCCTGGCCGACCCGCTGGCGGCCCTGCCGCCCCCGGTGATGGAGGAAGTGACCGTCACCGTGGCATCGCTGCGGCTGGACGCAGTGGTTGCTGCCGTCTATGACCTGAGCCGGGAGGAAGCGGCCCGGGCCGTACGCGCCGGCCTGGTGAAGGTGGACCACCGGCCCGAAGAGAGAACCGACCACCCGCTTGCCGAAGGAGCGCTGTTGTCGCTGCGGGGCCGGGGCCGGGCACGGCTTCTGGATGCCAGCGGGCGCACACGGCGCAGCGGACGCATCCGCATCATACTGGAACGCACCCGGTGAGGGGCCACCCGGCCGGGGCAGAACGGAGGAGTCCATGGCTTTGACGGGCAAGGAACTGCGGGACTGGGACCTGACCCAGACGATCTTCCGTGGTTATAAGATTACCGAGGTGGACGACGTACTGGAGCAGGCCGCCCAGGAGATCGACCGCCTGCAGGCCGAGAATGCCGCCCTGACCGCCCGTGTGCAGGAGCACGCCGCCCGGGAGGCCCAGGTGGATGAAATGCAGGAAACGCTGCGGGAGACGCTGCTGACGGCCCAGCAGGCTGCTGAGGACGTGGTGCGCTCCTCGCGGGAGAAGGCCGCCGCCATCCTGGCGGACAGCGAACGGGAGAGCTGCCGCAGAATGGACCATGCCGACGAACAGGTGCGGGCCGCCCAGCGCCGGGTGGAGGACCTGCAGGCGGAGGCCGTCAACATGAAGACCATGCTTCGCCGTGTCATGGGCGATCAGCTTCGCCTGTTGGAGGAGGACTTCCCCGACCTGACGGCGGACGCGGCTCCCGCTGAGTCGTCGCCCGACGCCACCCAGCGCTTGCCGCTCAGGGACATCCGCGCGGCTCAGTCGGTTTGGTTGGAGGGCAACCAGCTTGAGGAGCATGGGCAGGCTTGACCGTTGGCTGGGCCGCAGGCGCCGGCCCGCAGCACCCGCGCCTGATGACGGCCCCCGTGACGACCCCGGCGGCACCCGGGGCGGAGCGTTGCCCACCGATCCCGATTTTGCCGAATACCGCCGGTATTTGAGCAGCCCGCGCCGGCTGCTGTTTATCAACTTCATTGCGGGCCTGGCCCGCGGGCTGGGCATGTCGGTGGGGTTCACCATTCTGGGTGCCTTGCTCATCTACTTCATGCGTCAACTGGTGTGGCAGAACATCCCTTGGCTCAGCCAGTTCATCGCGGAGATCGTGGTCCTGGTGGACGCTAAGACCTAGGCCGCCGAGAAATGCCGGCGGCTTATTCATTCCTTGTGTGTCCATTCCTTGTCAGCCCTGGGAAATGGGGATGCCGGCGACGCCCCACCGCGTTGGCGCGGGAGTTGGGCCCCCAACCAGTGCGGAAGAACCTTCTCCACGGCGGTCGCATTCATTTGTTTTCATGATTTATTGTGAGTGGGGGAACCATCTGTCCATTTTGTGCGACAAACGATTGAATGATATGAACGTTGGAGGTTATATGGAACGGGCGACAAAGGCAAGGTTGTGGACCAAGGACTTTACGCTGCTCTGGCAGGGGCAGTTCGTCTCAGAGTTTGGCAATGCCATTTTTGCGGTGGCGCTGGGCTTCTGGGCATACGCCACCACCGGCAACGAAGCGGTCATGGGCATGGTCATGGCATGTTTCTCCATCCCAAGCATCGTGCTGGGGCCACTGTCCGGTACGCTGGCCGATCGACTCAACCGCAAATGGCTCATCATCGGGTCGGACGCCATCCGCGGGTTCATCTTCCTGGCGATGGGCGCACTCATCCTGTTTGACCTCTTTCCCTTCTGGTGCATCTATCCATTGGCGCTGCTGGCCGGGGCCTGTGGGGCGTTCCACAGCCCGGCGATGAGCTCCGTTCTGCCGGACATTGTGGACCGCAGCCTGTTGACCCAGGCCAACTCTGCCCGCAGCCTTGCTTCGGCGCTCGATGACGTCATTGGTACACCGGTGGGAGGCGTGCTCTACACGGTATTGGGCGCGCCGGTGGTGTTCCTGTTCAATGGGGTAAGCTATCTTTATGCGGCGGCGGCGCAGCTCTTCCTCCATGTGCCCCGGCGGCAGAGGACGGCCACGTCCCAACGCCACATACTGGCAGACATGGGCGAGGGCTTTCGCTACATCTGGAGCAACAACGGCCTGCGGATGCTCATCGCCATCGGGGCGTTCCTCAACTTCTTCTTCACCATCGCCACCACGCTGTTCATCCCTTGGTTTGACCAGACGCCATGGCTCGGCGCCGGGCGGTATGGCTTCACCATGGGTGCGCTGACCGCAGGGGCAATCCTGGGCATGCTGCTGCTGTCGGCCATCAAAGTCCCCGCAAAACGCCGTGCGATGCTCTTTTCCGGTGCGCTGGTCGTCATGGGTATCATGATAACGGTCGCCGTGTTCCTGAAGATTTATTGGCTCATCGTGGTGTTGGTGTTCCTGTCGGGCTTGTGCAATGCGGTAGTGAACGTGCTGCTGCAGACCGTCATGCAGCTGACCGTCTCACCGGAAAACCGTGGCAAGGTCTCCGGCATCATGAACACCTTCATCGGCGGGCTTATGCCGGTGGCGATGATGCTCTCGGGCTTCCTGGCTCGTCTCATCGGTACCCACCTCACCATTAAGCTGGCGTTCATCGCGGCGCTGCTGACCGCGGTACCGGCACTGTTCGGGCGGACCTTCCACGTGTTCCTCAACTACGAACCGCCGGCGGCCGAACCGACCGACGAAACGGATGACGCCGTGCCGGTCACGGTGGGGGAGGCTTCCCTGTCCGCCGGGGAGTAATCGGAGCGGTTGTCAGTTCCCCGGATAGAAGGGCTGCGGCAATGCCGCAGCCCTTGGTGTGTCTCCCTGGCGGGCGCTGGCAGAGACGGTGGGTGCCGCTCCACACCTCCGTTGGTTCTGAGTTGTCTACACGGCGGGCCCATAAGCGGTCGGCCCTCTGGCGCCGCCTGTTTTTGTCCTGTATAATGGAATGGAGTCAACGGGAATGCCGATGGAGCGTTCAGGCCGCAGGGCCTGTTCGTTTTTTTATAGGAAGGGGGATATGCATGGCAACTGGAACGGTAGGCGGCAACCGGCTGCTGCTGCGGCGCATCCGGAGCAACCACAATGCCTGGAACATGCTCCTGATGGAGCCGCTCTTTGGCATTGTGTACAACCTGTTCAACCCCTTTCTGTATGTGTACATGAGCCAACTTGGCTGCAGCGAGGTGCAGATTGGGCTGCTGACGACGGTGGGGCTGCTGTGTCAGTTTGCATTCAGCATCGTCGCGGCCCCCATCACCGATCGGCTGGGGCGGCGCTGGACAACGCTGATCTTCGACCTGCTCAGCTGGTCGCTGGCTGCGCTGCTGTGGACGGTGGCACACAATTTCTGGGTCTTCCTTGTGGCGGCGGTGTTGCAGGCCATCAACCGCATCGTCGTGGTGTCCTGGACGTGCCTGATGGTGGAGGACACCGAGAAGGATCTGTTGGTGACGCTCTTCTCCTGGATCACGGTAGCGGGCCTGCTGTCGGGGTTCTTCTCCCCAGTGGCGGCAGCGCTTGTGGAGATCAACCTCATCGTTGCCATGCGGTGGCTTCTTGGCGCGGCCTTCGTGGTGTTCACCGGTATGTTCCTCCTGCGCCACTTCCTGACGCGGGAGACATCGGTGGGCCGGGTACGCATGGAGCAATCGCGGCAGGAATCGCTGCCCGGCCAACTGCGGGAGCTCAGCCGTACGGCGGTTGATATCTGCCGTGCACCGAAGCTGCGCTTCCTGTTCGTGCTCACGGCGGTGTACAACATGGCGCTGACGGTGCGCGGGTCTTTCATTTCTCTGCTGCTGACCGAGACGATGGGCTTTGGCACGGCATCCATCGGATTCTATTCGTTTGCTACCTCTGCGGTCATGCTGGCAGTCTATTTCCTCGTCATGCCCCACATTCAGGCTCGCCCGCCCAAGCGACCTTTGACTTGGGGGTTGTCGCTCTGCGCGGTGGGGCTCCTGCTGTTGGCCCCCGCTTGGCCGTCACGCTTGCTGTTGGTGGCGGCGCTGGTGCTGAGTGTGGTGTTCACCTCCGTGGGCACGGCGGTGGCGCAGCCCTTCATCGACGGTTTGGGCCACGGCAGCATTGACAACGATAAGCGAGCCAACATGACGGCGATCCTCTCGTCACTCATCCTGTTGGCAACGGCGCCTTTCGGTTGGCTGGGCGGTCTTCTCTTCAAGCTTGATGGGCGGCTGCCCTTCGTCGCCTCTGCTGCCTTCTACGTTCTGGCGGCACTGCTCATGGTGTGGCGCTATCACCGTTCGGTGGGCGAAACAACTGCTACGGTCGTGAAAACAACTGATTGACAAACGGACGCAACGTTGTTATACTGAATCCTGCTCGGCGGCACCCCAGTGGCTGTTGACGGGGCTGGTGGATTGTGGTAACATAAAACACCGTCAGCGATACAAGCCACACACAGGCTGAGCGCAGCGGCGAGCGCCTGTAGCTCAGTTGGATAGAGCAACGGCCTTCTAAGCCGTGGGTCGGGGGTTCGAATCCCTTCGGGCGCGCCATCGTGGTGGATATAGCTCAGTTGGTTAGAGCGCCAGGTTGTGGCCCTGGAGGTCGTGGGTTCGAGCCCCACTATTCACCCCATACTACTTTTGTTGGGGTGTAGCCAAGTGGTAAGG
>JAEYRA010000051.1 GCA_023409755.1 Bacillota bacterium
CTATTACTCAGAGTATCTTTATCACACGTCGTATGGCAGAATGCTTAAATGCAGCAATCATGTACAATCTAGTATATATTATATTACAAAAACTACAAAATAAAAACCCGGTTTGCGTACATGCACAAACCGGGATCCTGATAGGATATGAGCTGACTATCCTAAAACGTAACCGCTTAGACGCTCACAATTACTTCGCCAGCTCGGCGAACTCCACGGTGCGCTTCTCGCGGAAGGACTTGTACGCACCTTCCATGAGCTCGGAGAGGGCGACGGCATCGTCGATGCCGTAGAGGGTCTCGCCGCCGTTGACGCAGGCGTCCACCCACTGCACCCACGGGTTGGGCAGGGCATCGGCCGGCTCGGTGGTGAAGCCGTTGGCGTCCACGGGTGCGCCGGGGGTCGTCACCTTCACGGGGCTGTCGGGCGTCTCGGCGATGGCCGAACCCTTGGTGCCGTGCACCTCAAAGGTGTTGGGGCAATGGTCGCAGACGAAGTTGGTCTGCACGATGGCCATGGCCTTGTTCTCAAACTCCACGATGGAGACGGCGTTGTCCTCTGCCGGGCGGTCGGTGAAGGAGTTGAAGAGGCTGGTGATGCGCACGGGCTTGCCAAGCAGCCAGCGCGAGAGATACATGGGGTGAGCGCCGAAGTCCATCATGGCGCCGCCGCCGGCCAGCTTCACGTCAAAGAACGTATCCGGCAGCCAACCGGCCGTGGCGCCGTTGTGGCTGGTGCGCATGAGGACGAGGGTCGGCTGGCCCAGAATGCCGCTGTCCAGCGTCTTCTTGAGCGTCTGACGGCTGGCCCAGCCGCGTTGGGGATAGCTGATGGCAAACTTGACGCCGGCCTTCTTGACAGCGGCGGCGATGCGGTTGGCCTCGGCCAGGGTGAAGGACATGACCTTCTCGGTGAAGATGTGCTTGCCGGCCTGGGCGGCGGCGACGATGAGCTCCTCGTGCATGCTGGTGGGCGACACCACAGCCACACCGTCCACATCGGCGCGGGCCAGAACCTTACGGTAATCGGGCTCAAACTCTGCGCCCAGCTCCTGGGCCCAGGCCTGGCCGCGGGCGGCGTCCTCGTCCCACACCACGGTGATCTTCACATTGGGCAGGGCGGCCAGTTCCTTGGCGTATCCCTCGGCGTGTACGTGCCATTTGCTGAGCATTGCAACTCGAAACATCTGAATTCCTTCTTTCTCGTATTTTCCGCCATGGGGCGGTTTCGTCACGGGGTGGGTTACCGGGCAGCGTCCCACCGGAAGCCGATGGCATCCAGGAAGGCGCGGGCGATGGCCGTGTGGCCGATGATGCCGGGGTGGACACGGTCCCAGCAGACATAGGACGAATGGTAGTTGGCCAGCAGGCCGTTGAAGACCGCCTGCGTATCCACAAACAGGGTGCCGTGGGCCTGGGCGATGTCACGCACCACCGCGCTGTATTCGTCCATACGGGCGCGCATGGTGTCGGCGGGGTTGGGCTCCACGTAGAAGGGCGTCATCAGCACCATGCCGCTCACCCGGGGCAGGGTATCCGTCACCAGGCGGTCGAGGGTGGCGCGGTATTCCTCCAACCCCACATACTGTTCGGGCATCAGGGGGGAGTCCATCTGCCGCCACACATCGTTGGTGCCGATCATCACGGCCACCCAGTCGGGCTTCTGGTCAAACACATCGCTCTGCCAACGGTCTTTGAGATCGCGCACCGTGTTGCCGGAGGTGCCCATGTTGACCACGCGGATGCGTCGCTCGGGGTAGAAGGCCCCCAGCATGCCCACCACCACGTTGACCCAACCGTTGCCGTAGGGCAGGAAGAGACCCTCGCCCACCGGCTGGGTGCGCCCGCAGTCGGTGATGGAGTCACCCATGATCAGGAGTTTGCTGTTTTGCTGCAGTATCATCGCTGCCTCCCATGATTCGTATCCCGTTCATTTTACCACGAAATGCCACGACCGTCCCCCCCGTTTTGTATGGACAGGCACAGAAAACGGCCCGACGGGCACCCTGTCCCATCGGCCGGTCCGCCGATGATGACCAGACCGATGAAAAAGCCCCGGGCGATTGCCCGGGGCCTCAAACACAATGGAATTGCCATGAAGGGGGACGAGGCTCCTTCTCCTCAGCTCGGCGACATTTGCTGGCTGGCACCGCCATCGTCGTCATAGACGATGTCTTTCAGGGCATCGGGCAGGGTCTTGCCAGCCTCGTAGGCTATCTCAATGGCAGCCAGGTGGTCAGGGTCCACCTTGCCGGAGCCATGGGTGCGGGAGCCCACAAAATGAATGCAAAACTGACCGGACATACCGTTTACCGCAATACTGTCATACCCATGGGGCATGCAGTTCATCGATGCCGCCAGCCGCCGGCCGCTGACGACGACCCAGACGGGCCGCCGCGCCCAGGAGTAGCTGCCCACGGCCATGGTGAACGCCGCGGTGTCCGCCACAGCCAGTGTCTCCACATCGGCATGCAGGGTGCCGCCGGTGCGCCTCACGCGGAAGCTATACCCGGTTCGCACGTCAATGACGGTGGCGTCAGCCTTGCGCGGGAAGGCGGCGCTGGTGTCGGCTTGGCTCCAAGTCAGCTTCTCTATGGGGATGAGGCAGGAACTGTAGAGGCTGATGGGCCAAGTGGGGATGGCATCCATATCGTCGGGCGGGTTCAGCAGCGTATAGAGTGCAGAGAGTGTGTAGTTGCCAGCCACGCCGTCACCATCCAACCCCACCGAGCGCTGGAAGCGCGCCACAGCGTCCTTGGTCTCCGAGCCGAAGATGCCGGTGATGGTGCCGGTGAAATAGCCCTTCTTCTTCAGGGCCGTCTGTAAGTCTACCACGGCGCTGCCCCGGTCGCCCTTCTTCAGGGTCACCTGGTTGTCATACCCGCCGCTCTTGGTGGGGTCCACCGACGGGGTTGGCGTGGGCTTGGGCGTTGCCGTGGCGGCGGCATAAATGGCTTTGAAGGTGGTTTTGCCCACCACGCCGTCCTGCTTCAGGCCCTTCTTCTTCTGGAAGGCTTTGACGGCCTTCTCTGTGCCGGAGCCAAACTTGCCGTCGGCGGTGGACGAGTAGTACCCCAGGGTCTTCAGCCGTTTCTGCAGGCTCTTGACGTCGTTCCCCTTGCACCCCTTCTTCATGGTGCGGGTGAAGGTGGCCATGGTCTTAACGGTCTGTAGACTGGCGGTGGCCGCTGGTTCCAGCGCCAGCGCAGCCGGCTGGCACAGCAACAGTACGCCCACCAGCACAGCAGCCGCTCTACCTGTGATGCGATGGATCAAGTGGCCCCGCCTCCTTATCAAATTAACAGGTGTAACACAAGGAACGTGGCAATCTTACCACGTTGTGCACAAAGTGTCAAAGTATGACAGGCGGTGCGTCAGCCCAGCTTCAGGCTGATGTCCAGCACACGCACGGTGTGGGTCAGTGCGCCGACGGAGATGAGATCCACCCCGGTGGCGGCCACCGCCCGCAGGTCGCGATCGCCCATGTTGCCGGAAGCTTCCGTCATCGCGCGGCCGGCGATGCGACGGACGGCCTCGGTCATGGTCTCCAGGTTCATGTTGTCGAGCATGATGATGTCAGCCCCGCAGGCCAGCGCTTCCTCTACCTGGTCGAGGTTCTCCACCTCGACCTCGATCTTCAGCGTGTGGGGAGCGTTGCGGCGGGCCGCCTGCACCGCCGCGGTGATGCCGCCGGCGGCCTCAATGTGGTTGTCCTTGATGAGAATGCCGTCGGTGAGGTTGAAACGGTGGTTGGAGCCGCCGCCCACCCGCACAGCATACTTCTCCAGCACACGCAGACCAGGGATGGTCTTGCGCGTGTCGGTAATGCGGGCCTTGGTGCCCTCCACAGCGGCAACTGCCTTGGCTGTGGACGTGGCGATGCCCGAGAGCCGCTGCAACAAATTGAGCCCCACCCGCTCGCCGGTCAGGATGTTGCGGGCGTTGCCCACCACCTCGGCAATGACGGTGCCGGTGGCCACGGCCTGGCCCTCGGTCACGTGGGGGATGAAGGAAATGTGGGGGTCGAGGAGTTCAAAGGTGCGCTCCACCACCTGCAGGCCGCAGACGATGCCGACGGACTTGGCAATGTAGCGGCCCGAGGTGACTCGGTCCTCAGGCACGGTGCAGAGCGTCGTAATGTCCCCGGTACCGACGTCCTCTTCCAGCGCGCGGGTCAGAATGTCGTCGAGTATGCGTCGGTCAATCATCACTGTCATCCTCCTGCGGTTGGTCGTCTCGGAAGTGGGCACCCACACTGCCCTGCCGGGCCAGCGCCGCGGCCAGCACCACGTGGGCCACCGATGCCATGTTGAAGGTCTCCATCGCCTTGGCCCCAGTCAGGGCCGCTTCCTCCATCCCCGCCAGAATCTCGTCGACGCGGGTCAGGCCCTCAGTCATGCCGGTGGCGTTGCGGATGATGCCGCCCTTGCGGGTCATGAGCTTGCGAATCTCGGTGCGGATGGCGTCAAGATCTTCGTTATACTCCACCGTCGCGACGTCGGGCTGCCAATCCACCGCACCCGGGGTGGGGCTGCCGGCGCCGTTGATATCCTCAGCGCAGCGACGGCCGAACACCAGACACTCCAACAGCGAGTTGCTGGCCAGGCGGTTGGCCCCATGCACGCCGGTACGGGCCGCCTCACCGCAGGCGTAGAGGCAGGGCACGGTGGTGCGGGCCTCGGTGTCGGTGGCGATACCGCCCATGAAGTAGTGTTGCACGGGGATGACCGGGATCCAGTCCCGGGCGATGTCGATGCCCCGGCTCATGCACTCCTCATAAATGGTGGGGAACCGCGCCGCCAGGAAGGAGCGCGGCTTGCTGGTGATGTCCAGGTACACGTGGGGCAGGTCGAAGCGCTGCATCTCCCGGACGATGGCACGGGTGACAACGTCACGGGGGGCAAGCTCGGCACGGGGGTGCACGTCTTGCATGAAACGCTCCCACCGGCGGTTACGCAGCACCGCACCCTCGCCGCGCAGAGCTTCGGAAATTAAGAAGAAGCGGCCCTGGCTATCTGGGTGGATGAGGGCCGTAGGGTGGAACTGCACAAACTCCATATCCTGCAGGCGTGCGCCAGCCCGGCGGGCCGCGACGATGCCGTCACCGGTGGCGCAGCGGGCATTGGTGCTGTTGCGGTACACCCGGCCGATGCCGCCGGAGGCGATGACGACGAAGCGCGCCTCATACCGGCGGGCCTGACCCCCTTCCTCGGTCAGCACGCCGCAGGCCCGGCCATTTTTGTCGGTCAGGATGTCCATGAGGAACACATGCTCCCGTACGGTTAGGTTGGAGCGGGTCAAGGCGATCTCCATCAACCGCCGGGTAACCCCCAGGCCCGTGGCATCCCCGCCGCAGTGCACAATGCGGTTGAAGCTGTGGGCTCCCTCCCGGGTGGCATGCAGGTGGCCGGTGCTGTCGGTGTCAAAGGGCACGCCCATCTCCACCAGATGCTCAATCTGCACGGGGCCGTCGTGCACCAGCACGCGCACTGCCTCCTCGTCACAAAGGTAGGCCCCGGCCTCCAGCGTGTCGGCGAAGTGGCTCTCAAAGTTGTCTTCCGGCTCCACCACGGCGGCGATGCCGCCCTGGGCATAATAGGAATTGCTGATGGTGTTGCCGCTCTTGTTGAGCACAGCCACCTTGAGTTTGGGGTCCAGGTTCAGTGCACAGTAGAGCCCGGCAATGCCGCTGCCCACCACCACCACATCGTATTGCTCCCGGGGCAAATCCCCGATTCGCCCACCATATACCGTTCTTTTCACTGGGTGCTCCTATCCGTCATGCTTCCAGCATGCGTGTGAGGCTGCGGCGAGCGCCGGCAGCCACCTCTTCGTCCAGCTCAATGGCGTGGACGCCATGCTCCAGGGCGTACTCCACATCCTCCAGCCGGGTCTTCTTCATGTTGACGCAGAACAGTCGCGGCGACAGCAGGTGGAACTGCTTGCCGGGGTTCAACCCCTGCAGCTTGTGCAGGATACCCTGCTCGGTGCCGATGATGAACTCCTTCGCGTCGCTGCGGGTGGCGTAATCCAGAATCTGGGCCGTGCTGCCGGCATAGTCGGCGGCGTCCACGACGGACGGGGTACACTCCGGGTGCACCAGCACCGGCGCGCCGGGCATTGCCGCCCGTGCTTTGGCCACGTCGTCGGCGGTCACCCGCTCGTGGGTGGGGCAGAAGCCCTGGAAAAGGATGATCTCCTTTTCCGGCACCTGGCGCGACACGAAGTGCCCCAAGTTGCGGTCGGGAAGGAAGACGATCTGCCGTTCGCGAAGCGACTGCACGATGCGCACGGCGTTGGAGGACGTGCAGGTGATGTCGCAGGCTGCCTTCACCGCCGCCGACGAATTGACGTAGCAGACGAATGCCGCCTCGGGGTACTGCTGGCGCAACTCTGCGATATGCTCGGGCGTCACCATGTCGGCCATGGGGCAGCCTGCCGTCAGCACCGGCAGCAGCACGGTGCGCGTGGGGTTGAGGATCTTAGCGCTCTCGGCCATGAAATAAACGCCGCAGAACACGATGACGTCGGCCTCAACGTCCCGGGCGCGGCGGCTCAGGTCGAAGGAATCGCCGACGACATCGGCCAGATCCTGGATCTCGGGCTGTTGGTAGTAATGGGCGAGGATGACTGCATTGCGCTCTCGCTTGAGCGCCGCGATCCTCTGGACGATGTCTGCCATGTGCGGCCCCCGTCTCTTTTGGAATTTATTGTATCATAGCACCGGGCACCGGTGATTGCAACGCTGGGCAAGGACCGTCTAGCACGCCGCACGGCCACACTGGTGGGATACGGGCATCCATCGCAACGGCAGCATCCGCCGGCGAGGCCAAAGGCAGGGGCGATCCACTGGCCGAAGGCACAGAGCATTCCGACGATTCTTATGTTTTTCGGCCTTCTCGCAAAGAATAATACTGTATTTTCAATAACCCCTTTTCTTTTTTCAAGAGTGCGCTATGATTTACCAAACGTATGGGAGGGGAGCCGATGGACATCATTGACGAGAAGATACTGGAAGCACTCACGGCCAACGGGCGGGCAACGACCTCGGAGATTGGCCGGCAGGTCAATCTTTCGGTGCCGGCAGTGGCCGAGCGCATTCGCAAGCTGCAGGACGCGGGCGTCATCGAGGGTTACGCGGCGCGCATCCGCCGGTCGAAGTCCCGCTATCGGCTGCTGGCCTTTGTGTCGGTGCGGCTGGCCGAGCCTGCGGCCATCGCGCCCTTTCACGAGGCTATGGCCCAGCACCCCGCCGTGTTGGAGTGCCACCACATTGCCGGGGCATTTGATTATCTCCTCAAAGTACAGGCGGCCGACACCGACGGGCTGGAGGAATTTTTAAGCCGCGACCTCAAGGGCTTGGCCGGGGTGGCCGCCAGCAACACGATGGTGGTGCTCTCCACCGCCAAAGACCGCCCGGTGAGGTATTGACGATGGGCAGAATCTTCGTGCGAGGCCTGCGGGTGGGCATGCTGCTGCAGCTTTCGGTGGGGCCGGTGTGCCTGTTTGTCCTGAACACCGCCAACGGCAGCGGGCTGGCGGCGGGGCTGGCGGCAGTGGCCGCGGTGGCGCTGGTGGACGGGCTCTACCTCACACTGGCCGGGGCCGGGGTGGGCGCGCTGCTCACCCGCCCCCGGCGGCAGCAGGCGCTGCGGTGGCTGGGCTGCGGGGTGCTGGCGCTCTTCGGCGCAGACACACTGCTGGGCGCGGCCGGCCACCCATTGCTGGGCGGGTTGGCGCTGCCCGCCGTGGCCGGCGGCCCCTTCCTGCAGGCGTTGGCGCTCACGGCCTCCAACCCGCTGACGATCCTTTTTTGGGGCGGGGTCTTTGTGGCCGAGGCCCCCAGCGGCGGCAGACGAGTCCTCGTTCCCTTCGCTCTGGGGTGCGTGGCGGCGACGGTTTTCTTCCTCTCAGCGGTGGCAGCAGCGGGGGCTCTGCTGGGGCGGTTCCTGCCGGCGGCGCTCCTCACTGCCCTGAACGTGCTGGTGGGGGTGGCGCTGCTGGGGTTCGCCGGGCGGCTGGCGTGGCAGGCTTGGCGGGGTAGGTCTCCCAAGGCGGAGGAGCGGCGCGATGCGCCCGCATGAGCCAGCCAAAGGCCGTGCCTTCGGGGAATGCGACGGAGAATACTACTTGTTTGAGAGAAACACTTTTGAGAAACCGGGGTGTCCATCCATGGGTTTCGTTGACAAAACCGGAATGAATCGCTTCATGTTTTGCCCAATAAACTAAGTTACGCTTTCCTTCCCATACTCAAAATCATGATATCTGAAAGAGCAAACGTGCCGCCGTTGTGATCGATGACATCTTCTATTTCTTTCAGGAATGGAATACGCACATCTTCAGGAATAGCCCTATGGTCAGAATATGTGCAAAGAAGCGCGGTATATTCCTCCGCGCTGAACGTTCTCAAGCCATAGTATACCTTACCGGATACATCAACAAAGCCATATTGCGTGAGGATGTTTGACCTGTTACGGCAGTTTTCCTCTGCTTGCAGCTGCCGTTCGTGGTAGCTTAGGATTGGCTTGCTTTGGCCAAAATACTGACTGTACTTGCTGTAAATCTTCTCAAATTCTTCATGTATGTGTGTATACTCCCGAGCAGGCGAAGGATGGTTCGAAAACCATGCGAATACACCGCCGCTTTTTAATATGGAATGAACTTTTGGAAGGCCAATTTCTTGCGGGATCCAATGGAAAGCCGTTGCAGAATAAACTAAGTCATATGAGTTGTCGTTTAGCGGAACACTTTCAAATTCTTGATTCACAACATCTAGATTGGGATATTCCGCAAACTTCTCTCGTGAAAACTGCGCCAGTTTATCCCCCAACTCTATAGCGGTTATGTGGCATCCTTTTTTCAAAAAAGGCAATGTTGCCTGGCCTGTGCCAATCCCGATTTCCAATGCTCTCTTATCGCTACTCAAACTTGAATAACGAATTACATCGTCAAATAGTTCATTCGCGTATGTAGGACGAAATTTATCGTAATTTTGTGCGTCTTCATTAAATGTTAGCCGTAAATCCACGACACCACCTCCGCTGAACCAGTCGATCAAAGTTATCCGGCAAATTTGTGTTTATCTTCGGATAGTATAGCATAGGGGCCGGGTCTTTGCCCCGCAAGCCGCCCTTAACATTCAAATACGATGCTTGCACGGACAGGAAAGGAACGGCCGTGCTAGGGGTTTGTAGACACTCTGAGACCTCCCGCAGAAGCTTCCCTACCGTTATTCATGCATAGGAGCGACTTCGAGGATACTCCTATGTCTTTTGCGATTACCTCGCATTTGGTCACAAGCAGGAAATATTAGCTGGGCCTGCACCGCCTCCGTCCGTTACCGGTCCACCTCGATGACCCAACCGCCGATGGTGCGCTGTTCCATCGCTACGCCTGCCCGTGCATCGTACAACAACTGTTCTGCCCCTCATCGGGTTCCACCGCCACCCCCGGCGGCGGCGCGGTGGTGCCGCGCACGATGAGCTCGGTGCCCAAGAGGCGCTTGCCGGCGATGCACTCCCTCCCATCCATGCGGGCCAGCAGCTCCTGCACGGCCAGGTGGGCCATCTGCTCGGCAGGCTGATTGGTGGTGGTGAGACCAGGCGACAGGTTGGCGGCCGAGGGCATGTTGTCGTGCCCCACCACGGACAGATCCTCCGGCACCCGCAGGCCCAGCTGCCACGCGGCGCTCAACAGCCCCATGGCCATGTCGTCGTTGTAGCAGAGGAACGCCGTAGGGCGGTCGGGGCGGCTCAGCACCGGCAGCATGGCTTCCTTGGCACTGGGCAGGGTGGGCAGGTCGGCCTGCACCTCCCACCAGGGCTCCACCGGCAGGCTCGCCTGGTGCATGGCCTTGCGCCAGCCTGTCTGCATGCCCAGGGCCGCGCCCTCGTCCTGCTCACGCAGGAAACCGATGCGCTGGTGCCCCAGCCGCAACAGGTGCCGCGCGGCAATGCGCCCGGCCCCCTCCTGGTCGCTGGCCACCACGATGCTGTCGGGCATGTAGCACTCAATGCCGACCATCGGGTAGTCCGCCTCCAGCAGGCCGGTGTAGAGCGCCTCGTCCCGCGCGTGGACATCGCCCCCCAGGAAGATGATGCCGCTCATGCGCTGCTCCTGCACCGTCTCCAGCACGGCGCGGTAGCGTTCATGGCCCTCCTCGCCCGTTTCCGACAGGATGAAGACGCAGGAGATGAGCTTCTGGGCAAAGAGTTCGTTTTCGAGGCTGGTGATGACACGCACCCAGGTCTCGTTGAGGGCACAGTCCACAATGAGGGCGACCATATCCACCTTGCGGCGGATGAGCGCACGGGCCGTGGGGTCGGGGCGGTAGCCCAACTCCTCCACCGCCTGCTTGATGCGCTCCATCGCCTCAGCGCTGACGTAGCCCTTGTTGTTCATCGCCCGCGAGACGGTGGACACGCCCACGTTCGCCCGCCTGGCAACGTCCTTAATCGTCACACCCACGCTACAACACCTCTTCTCCTTTACAGGCAGCGAACATCAACCGTGCGGCCGGCCGCGCCTTTGGCCAACACCGTGCGGCTCTCCCCGGGCAGCAGGTCGAAGTACTCATCGGAGGTCACCACATCGCCGCCGAAGCCGAAGTGCACATGGTGGGCCCAGCTCTGCGCCCGCACGGTGAAGACGAGGTCGGCGCCG
>JAEYRA010000145.1 GCA_023409755.1 Bacillota bacterium
GTATTCCGACCTCGACGTGATCCTGCTGGTGGACGATATCGAGCCCTTTCTGCACACCGACGGCTGGCTTGCCGGCCTGGGGGAGGTGGGCCTGTCCTTTGTGGAGGACACGGTGGCAGGCGGGAAGGAGCGGCGCATTCTCTTCGCCGATGGGCAGGACGTGGACTTTCTGTTTCTGCGGGCCAACGCCCTGACGGCCTTGGCGCATGACCGGGGTTTCCGGGAGGTAGCGGCCACCCACCGTGTGCTGTTTGATAAGGTGGGCGTGGACGCCGTGCTGCCGGCAATGGAGTCTGGCGACGCGCCTGCTGCTGCCCCCAGTGCGGAGGAGTTCACCAACGCCGTGCACAACTTCTGGTTCCACACGGTGTGGGCGATGAAGAAGGTGCGTAGGGGAGAGCGGTGGGTGGCCAAGCAATGCGTGGACGGGTACCTGAAGGGTCTGCTGCTCACCATGCTGGAGTGGCATGCCCACGCCCTGCACGGCCTGGGCTACCGCACCTGGCACAGCGGCCGGTTTCTGGAGCAGTGGGCCGAGCCCTGGGTGGTGGAGGCTCTGCCTTCCACCTTCGGGGCCTACGGAGCGGAGGGCATTTGCGCCGCGCTGGAGGGTACCATGGCGCTCTACCACCGGGCGGCGGCCGAGTGTGCCGGGTGCCTGGGTTACGCCTATCCCGCCGGGGCTGAGGACTTTGCCCGCGCCTGCCTGCAGGGGTTGGCCGGGGAACACCGGGCCAGCGGGGCGGAGTGAACACGGCCGCGGTGCGCCATGCCAGTGCCCCGCTGCGCCTCCCGCTTCAAGGATGTGATGCGGTAGCTTGCAAAACCCCACCTGAAGTGCTAGAATAAAAAAGGTTCGGAGAAAATTCCTTTTTCTTGTTTAGAAGGCGTGCTTTTTCCGTAAACATGCTATTTTCCTGAACATTTTGGAGTTTTTTCGGGCAATGTTGCCCCTGGCGGCAAGGGCTTTCAGGGGAAAATAACAACGGCTTTTT
The DNA here is from genome assembly GCA_023409755.1 of Bacillota bacterium. Taxonomy (GTDB): domain Bacteria; phylum Bacillota; class Clostridia; order Christensenellales; family UMGS416; genus JAEYRA01. The sequence goes on from JAEYRA010000145.1 coordinate 996, forward strand.
GCAGGAAACCCTGCATTTGGGTGCAAATTAGCAGGCAAAGAAGGATACAAAACAGGGGAGGTTTTTGACAATGGCGTTGAAAAACCAATACACGACAGCCCTTCTTGACAAAGTGATGGCGAGAAATGCGGGCGAACCGGAGTTCATCCAAGCGGTGACGGAGGTCTTGGAGACCATCGAGCCTGTGGTGGAACGCAGACCTGACCTGGTGGCGGCCGGTGTACTGGAACGGCTGGTGGAGCCGGAGCGGCAGGTGATCTTTCGGATCCCGTGGGTGGACGACAGCGGCGTGGTGCGCGTCAACCGTGGCTTCCGCGTGCAGTTCAACTCGGCGATCGGCCCCTACAAGGGTGGGTTGCGCCTTCACCCCAGCGTGAATCTGGGTATCATCAAGTTCCTGGGTTTTGAGCAGACCTTCAAAAATGCTCTGACGACCCTGCCCATGGGCGGCGGCAAGGGCGGTTCGGATTTTGACCCCAAGGGCAAGAGCGATCAGGAGATCATGCGGTTCTGCCAGAGCATGATGACCGAGCTCTATCGGCACATCGGCCCCGACTGCGACGTGCCCGCCGGCGACATCGGCGTGGGCGGACGGGAGATCGGCTTCCTCTTCGGCCAGTACAAGCGCATTGCCAACGAGTTCACCGGCGTGCTGACGGGCAAAGGCCCGAGCTACGGCGGTTCTCTGGCGCGGCCGCAGGCGACCGGTTATGGCCTGTGTTACTTTACCGAGGAAATGCTGCGTGCCAACGGCCAGAGCCTTGCGGGCAAGACCGTCGTCATTTCCGGCTCTGGCAACGTGGCCATCTACGCCACCGAAAAGGCCACGGAGATGGGCGCGAAGGTCGTGACGGTCTCCGACAGCAACGGCTACATCTACGACAAGAACGGCATTGACCTCGCCTGCGTCAAGCAGCTGAAGGAAGTGGAGAGAAAGCGCATCTCCGAATACGTCAAGACCCATCCCCATGCGGAGTACCACGAGGGTTCCAGCGGTGTGTGGGGCGTGCCCTGCGACATCGCCTTCCCCTGCGCCACGCAGAACGAAATCAACGGCGACAGCGCCCTTCTGCTGGCCAAGAACGGCTGCATCGCCGTCGCCGAAGGCGCCAACATGCCCTCCACCCCCGACGCTATCCAGGTGTATGAGGAGAAGGGCATCTTCTACGGCCCGGCGAAGGCCGCAAACGCCGGCGGCGTGGCGGTCTCCGGGTTGGAAATGACCCAAAACTCCACCCGCCTTGCCTGGACCTTCTACGAAGTGGACAGCAAGCTCAAGGCGATCATGGCGCAAATCTTCCGCTCCTGCAACGAGGCGGCGAAGGAATTTGGCATGGAGGGGAACTACATGGCCGGTGCCAACATCGCCGGGTTCCTGAAGGTTGCCGAGGCGATGAAGGCCCAGGGCTGCGTCTGACAGTGACGGTGACCCACTTTAGGTGAGTGACGGAGGGGCGTCTCCTCCCGAATCAGTTGTGCTTGAGAAGAAGCCGATCGATTGATCGGCTTCTTCTTTTTGCACTGTTGGGGAGGGAGGCTTGCAGAGCCTGCGGTGGTGGCCGCAAATGGCGGTGCGGATGGACCGCCACCGTGGGAAACGGCAGGATGCCGCTCATTTTGATGTATTAGGTCAATATGTTATTGGTAGACACATCCAAATGCAGGTGGTATGATTTTTTCCAGTTAAGTGTTGGAGGAGGAGCCATGAAAAGACTGTATGGAAGACTGTGCGCCATACTGGTGTCCTGCACCCTTGTGTTGGGCCAGGCTGGCGTCACGCTGGCGGCGGAGCCAGCCATCGCCAGTGCGGACGGAGCGGCCCGGCAGATGACACAAAAGGTGCAGCGGCCTGATGAGTCCGTGTTGGAGCAGTTGAAGCAGCGGCCCGCTGCCCTGGGCAAGCTCAGCACCGACCTGGCCCAGCTGGCTGCGCCCGAAGCCATGAAGGTGAGCGACAAGGCGGGCCTGCGCAAGGCCATGCTGGCCAACGACCGCCTGGTGGTGGGCAAGGTGGATGGCGTCAAGACCGACCTGGCCAACGTGTACGTCCAGTATGACAGCGCGTCGGACTGGGAATCGATTGAGCCTTACCTTGCCAAGGTAGACAACCGCGACAGCGACAACAAGCTGGCGGCGGTGCAGGTGGAGGTTGCCAACCTCTCCAAGTTGGCAGGCCTTGATGGGGTGTGCAGCGTCCGCTCCATCCTGCCGCCGGTCGTCTATGCCGGCAGCGTGAACAGTGAGGGCGACGCCTGGATGGACGTGGACGATGCCCGCGCAGCCTTTGGCGTCAACGGTTCCGGCGTCAAGGTCGGCGTCATCTCCGACGGCGTGGACAGCATTGCTGACGCCATGGCCAGCGGCAACCTGCCCAGCAGCGTGACCGTGCTCAGCAACACCCAGGGTGGCGACGAGGGCACCGCCATGCTGGAGATTGTCCATGATCTCGCCCCCGGCGCGTCCCTCTACTTCCACGACTGCGGCGCCAACACATTAGCCTTCAACGATGCCATCGACGCCTTGGTGGCAGCTGGTTGCACCATCATCGTGGATGACATCGGGTGGATCCTGGAGCCCTTCTATGAGGACGGCGGCATTGCCAGCCATGTGGCCAGCCTGGTGAAGGCCAACAAGATCGTCTACGTCTCCTCGGCCGGCAACGCAGCCACGGAGCACTACCAAGGTAAATTCTACCACTGGGTAACCAGCAAAGGTGAAAAGACTGATCTGAGTGACTTCAGCCATGGAGACACCACCGACAAAGGATACGACGACATGTATTATGCTCTGGCCCCAGGGGCGACACTTGTCTCCGTGTTGCAGTGGGACAATGCCTTTGGTACCAGCGGTGACGATTATAACCTCTACGCGTATGATGTGTCGACAGGTGACTTGGTTGATCTCAGCTACAACACCCAGGACGGTAATGACGACCCGCTCGAGTACATGAATTACACCAACTACACCGGCGGCGTGCAGACGATAGGTGTTTTTGTTGAGCAGGTTAACGCCTCCCGTGATAATAACATTGAGCTCTACAACTACCTGATTGGTGCTGGCACTTCGTACATCGACAACGTCGTTCGTGCCGATTCCATCTTTGGCCACCCGGCGGTCAACGGCGTTCTGGCCTGTGCAGCAGCTACGCTCGATCGGGACGCTGCTTCTCCGGCCTACAAAAAACTATTAATGGAATCCTTCTCCTCTGAAGGCCCGGTGACCACGCTGACCGGTACGCGGGCAAAACCCGACGTTGCCGGGGCAGACGGCGTGAAGGTGACGGGTGCCGGCGGCTTTGGCGCCTATGACAGCAGCACCGGTGCCTACTACTTCTTTGGCACCAGCGCGGCGGCCCCCCACGTGGCGGCGGTGGCGGCGTTGATGCGTTGTAAGTACCCCACCATGACGGCGGACAAGGTCGTCAAGGCCATCCGGGACAGCGCGGTGGACGTGTTATGGGGCTATCCCAACAATGACATTACAGATAACAACGGGGATCTTGAACCCAAAAGACTGACCGCGGGTTTTGATTACCAGAGCGGCTATGGAATGGCAAACGCGGTCAATGCCCTGTACCAGCGTGTCAACATTACCGCGATCAGCACCAGCAGCTTGGGCACGGTGTCCGGCGGCGGGCTGTACAAAGCCGGTTCCACCGTCACTCTGAAGGCTGTTCCCAAGACGGGCAGCCGGTTTATACGCTGGCTTGCAGGCAGCACGGCAGTCTCCACCAACCCGACTTACAGCTTTGCGGCAACCGGAGCGCGGACGTATCGGGCCGAGTTTGCGGCAACCGTTCCGACGGTCAAGGCGGCCTCGGCCAGTTATACCAGCGTGAAGATCAGTTGGAACAAATTGACCGGCGCGAAGGGGTACCAGGTGTACCGCGCCACCAGCAAGACCGGTACTTATAAGAAGATCGCGGACACCACCAGCACCAGCTACACCAACAAGAGCCTGACGACGGGCAAGACGTACTACTACAAGGTGCGGATGTACACCTCCAGCAAGACGTACAGCTACTCGTCGATTGTGAGTGCCAAGCCGGTGCCGGCGACCCCGACGGGTGTGAAGGCCAAACGGGTCAGCAACAGCTCCATCAAGGTGAGCTGGACCAAGGTGAGCGGCGCCACGAAGTACCAGGTGTACCGCGCCACCAGCAAGACCGGCACCTACAAGAAGGTGGCCGAGACCACCAGCCTCAGCTACACCAACAAGAGCCTGACGGACAACAAGACCTACTACTACAAGGTGCGGGCGTACCGCAAGGTGGGCTCCAGCAAGGTGTACGGATCCTACTCCGCGATCGTCAGCGCCAAACCCTGAGGCCAACCGGTTCCCCTGTGCCATGAGCAATGCACGTAGCATGAGGGGAGCATGGCAGCAAAACCAACAACAAAGGCGGGAGCCTGCCAACCGGCAGGCTCCCGTTGTCCCGTCAGCCTGCCCGGCGTGCTATACTGCGGGCAAATGGGGTGAGGATATTATGGAAGCAACCAGCGACAGGCAGCTCATTCGGCTGGTCCACTTTTCGGGCACCGGGGGCACCCGGCGGGTGGCGGGCGAGCTGGCGCAGGCGTTGGGGGCCAGGGGGCAGACGGTGGAATCCGTTGCCATTTGCGCCGGGGCCAGCCCGGGGAAGGATGTGCCAGCCCTGCTGGTGCTGCTCTGGCCGGTCTATGCCTTCAACGCGCCGGCCCCGGTGCGGGGGTGGGTGGCCGCCCTGCCCGCAGGAGAGAGGTGTGCCACGGCGTTGCTGTCGGTGTCGGGCGGGGGCGAGGCCAGCCCCAACACCGCCTGCCGGCAGGAGACCGTCGCGCTGCTCACCGCCCGGGGTTACCGGGTGTTCTACGAACGGATGGTCGTTATGCCCTCCAACGCCATCGAGGGGGTGCCCGAACCGGTGGCCCTGGCCCTGCTGCGGGCGCTGCCTGGCACGGCCGAGGCCATTGCCGACGACCTCATTGCAGGGCGGGAGCGCCACGATAAGCCGCTCCTGTTGGATCGGGCCATCAGCTGCTTGGCGCGTTTGGAACGATGCGTTACACCGTTCTTTGGCCGGCACATACGGGTGGGGCCGGGCTGCGTGGGCTGCGGCTGGTGCGCCGCGGGCTGCCCCACCGGCAACATCGGCATGGAGGGCGACCGTCCGGCCTTTGGCAGCCGGTGCGTGGCCTGCCTGCGGTGCATTTACGGGTACCCGGCGGCGGCGCTGTCACCGGGCGTGGGGCGCTTCCTGGTGCTGCGGGAGGGGTATGACCTGGACGCGCTGGAGCGCCGCCTGCCAAACGCGCCGGTGGAGGACGCGGTCACCCTGAGGATGCTGACCGCCGGCCCCGCGATGGCCGGGGTGCGCCGCTATCTTCTGGGGGCCGGGGGGCGACCGCGCTTTTGACACCGGAGCACCGTTGTGCTACCATAATGGGAAATGCTGGAAGCGTGGCTGGACCACCACCCTGCCCCCGGTGCGGCGGATCGCGTGCTTTGCACACGGCTCGCCCATGTGCCCGGGTGATGGGCGTGGCGGCACCATGCCGCGCCAGCGTAGAACAAGGCCTGTGTATGTGGAGGGCAGCCATGCGGGGCAGAGCAAACGCCCGTGTCATCCTTCTGTTGGCGGCGCTGGCAGCGGCGCTGTTTGTTGGCTATCAGTTTTTTTATCAGTGGACGAACCTGCGCGCGCTGAAGGCCCAGAAGGCCGAACTGCAAAAAGAGCTGGCTGTGGTGGAGCAGAAGAACGACGACCTGCAGAAGGACATCGACGCCTCCAACACCGATGGCTTTGTGGAGCGCATGGCAAGGGAACTGCTGGGCTGGGTGAAGCCCGGCGAAATCAAAATTGTGGGCGAGGGCGGCGAATAGACATTCGGAGAACATTTCCCAATTTGGGGAATGCTCTTTTATTATGGAGCAACACATGGATGAGTCGGGCAGGCGGGTTGCCGCCATGGACATCGGCAGCAACTCGGTGCGGCTGATGATTGCCGCGCTGGACGGACGGGGCGAGCTGACGCTCGTGAAGAAGGAACTGGTGACGACCCGCATTTACGAGGGGCTGGCCCGCACAGGGAAGCTCTCAGACGTGGCGATGGACCGTACCCTTTCGGCCATTCGCATCCTCAAGGAAAAGGCTGACGCCGCCGGTGCGTCGCCCCTTTATTGTTTTGCTACCGCCGCCGTGCGGGAGGCTGCCAACCGCGACGTCTTTCTGGCCCGGGCACGCAAGGAATGCGCCGTGGAGGTGGAGGTGCTGACCGAGGAAGCCGAGGCCAGCGTGGGGTTTGCCGGTGTGCGGGAGCCGGGTGCTCTTGGCATCCTGGACATCGGCGGGGGCAGCACGGAGATCGCCGTGGGGCACGACCAGCAGGTCGCCTACGCCCGGAGCCTGAAACTGGGCGCGGTGCGTGCGCTGGAGAAGTACCCCATCGGTGCGCCGGCAGACTCGCTGGCCCTGGAGGCCATGCGCCAATGGATCTCCCATGAGTTTCGCACCTGCGGGAGCGAGGCCCGCGCCGCCGCGGCTGCCTTGCCGGGCATACGCTGGGCCGGCATCGGCGGCACCATCACCACGCTGGCCGCCATCGACCTCAAGATGGCACAATACGACTGCGCGCGGGTGCAGGGGTACATTCTGACCCGCACCACCGTGGAAAAGACACTGCAGCGGCTGGCGGGCATGACGATGGAGCGCCGCCGCCAGGTGCCGGGCCTACCGCCCGAGCGGGCAGACATCATTCTGGGCGGGGCTGCCATCGTGCTGGAGTTTCTGCTCTTCTTTGGGGTGGAGGAGCTGGTCGTCAGCGACCGGGACAACCTGGAAGGGTACCTGACTCATATACTGAAGGAGCGAAGCGCGCAATGATCAAGCACATGGTGTTTTTCAAGTTTCTGGATGAGGCCAATGGCCGCAGCAAAGCGGAGAACCTTGCCCAGGCCAAGGAGATGCTCGACAACCTCGTGGGCCGCGTGCCCACGCTGCGGGCCATGACCTGCGGCCCCGTGGCCGTGCCCGGCGGCTGGGATTTCGCCCTCATCGCTGAGTTTGACGATGTGGTCGGGCTGGAGGCCTACACTGACCACCCCGAGCACCGCAAGGTTTCGGCTTTCATGGGGCAGGTGCGGTCTGACCGGGCGGCTGCCGACCTTTCGTGCTGACCAAGGCCCGGTTGCCATGCGCTGGCAAATGGGGTAAAATGATTGGACGATCGAAAAGACCCCGCGCACCGCGCGGTTAGAAAGGATTTGTAACCATGGCACTTGTGAATACCAAGGAAATGTTGGCCAAGGCCTACCAGGGCGGCTACGCCATTGGCGCGTTCAATGTCAATAACATGGAGATCATCCAGGGCATCACCGAGGCAGCGGCCGAGCTGAAGGCCCCGCTCATCCTGCAGGTGTCGGCCGGCGCGCGCAAGTACGCCAAGAACTCCTACCTCGTGAAGCTGGTGGAGGCCGCCCTCATTGAGAACGACCTGCCCATCGCCCTGCACCTTGACCACGGCGCCGATTATGAAATCTGCAAGGCCTGCGTGGACAGCGGCTTCACCTCCGTCATGATCGACGGCTCCCACCATCCCTTTGAGAAAAACATTGAGATCACCCGTAAGGTCGTGGAGTACGCCCACGCCCACGGTGTTACCGTAGAAGGCGAACTGGGCCGCCTGGCCGGTGTGGAGGACGACGTCAAGGTCAACTCCGACGACGCGCTATACACCAATCCCGACGAGGTCGAGGAGTTTGTCAAGTCCACCGGGGTGGACAGCCTGGCCATCGCCATCGGCACGTCCCACGGTGCGTTCAAGTTCGCCGGTACGCCGAAGCTCCGCTTTGACATCCTGGAGGAAGTCTCCCGGCGTCTGCCCGGCTTCCCCATCGTGCTGCACGGTGCGTCCAGCGTGCCCCAGCAGTATGTCAAGGAGATCAACGAGTTCGGCGGCAACATCGCCGGCGCCCAGGGTGTGCCCGAGGAGCTGCTGCGCAAGGCTGCCACCATGGCCGTCTGCAAGATCAACATCGACAGCGACCTGCGCCTGGCGGTGACGGCGGCGCTGCGCAAGTATTTTGCCGAGCACCCCGACCACTTCGACCCGCGGCAGTACCTCTCCCCGGCCCGTGACAACGTCAAGGCCATCGTGAGCCACAAGATCCTCAACGTCCTGGGCTGCGACGGCAAGGCGTAGCATCATCGCCTGCGGCGGTTGCGCCTTGGCGGGTGGAAGAAACCTGATCCGGCTATTCGTTTGCCGCGTGCCGCACATGTCGGCACGCGGCCTTCGTTTATCTGCCACGTGCGTGGTTTCCATGGGAGGAACGCCGCTGCGGCGGGGATCTCCGTGACAGCGTCCCAAATGGAGCCGCTACCGGATGAACCTGCGGCGCGGTGATTTGCGGCCCGGGTGAGAGGAGGAGCGGGGCATGCACTACAAGCGCTACAAGGCAATCCTGTCAGCGGCCAACGGCATGAACCTTTACCGCGGCTGCACCCACGGCTGCATCTACTGTGACAGCCGCAGTCTGTGCTACCAGATGGACCACGACTTTGAGGACGTGGAGGTCAAGGAGGACGCCCCCGCCCTGTTGGAGGAGGCACTGCTCCGCCGCCGCAAGCCCTGCATGATCGGTACCGGTGCCATGTCCGATCCCTATATCCCTCTGGAGCGGGAGCTCCAACAGACCCGCCGCTGCCTGGAGGTCATTGCCCGCCACGGCTTTGGCTTGGCCATCCAGACCAAGTCGAGCGACATCCTGCGGGATCTCGACCTGCTCACGGCCATCCACCGGCGGGCCAAGTGCGTGGTGCAGATGACGCTGACGACGGCCGACGAGGCCCTTTGCCGCATTGTGGAGCCCAACGTCTGCGGCACGGCCGAGCGGGTGCGCACGCTGCAGGTGCTGCGTGACCACGGGATTCCCACGGTGGTGTGGCTGACGCCCATCCTGCCGTTCCTCAATGACACCGAGGAGAACCTGGCGGCCCTGCTCGATGCCTGCGAGGGGGCCGGGGTGCGCGGGGTCATTTGGTTTGGCGCGGGCATGACGCTGCGCGATGGCGACCGGGAGTACTACTACCAGAAGCTGGACGAGCACTTCCCGGGGCTCAAGCGCCGCTACATCGACACCTTCGGCAACGCCTACGAGTGCCCCAGCCCCCGGGCCGGCGTGCTCCATGCGCTGGTGGAGGAGCGCTGCCGGGGGGCCGGCATCGAGTGCGACCCCAAGGCGGTGTTTGCTTACCTGCACACGCTGGAGGAGAAACCGGCGGGGGAACAGCTGAGTTTCCTGCACTGATGGGAGGAAAACCATGGGTGATAACGGTTATTACTGGCAGGAGGGCCCGGCGCGGCTGCGCCCTCACCGCCCCGATGACTGGCAGAGCAAGTGGGCCGAGGGGCTGGACAGCGAGGCCCGGCGTTTGCTGTTGGGCGCGGTGGAGCCGCCCTGCCTGCCCGAGACCATCCGCCGCCGATACGAGCGGGAGGAAGGCTTTGACGGCGTTGACGACCGGCTGAGCCTGGCCATTGAGACGCTGGATGGCGACTTCGCCGGCTGGGTCACCCTCTACGCCATCGACCGGGAGAATGGCACCTTCGGCCTGAGCTTCGGCGTGTTCCCGGAGTTTCGCCGCCGGGGGCTGGCGCTGGCGGCCTGCCGCCTGGTGCTGCGCTACGCCTTTGGCGAGCTGCGGCTTATGAAGTGCAACAGCGCCTGCCTTGATGACAACGCCCCCTCGGCTGCCCTGCACCGGCGGCTCGGCTTCCAGCCCGAGGGTTGCCGGCGGCAGTCGGTGTTCACCGGCGGCCGGTACCACGATCAGCTGCTCTTTGGCTTGACGGCGGGGGAGTTTGCAGACTGGGACGGGCGGGCGCAGTAATAATGCGAGAGGGGGGGGAGTAAACGATGACCATTTTCGACTGGTTCGGCTACGAGTTGCCCCAAGTGGAGCGGTACCGTCTGATTCGCAGCGCTGGCTTCACGGGCGTGCTGCTGTGGTGGAGCGATGAGTTCGACCAGCATTACCGCGATGCGCCGGAGGTCGCACGCCGCGCAGGATTGTTTGTGGAAAACATCCACACACCGTTTGCGGGCATCAACAGCCTTTGGTTGGACAACCTGGACGGCGAGGCGTTCGCAGCCCGGCTTCTGCAATGCGTGGAGGACTGTGCCGAGTTTGAGATTCCCACCATGGTCGTACACCTTTCCAGCGGGGCAACCCCGCCGCCCATGAATGACCTGGGGCTTGGCAGAATCCGGCGCATTGCCGATTTGGCCGAACGCCGCGGGGTGAACATCGCGTTCGAAAACTTGCGGAAAACGGAGTATCTGGATTATGTGCTTGGCCGGTTGGATTCCCCTCGCATTGGCTTGTGTTACGACAGCGGGCACCACAACTGCTATACGCCGGGCGAGGATTTGCTTGGCCAATATGGCTCCCGCCTGATGGCCCTGCACCTGCACGACAACGATGGCAGCGACGACCAGCACCTGCTGCCCTTTGAAGGAACCGTCCGCTGGGAGTCGATCCTCCCGCAAATCGCTGGCACGGGTTACCGGGGGGCACTCTCGCTGGAAGCGATGAACGAGGGACACCAAACCCTGCCCGCCGAAGAGTTCCTGCGCTTGGCCTATGCGCGAGCGGAGAAGTTGGAAGCCCTGCTACGGTGCTGACGCGGGATTTCCGCGGTGTATAGCAACCTCTCCACAATTGGTGGTGGATTTTTCAGTTGGTGTGTACTATAATGTCGCTTGTCGGCAGCAGTGGCCCGGTGGCCTGCCGGTCTTGTTTTTGTAAAATAAATCGAAACAGTTGCAATTTCTAATTGACACCCCTTGACAACTTTGTTAAAATCAATATCTGCGTTAATATGGGATAGCCTGCCACACGTAATCAGATATACCAATATGGTATGAAGGCCGTGGGGTGGGGGATACTTGTTTAATGGCCTGCCTTGAATTGGCAAGGCAGGAACTCGCTGGAAGCATATTAGGGGTGATACGATTCAATGGCCCACACTGTCAAGGTTCATGAAGTAGAAGCCGGTAAGCGCAAGCGGATGAGCTTCTCCCAGATCAAAGAAGTTCTCGAGATTCCCGATTTGATCGACATTCAAAAACTGTCGTACAAGCGCTTTCTGGAGCATGACCTGCGCGAGGTGCTCAAAGACATCTCTCCCATCACCGACTACACCAACGCCCTGAGCTTGGAGCTGGCTGACTACCGGCTGGAGGACACGCCCAAGTACTCCGTTGTGGAGTGCAAGGAGCGCGATGTCACCTATGCCGCCCCGCTCAAGGTCAAGGTTCGCCTCATCAACCACGAAACCGGCGAGGTGAAGGAGCAGGAAGTCTTCATGGGGGACTTCCCGCTGATGACCGAGCAGGGCACGTTCATCATCAATGGCGCGGAGCGCGTCATTGTCAGCCAGTTGGTCCGCTCGCCGGGCGTCGTCTACGACACCGCGATGGACAAGAACGGCGTGTCACTCTATTCCAATACGATCATCCCCGGCCGCGGCGCGTGGCTGGAGTTTGAGTCCGATTCGGCCAACATCCTGTGGGTGCGCATTGACCGCACGCGCAAACTCCCGGCCACGGTGCTCATCCGCGCGTTGGGCTACGGCACTGACAGCCAGATCACCGACCTCTTTGGCGAGGAAGAGCACCTGACGGCCACGCTCGAAAAGGACAACGCCAAGAGCGAGACCGAGGGCCTGCTGGAGATTTACCGCCGCATCCGCCCGGGTGAGCCGCCGGTGGAGGACAGTGCCCGCGCCATGCTGGGCTCGCTCTTCTTCGACCCGCGCCGCTATGACCTGCTGCGGGTGGGCCGCTATAAGATCAACAAGAAACTGGCGCTGGCGATGCGCATTCTGCATCACACCGCGGCGGAGGACATCGTCCACCCTGAGACCGGCGAGCTCTTTGTCCGCGCGGGCGAGAAGATCTCCCGCGAGGTCGCCTGGGCTATCCAGAACGCCGGCATCAACAGTGTGGACATTCAGCTCGACAGCCGTCGGCTGAAGGTGCTGGGCAACAACTTTGTGGATGCCGCCGGACATCTTACCCCCCTTGGGTTGGATGCCGCCGCGTTGGGGCTCACCGAAAAGGTGCATTACCCCACGCTGCAGGATCTCATGCGTCAGGCCAACGCCGAAGGCGAGAAGGCCACGCTGGAAGAGCTCATCCGCAAGAACATGGATAAGCTCATCCCCAAGCACCTGTACGCCGACGACGTACTGGCGAGCTTCAGTTACCTCATCGGCCTCTTCTATGGCGTGGGGTACACCGACGACATCGACCACCTGGGCAACCGCCGGGTGCGTTCGGTGGGTGAGTTGCTGCAGAACCAGATCCGCATTGGCCTCGCTCGGTTGGAGCGTGTGGTCAAGGAGCGTATGGCCATTCAGGATCAGGACAACCTGACGCCCCAGAGCCTCATCAACATCCGCCCGGTGACGGCGGCCATCAAGGAGTTCTTTGGGTCGTCGCAGCTGTCGCACTTCATGGACCAGACGAACCCGCTGGCGGAGCTGACCAACAAACGCCGTCTTTCGGCCCTGGGCCCGGGCGGTCTGAACCGCGACCGCGCCACCTTCGATGTGCGCGACGTTCACTACTCCCACTACGGCCGCATGTGCCCCATCGAGACGCCTGAAGGCCCCAACATTGGCCTGATTGGTTCGTTGGCCATCTATGCGCGCATCAACGATTATGGCTTCATCGAGTCGCCCTATCGGCGTGTGGACAAGGCCACCGGCCGGGTGACCGACGAGGTGATCTACATGACCGCCGACGAGGAGGACCCCTATATCATCGTGCAGGCCAACGAGCCCACCGATGAGGAAGGCCGTTTCCTGCATGAGCGCGTCACCGTCCGTGCCCACCGTGACGACATCATTGAGATGCCGCGCAGTGAGGTTGACTTCATGGACGTTTCGCCCAAGCAGGTCGTCTCCGTCGCCGCCGCCATGATCCCGTTCCTGGAGAACGACGACGCGTCCCGCGCGCTCATGGGTTCGAACATGCAGCGTCAGGCCGTGCCGCTTTTGAAGACCCAGGCACCGATCGTCGGCACCGGCATTGAAGGCCGCGCTGCCAAGGACTCGGGCGTGGCGCTGGTTGCCCGGCAGGACGGCGTCATTGAAAAGGTGACCGCCGACCGCATTGTCATCCGCGGCGACGACAAGCAGGTCTACACCTATGACCTCCTGAAGTTCGTGCGCTCCAACCAGGGCACCTGCATCACCCAGCGGCCCATCGTCGTCAAGGGTGAGGTTGTCAAGAAGGGCGACGTCATCGCCGACGGTCCCAGCACCGACCAGGGCGAGCTGGCCCTGGGCAAGAACATCCTGGTGGGTTTCATGGCTTGGGAGGGCTACAATTACGAGGACGCCATCCTCATCAGCGAGAAGCTGGTGAAGGAGGACGTGTTCACCTCCATCCACATTGAGGAGTATGAGTCTGAGGCCCGCGACACCAAGCTTGGGCCGGAGGAGATCACCCGCGAGATCCCCAACGTCGGCGAGGACGCCCTGAAGGATTTGAACGAGCGGGGCATCATCCGCATCGGCGCCGAAGTGCGTTCCGGCGACATTCTGGTGGGCAAGGTCACCCCCAAGGGTGAGACCGAGTTGAACCCCGAGGAAAAGCTGCTGCGCGCCATCTTTGGTGAGAAGGCCCGCGAGGTTCGCGACACCTCCCTGCGGCTCCCGCATGGTGAGAGCGGCATCGTCGTCGACATCAAGGTATTCACCCGCGAGAACCACGACGAGCTGCCTCCGGGCGTCAACGAGATGGTTCGCGTCTACATTGCCCAGCGCCGCAAGATCAGCGTGGGCGACAAAATGGCCGGCCGCCACGGCAACAAGGGTGTCGTCTCGCGCATTCTGCCCGAGGAAGACATGCCCTTCCTGCCCGATGGCACGCCGCTGCAGATCGTTCTGAACCCGCTGGGCGTCCCCAGCCGCATGAACATCGGCCAGGTGCTGGAGGTCCACTTGGGCCTCGTGGCCAAGGCCCTGGGCTGGCATGTCGCCACGCCGGTTTTCGATGGCGCCACCGAGGAAGACATCATGGCGCTGCTGGAGCAGAACGGCATGCGCGCCGACGGCAAGACCGTCCTGTACGACGGCCGAACCGGCGAGCCCTTTGACAACCCGGTGACGGTGGGCTACATGTACATGCTCAAGCTCATCCACCTGGTCGACGACAAGATTCACGCGCGGTCCACCGGCCCCTACTCGCTGGTAACCCAGCAGCCCCTGGGCGGCAAGGCCCAGTTCGGCGGCCAGCGCTTTGGTGAAATGGAAGTCTGGGCGTTGGAGGCCTATGGTGCCGCCCACACCCTGCAGGAAATTTTGACGGTCAAATCCGACGATGTCGTGGGCCGCGTCAAGACCTACGAAGCCATCGTCAAAGGTGAGAACATCCCCGAGCCCGGCATTCCGGAGAGCTTCAAGGTTCTCATCAAGGAAATGCAGAGCCTGGGCCTCGACATCAAGGTGCTGTCCGAGGATCGCCAGGAGCTGGAGATCCGCGAACTGGACGACGAGCCGGGCTTCGCGCCCCACAGCGTCCCGCGCCGCCGCGATGAGGAGGAGCCCGCCGACTACCTGGACGCCGGCTATGGTTCCGGCAAGCCGTCGGCCGCCAAGGACGACGACACCGACGACATCAGCCTCGACCTGGATGAGATGGAGGATCTGCCCGGCCTGGGTGAGATCATGAGCGAAGCTCCCGCCGGTATCCTGCTGGATGCGGGGGACGACGACCTCAACCTGGATGTGGACGACATCGACGGACTTGACGAAGAATGAGGGATGAAGCAATATGATGGAACGCATACCCGAGCAGGGAAACGGTAGCGGGAACGGCACGGAGAAGAAGGAGAAAATCGCTTTCAATCTGAGCACCTTCGACGCCATGCAGATCGGCCTGGCCTCGCCGGAGCGCATTCTGCAGTGGTCCCATGGTGAGGTCAAGAAGCCGGAGACCATCAACTACCGCACGCTGAAGCCCGAGCGTGACGGCCTGTTCTGTGAGCGCATCTTCGGGCCCCAGCGTGACTGGGAGTGCCACTGCGGCAAATACAAGCGCATTCGCTACAAGGGAATCATCTGCGACAAGTGCGGCGTGGAAGTGACCCGCGCCAAGGTGCGCCGCGAGCGTATGGGCCACATCAAGCTGGCCGCGCCCGTCAGCCACATTTGGTACTTCCGGGCCATCCCTAGCCGCATGGGTCTGCTGCTTGACATGTCCCCGCGGCTGCTGGAGCGTGTGCTCTACTTTGCCAGCTACGTGGTGACCGACAGCGGCAACACCCCGCTCGTTTACAAGAGCCTTCTCAATGACCGCGAGTACCGCGAGGCCCGCGACGCCTATGGTGATGCCTTTAAAGCGGGCATGGGTGCCGAGTCGGTCAAGGAGTTGCTGCGCCAGCTCGATTTGGATAAGCTGGCCGTCGAGCTTCGCGCCGACATCACCAACTTCACCGGGCAGAAGCGCAGCCGCGCCATCAAGCGGCTGGAGGTCGTGGAGGCCTTCCGCACCAGCGGCAACAAGCCCGAGTGGATGATTCTCGACGTGGTGCCTGTCATCCCGCCGGAGATTCGCCCCATGGTGCAGCTGGACGGCGGCCGCTTTGCCACTTCCGATTTGAACGACCTCTATCGCCGGGTCGTCAACCGCAACAACCGCCTGAAGCGGCTGCTGGAGCTGAACGCCCCGGAAATCATCGTGCGCAACGAGAAGCGCATGCTGCAGGAGGCCGTGGATGCCCTCATTGACAATGGTCGGCGCGGCCGGCCGGTGACGGGCCCCGGTAACCGCCCGCTGCGCTCCCTCTCGGACATGCTGCGCGGCAAGCAGGGCCGGTTCCGCCAGAACCTGCTGGGCAAGCGCGTCGACTACTCTGGCCGTTCGGTCATCGTCGTCGGCCCTGAGCTCAAGATGTACCAGTGCGGCTTGCCCAAGGAAATGGCGCTGGAGCTCTTCAAGCCCTTCGTGATGAAGAAGCTGGTGGAGGACGGTTACGCCCACAACATCAAGAGCGCCAAGCGTATGGTGGAGCGGGTGCGGCCCGAGGTGTGGGACATCCTCTCCGACGTCATCAAGGAGCATCCGGTGCTCCTGAACCGCGCCCCCACGCTGCACCGCCTGGGCATTCAAGCCTTCGAGCCGGTGCTGGTGGAAGGCAAGGCTCTCAAGATTCATCCGCTGGTGTGTACGGCTTACAACGCTGACTTTGACGGCGACCAGATGGCCGTTCACGTGCCGCTTTCGGTGGAGGCCCAGGCCGAGGCACGGTTCCTTATGCTCTCCACCAATAACCTGCTGAAGCCGCAGGACGGCCGGCCGGTCGTCAGCCCCACCCAGGACATGGTCATCGGGTCCTACTACCTGACGATCGAGCGTCCCGGCGCGTTGGGCGAAGGCCGTGTGTTTGCCGATTTCAACGAGGCGTTGATGGCCTATCAGCTGGGCCACATCCATCTGCAGGCCAAGGTCAAGATCCGCGTTCACCGCGAAATTGAGGGCGTGGAATACCACAAGCTCCTCGACACCACCGTGGGCCGCATGATCTTCAACGAGGCCATTCCCCAGAACCTGGGCTTCACCCCGCGCACCACGCCTGAGGAGATGCTCGACCTCGAAATCAACGAACTGGTGGCCAAGGGCCTGCTGACTGAGATCGTCGACCGTACTTACCGCCGCCATGGCAACGCGCAGTGCGCCGTCGTGCTCGATAACATCAAGTCCCTGGGCTTCAAGTACTCCACCAAGGGTGCGGTCACCATCTCGGTGAGCGACATCGAAATCCCCCAGGAGAAGGCGAAGCTGCTGGAGGCCGCTGAGGAGCGCGTGTCTGAGGTGGAGACGGCCTTCCGCGACGGCCTGATCTCCGAAGAGGAGCGTTACAGCCACGTCGTCACCATCTGGAAGGAGACGACCGAGGCCGTGACCAAGGCCCTGATGGACAATTTGGGCCGCTTCAACAACGTGTACATGATGAGTCACTCGGGCGCCCGCGGTAACCCCAACCAGATTCGCCAGCTGGCCGGCATGCGCGGCCTGATGGCCAACCCCTCGGGCCGCATCATCGAGATGCCCATTCGTGCCAACTTCCGTGAAGGCCTGACCGTGTTGGAGTTCTTCATCTCCACCCACGGCACCCGCAAGGGTCTGGCGGACACGGCTCTTCGTACGGCCGACTCGGGTTACCTGACCCGTCGTCTGGTCGACATCTCTCAGGATGTCGTGGTGCGGGAGGAGGACTGCTTCGCCAGCCGCAACGAACGGGTGCGCGGCGTGGTCGTCAAGGCCGTCATGGACGGCAACCGCGTCATTGAGCCGCTGCGCGACCGTATTTGGGGCCGCGTGCCGGTGGAGGACATCCTGCACCCTGTGACCCACGAGGTCATGGCTCCGGCGGGCGAACTGGTTCCGCGGGATGTGGCCCGCGCCATTGAGAACGCTGGCGTCACCGAGGTACAGATTCGCTCGGTGCTGACCTGCCGCAACGAGCACGGCGTGTGCGCCAAGTGCTACGGCCTGGATATGGCCAATGGCCAGAAGGTCAGCGTGGGTGAGTCGGTGGGCACCATCGCCGCCCAGTCCATCGGTGAGCCGGGTACCCAGCTCACGATGCGTACCTTCCACACCGGCGGCGTTGCCAGTACCCACGGCGACGACATCACCCAGGGTCTGCCCCGCGTCGAAGAAATCTTCGAGGCCCGCAAGCCCAAGGGTCAGGCGGTGATCTCCGAAATCTCCGGCAAGGTGCGCCTTGTGCACTTTGAGGGCAGCAATAAGCGCGAGATCGTGGTGAAGAACGAGGAGGACGGCGAGGAGAAGAGTTACCCCATCCCGTACACCTCGCGCATCAGCGTACGCGACGACCAGGTCATCGAGGCGGGTGACAACCTGACCGAGGGCTCCATCAACCCCCACGACATCCTGAAGATCAAGGGCATCAAGGGAGTGCAGGAGTACCAGCTCAAGGAAGTACAGACGGTCTACCGGCAGTCCGGTATCGACACGGCTGACAAGCACATCGAGGTCATCCTGCGTCAGATGCTGCGCAAGGTGCGCGTGGAGGACGCCGGCGACACCGAACTGCTGCCCGGCAGTCTCGTCGACATCTTCGCGTTCGAGCGCGTCAACGAGGAAGCGCTGACCAGCGGCCGCCGCCCGGCCACCGCCCGGCGTGTGCTGATGGGTATCACCAAGAGCTCGCTGGCCACCGATTCGTGGCTGTCGGCCGCCGCCTTCCAGGAGACGACCCGCGTGCTCACCGATGCCGCCATCAAGGGCAAGCTCGATCCGCTGGTGGGCTTGAAGGAGAACATCATCATCGGCAAGCTCATTCCGGCTGGTACCGGCATGCGCCGCTATAAGAACATCCAGATCAACACCGACTACATGCCGCTGGAGGGTTCCTTTGTTGGTGAGGACGACGCGGACGATCTGGGGGGCGCTGACTACGTGACCGCTGCCGATACCTTTGGTGACAGCGACGACGTCCGGGACGACCTGGGGCTGGATGACGACCTTGGGTTGGAAGGCCTGGTCCTCAGCGATGACGAGGACGAGGATGTGGATGAGGACGAGGTCGGCGAAGAAGAGCGCGACGAGGACGGCGAAGACTATAACGTGTGACCTGCGGCGGGGACGGAGGGGTAGCCTTCCGTCCCCGTTTCTGCCTGGGGCGTGCCCCAGGCCCATGCCCGCGGTGCCGGCATGAAAACCATTAAAACCGTGATTGACAGCCAATCGATCAGGATATATAATAATCGGGCGTGTTCGTAGATGAATTATCAGGACATGGAACAGGATTTGGGTCGCCCTCGGGCACGGCTTGCAGGCCTCAAACAGGTACTGCGGGCGGTGGAGGACGGCAGCGCGCGGGCCGTGGTGCTGGCGCGGGACGTGGATGAGCCCATCCGGGCTCGTGTACGCGAACGCTGCGAGGCGGCTGATGTGCCCTGTGTGGAGGGACCCTCCATGCAGGAGCTGGGTCAGACCTGCCGGCTGGATGTGGCGACTGCTGTCGCTTGCCTGCTGAGGTAGTATTCGCTTCCCCCATGGGTTGCGGGGGTTTTGAATAGAGCAAATCATGGGAGGAGGTGCCAGAAAGGCATGCCAACAATCAATCAGATCGTTCGTCGGGGCAGACAGTCCGTTTCCTATAAGAGCAAGTCGCCCATCCTGGAGGGGAACCCCCAGAAGCGCGGCGTGTGTCTTTCCGTGAAGACGATGACGCCCAAGAAGCCAAACTCCGCTCTGCGCAAGATTGCCAGGGTTCGTTTGGTGAATGGCAACGAGGGAACCATCTACATCCCGGGCATTGGTCACAATCTGCAGGAGCACAGCGTTGTTCTCGTCAGAGGTGGCAGGGTTCGTGATCTTCCGGGAACTCGTTACCACATCATCCGCGGCGCGCTGGACGCGTCGGGTGTGGACGGCCGCAAGCAGAGCCGTTCGCTGTACGGCGCCAAGAAGCCGAAGAAGTAAGCCGCACGGAGAGTCTGAACCTTCCGTTCGCTGCCCGCCCGCTTGGAACGTACGGCCGGCAGGGGACATACGGCACAGGACACTCGTTATTTGATAAGTTTTGCATAGCAGCAAGGAGGGTTCAACATGCCCAGGCGTGGAGGAGTGCCGAAGCGCGAGGTGCTGCCTGATCCGATTTACGGCAACGTCGTTCTGTCCCGGTTGGTTAACCGTGTCATGCTCGACGGAAAGAAAGGCACAGCGCAGCGCATCGTTTATGGCGCTTTGGATATCGTGAAGGAAAAGACCGGGAAGGAACCGATGGACGTCTTTGAGCAGGCGATGAACAACATCATGCCCCTGCTCGAAGTCAAGGCCCGCCGCGTCGGCGGTGCCACCTATCAGGTGCCGCTGGAGGTTCGCCCGTCCCGGCGTCAGACGCTCGGCCTTCGTTGGCTGGTCAGCTTCTCTCGGATGCGCAGCGAGCGCACCATGGAAGCCAAGCTTGCCGGCGAACTCATGGATGCCGCGAACAACACCGGCAAGGCGGTCGGCCGCAAGGAGGACATCCATCGCATGGCGGAGGCCAACCGGGCCTTTGCTCATTACAGGTGGTAGTTTACCGATAGGCGCCGCGGTAAACGGCGCATCGTTCGGCAGAGACATGCGGGTGATAGGCGGGCGCTGATGCGTTTGTCTGCACCCGCATTGCTTTTGAAAGCAGTTTCGTGGGTAACCCCCGGAATTGATATAGATTTCATTGTGAATGCCGGTCTTTCCCAAAGGGGACGCCGGCCCGGCCCATCGGGCCCGATTGAAGGAGGAAAACACAGTGGCAAGACAGGTATCCCTCGAGATGACCCGCAACGTAGGCATCATGGCCCACATTGACGCGGGCAAGACCACCACGACAGAGCGGATCCTGTTCTATACCGGCAGGCTGCACCGCATGGGTGAGACTCACGAAGGCGCGGCCACGATGGACTGGATGGAGCAGGAGCAGGAGCGCGGTATCACGATTACCTCGGCGGCGACGACCGCTTTCTGGCGTGGCCACCGCGTCAATATCATCGACACCCCCGGACACGTGGACTTCACCGTGGAAGTAGAGCGTTCGCTGCGCGTGCTGGACGGCGCGGTGGCGGTGTTCTGTGCCAAGGGCGGCGTCGAGCCCCAGAGCGAGACCGTGTGGCGCCAGGCCAACAAGTATGGCGTACCGCGCATCGCTTTCGTCAACAAGATGGACATCGTCGGTGCAAACTTTCAGCGCGTCATGGACATGATGAAGAGCCGGCTCAATGCCAATCCGGTGCCCCTGCAGGTGCCCATCGGCGCGGAGGATCACTTCCTTGGCATGGTCGATCTCGTCCGCAACATTGCCATCATCTACAACGATGACCTGGGCAAGGACGTGGTGGAAACCGAGATCCCCGATGACATGAAGGAAGTCTGCGCCGCCGCCCGGCACGAACTCATGGAGTCCGTTGCCGAGACCGAAGAAGAGTTGATGGAGCAGTATTTCGAGCATGGCGAGCTCACGGTGGAGCAGATGAAAAAGGGCATCCGCATCGCCTGCATCTCCGGCGCCATCATCCCGGTGCTTTGCGGTTCGTCCTATAAGAACCGCGGCGTGCAGCCCCTGCTCGACGCGATGGTCGACTATCTGCCCTCGCCGCTGGACATCCCGCCGGTCACCGGCGTGGCCACCGACGGTGAAACGGAGATCGTGCGTCATGCCTCCGATGACGAGCCCTTCTCGGCTTTGGCCTTCAAGATCATGACCGACCCCTATGTGGGCAAGCTGGCGTTCTTCCGTGTGTACTCCGGCAAGCTGAGCGCCGGTTCGGCCGTCTATAACCCCGGCCGCGGCCGGCGTGAGCGCGTGGGCCGCCTGCTGCAGATGCACGCCAACCACCGCGAGGACATCGAAGAAGTGCTGGCCGGCGACATTGCCGCCGCCGTGGGCCTGAAGAACGCCACCACCGGCGACACCCTGTGCGATGAGGATCACCCCATCGTGCTGGAGAGCATGGAGTTCCCCGAGCCCGTCATCCGCGTGGCCATTGAGCCCAAGACCAAGGCCGGCCAGGACAAGATGACGATGGCGCTCGTGAAGCTGGCCGAAGAGGACCCGACCTTCAAGACCTACACCGACCAGGAGACCGGTCAAACGATCATCGCCGGCATGGGCGAGTTGCATCTGGAGATCATCGTGGACCGGATGCTGCGCGAGTTCAAGGTGGAGGCCAACGTCGGCGCGCCGCAGGTCTCCTACCGTGAGACCATCCGCCGTGCTTCCCGCGGCGACGGCCGCTTCGTGCGGCAGTCCGGCGGCCGCGGCCAGTACGGTCACGCCGTCATCGAGATCGAGCCCCTGGAGCCCGGCTCCGGTTATGTCTTCGAGGACGCCATCGTCGGCGGCGTTGTGCCCAAGGAGTACATCCAGCCGATCAACGCCGGTATCCGCGAAGCGCTGGCCAACGGCCCGCTGGCTGGGTTCGAGCTGGTGGACTTCAAGGCCCGGCTGGTCGACGGCTCCTACCACGAAGTCGACTCCTCCGAAGTGGCCTTCAAAGTGGCCGGTACCTTGGCCCTGCGCGAAGCTCTCAAGAAGGCTGCGCCGGTCATTCTGGAGCCGATCATGAAGGTCGAGGTCGTCATCCCCGACGATTACCTGGGCGATGTCATGGGCAACCTCAACTCCCGGCGCGGGCAGATTGAGGGCATGGACATGGTCGCTGGCTCCCAGGTGGTGCGTGCGCTGGTGCCGCTGGCCGAGATGTTCGGCTACGCCACCGACCTGCGCAGTCGTACCCAGGGCCGCGGCGTCTTCACCATGCAGTTCGGCCACTTCAAGGAGGTGCCCAACAGCGTGGCGGAGAAGATCATCGGCAACAAGAAGGCCAACAACGAGTAAGTGAACAACGGTCCGGGGCGGTTTGTCCGCCCCGGACACGTTCTGTCAAGCAAGTAGGGTGGCTTCGTGCCAAAGAATGAAAAAAACGAAGCAAACGGCTGAAAAGTTGAAAAAACCTGCTTGCAATCTAGACAGGTGTGTAGTATTATCTAAAAGCTGCCGTCAAATGGGGAAGAAGCGGGAGATTGCCTGTACGGATCCTTACGTTGCAGGGGAACTTCCGTGGACCAAGTCCGCGGCAATCGGGCGACGGGCCAAACTCCGCCGCAATAAATTTTAAGACGGCACACACGGCAGAGTGTACTTGACCCGAGATAAGGAGGGAATCGCATTGCCTACCAAGAAAATCCGTATCAAGCTCAAGGCCTACGATCATGACATCATCGATCAGTCCGCTGAGCGCATCGTGGACACGGCCAAGCGGACCGGCGCAGTGGTGTCCGGCCCCATCCCGCTGCCCACTGAGAAGGAAATCGTGACCATTTTGCGCGCACCGCACAAGTACAAGGACAGCCGCGAACAGTTCGAGATCCGCACCCACAAGCGCCTGATTGACGTGCTGAACCCCAGCGCCCGTACGGTGGACTCCCTGATGCGCCTGGACCTTCCGGCCGGTGTGGACATCGAGATCAAGCTTTGAGCGGCCAGGAGGATAGCATGAAGAAGGGTATTTACGGCAGAAAGATCGGTATGACCCAGCTTTTTAACGCTGACGGCACCGCCATTGGCGTTACGGTCATCGAAACCGCCCCCAACTACGTCATTCGCAAGAAGACGGTGGACAAGGACGGCTACGATGCACTGTGCGTGGGGATTGAGGACATTCGCGAGAAGCTGGTCAACCAGCCCAAAGCGGGCGAATTCAAGAAGGCGGGCATTGAGCCCAAGCGCTTCGTTCGCGAGCTGAAGCTGGATGACAGCGCCAATTACGAAGTGGGAACGGCTGTGAAGGCTGATATCTTTGAGGTCGGCGACATCGTCGACGTCAGCGGCCTCACCAAGGGCCATGGTTTTTCCGGCACAGTTAAGCGCTGGAACACCCGCATCGGCCCCAAGGCCCACGGCTCCAAGTATCACCGCGGCCCTGGTTCCATGGGCGCCAACACCAGCCCGGGGCGCGTGTTCAAGAACAAGCGTCTGCCCGGTCAGTACGGTGTGGAGAACGTCACCATCCAGAATCTCGTGGTGGTGAAGGTGGATGCTGAGCGCAACTTCATCATGATCAAGGGCGCGGTGCCCGGGGCCCGTGGCGCGTTGCTCATGGTCCGCAACACCGTCAAGGGTTAAGCCCCGCAGAAGGAGGAAACAGAGATGCCTAAGGTTGATTTATATAATCAGGAGGGCAAGACGGTCGGCACCCAAGAGCTGTCCGAGACCGTCTTTGGTGTTGTGCCCCATGAGAGCGCCATGCACCAGGTCGTGGTCGCCCAGCTCGCCAACCGGCGGCAGGGCACCCAGAGCGCGCTGACCCGCAGTGAAGTCAGCGGCGGCGGCAAGAAGCCCTGGCGCCAGAAGGGCACCGGCCGTGCCCGTCAGGGTTCCACCCGTTCGCCCCAGTGGCGTCATGGCGGTATGGTGTTCGCCGTGAAGCCCCGTGACTATCACCAGAAGGTCAACAGGAAGGTCCGCCGTTTGGCTATGTTCTCAGCCCTCTCCAGCAAGGTGCTGGCGGGCGAGCTCATCGTGCTGGACTCGCTGACCCTGCAGCAGGGCAAGACGAGTGAGATCACCTCGATCTTGAAGGCCCTGGGTGTGAAGGGCAAGGCCCTGATCGTTACCAGCCAGGTGGAGCCCAATGTGCGTCGTGCCATCGGCAACCTGCCGGAGGTCTACGCCGCCCAGTTCAACACCCTCAACGTCTACGACATCCTGAACTATGATAAGTTCATCATCACCCGCGAGGCCCTGGCCCTGGTGGAGGAGGTATACGCCGGATGAAGACCGCTCATGACATTATCATCCGCCCGGTGCTGACCGAGCGCAGCTATGACAACATGGCCCTCAAGAAGTACACCTTCGTTGTGGACAAGGCTGCCAACAAGTATGAGATCAAGAAGGCTGTCGAAGACGCCTTCGGCGTCAAGGTGGCTCAGGTGAACACCCTGAACCGCCCCGGCCACGTGAAGAGAATGGGCCGGACCTCCGGCATGACGCCGGATACCAAGCGTGCCATCGTGAAGCTCACCGCCGAGAGCCGCGGCATCGAGTTCTTCGAGGGCATGGCCCAGCAGGATTAATGAGGGGGGACATAGACGATGCCCACGAGAAAATATAAGCCAACTTCGCCTTCCACTCGTTTCATGAGTGTGGCGACGTTCGAGGAAGTGACGACGAACAAGCCGGAGAAGTCGTTGCTTGAGAATCTCCAGCGCCATTCCGGCCGCAACTTCCAGGGCAAGATCACCGTCCGGCACCGCGGCAACCAGGCCCGCCGGAAGTACCGCATCATCGATTTCAAGCGTCAGAAGGACGGCGTGCCGGCTAAGGTTGCCACGATCGAGTACGATCCGAACCGCTCGGCCTACATCGCTCTTCTCATCTACGCCGATGGCGAGAAGCGCTACATCCTGGCTCCGTTGGGCCTGAAGGTTGGCGACTCCGTGGTCAGCGGCCCCACCGCTGACATCAAGCCCGGCAACGCCCTGCCGATCGCCAACATCCCGCTGGGCACGCTCATCCACAACATTGAGCTCGTCCCCGGCAAGGGCGGCCAGCTCACCCGGTCTGCCGGCAACTTCGCCCAGCTCATGGCGAAGGAAGGCAAGTGGGCCCAGCTGCGGCTCCCCTCCGGTGAGATCCGCATGGTCAGTGTCGACTGCAAGGCCACCATCGGCCAGGTTGGCAACCTCGAGCACGAGAATGTCTCCCTGGGCAAGGCGGGCCGCAAGCGCCACATGGGCTTCCGCCCGACGGTCCGCGGCGTCGTGATGAACCCGGTGGACCACCCCCACGGCGGCGGCGAAGGCAAGTCCCCGATCGGTCTGCCCGGTCCGGTCAGCCCATGGGGCAAGCCCACTCTGGGTCACAAGACCCGCAAGAAGAAGAACATCAACGACAAGTACATTCTGAAGCGCAGAAACAGCAAGTAAAGGAGGTCAGATTTCATGAGCAGATCCGTCAAGAAGGGGCCTTATGTGTTTGACCGTCTTTTCAAGAAGATTGTCGAGCTCAACAACCGCAACGACAAGCAGGTCGTCAAGACCTGGTCCCGGTCGTCCACCATCTTCCCGGACTTCGTCGGCCACACCATCGCCGTTTACGATGGTCGCAAGCACGTGCCGGTCTACGTCACCGAGGATATGGTCGGCCACAAGCTGGGTGAGTTCGCCCCGACCCGCACGTTCCGCGGGCACGCAGGCGAGAAGTCCAGCTCGTCGAGATAAGGAGGAACCCGAGAGATGTCTACCAGAATGAAGCAGAAGGCTGCTGCCCGGCGTGAGAACGCTGACAAGCGTCCCCATGCCCACGCGCGCTATATCCGTGTCTCCTCCTCCAAGGTCGCAATCGTCCTGGATCTCATCCGTGGCAAGCAGGTGGATGACGCGCTGAACATCCTGAAGTTCACGCCCAAGTCTGCCAGCCCCGTGGTGCTGAAGCTGCTCAACTCGGCCATTGCCAATGCCGAGAACAACCTGGAGATGGATCGCCGCGAGCTGTTCGTGGCGGAGACCTATGCCAACCAGGGCCCGGTGCTCAAGCGTGTCCGGCCCCGTTCCCGCGGCATGGCCAACCCCATCCTCAAGCGGACCAGCCACATCACCGTGATCCTTGACCGCATCGCCAAAGACCAGGAGGAGGCAAAGTAATGGGCCATAAAGTTCACCCCCACGGAGCCCGCGTCGGCGTCATCAAGCCCTGGGATACCCGTTGGTATGCCGACAAGAAGAATTTCGCCAACTTCCTTGTGGAGGACAACAAGCTCCGCAAGTACATCAAAGAAAAGCTGTTTGCCGCGGGTGTCTCCCGCATTGAGCTGGAGCGTGCCGCTGATAAGCTGACCGTGGGTATCCACGTTGGCAAGCCCGGTATCGTCATCGGCCGCGGCGGCACAGGTGTGGAAGCCCTGAAGGCCGACCTGGAGAAGCTCTCCGGCAAGTCCGTCAACGTCAACGTCTTCGAGATCAAGTCCATGGACACCGACGCCCAGCTCGTGGCTGAGAACATCGCCGCGCAGATTGAGAAGCGTACGTCCTTCCGCCGGGCCATGAAGCAGGTGCAGACCCGTGCCATGAAGGCTGGCGCCAAGGGTATCAAGACCATGGTCTCCGGTCGTCTGGGCGGCGCGGACATCGCCCGCACCGAAGGTTACCGCGAGGGCAGCGTGCCGCTGCAGACGCTGCGTGCCGACATTGACTACGGCTTCGCCGAGGCCAAGACCACCTATGGCCGCATCGGCTGCAAGGTGTGGATCTACAAGGGCGAAGTGATGCCCACCAAGGGCAAGAAGCCCCAAGAGGGAGGGAAATAACCATGTTGATGCCCAAGAGGGTCAAGCATAGAAAGGTGATGCGTGGCCGCATGACAGGCCGTGCCACCCGCGGGAACTTCCTGGCCTACGGCGAGTATGGCCTGATGGCGACGGAGCCGGCGTGGATTACCGCCAACCAGATTGAGGCGGCCCGCTCCACCATCACCCGCTACACCAAGCGCGGCGGTAAGGTCTGGATCAAGATCTTCCCCGATAAGCCCATCACCAAGAAGCCGGCTGAGACGCGCATGGGCAACGGCAAAGGCGCGCCCGAGTATTGGGTCGCCGTGGTCAAGCCCGACCGTGTGCTCTTTGAAATCTCCGGTGTGGACCGGGAAGTGGCCCGCGAGGCCATGCGCCTGGCTGCCCACAAGCTGCCGATCAAGTGTAAGTTCGTCAGCCGCGAGGACTTTGCGAAGGCCGACAACGCCAAGGAAACGGGTGGTGAAGTACAGTGAAAGCGACGAAGTACAGAGAGCAGAGCGTGCAGGAGCTCAACAACCGCCTGACTGAGCTGAAGACGGAGCTCTTCAACCTCCGCTTCCAACAGGCCACCGGTCAGTTGCAGAACCCCATTCGCCTGAACCAGTGCAAGAAGGACATCGCCCGGGTGAAAACCATCCTCCGTGAGCGCGAGCTCGGGCTGAAGAGAGCCCAGTGAGGCCGTGAAGGAGGAAATGACGATGAGCGAAATGATCGAGCGTAACTTCAGAAAGCAGCGCGTGGGCGTCGTGGTCAGCGATAAGATGGACAAGACCGTTGTGGTCGCCATCCGCACCAAGATCAACCACCCCCTGTATGGTAAGACGGTCAACAAGACCACCAAGTTCAAGGCCCACGACGAGGAGAATTCCTGCGGCATCGGGGACACTGTCCGCATCATGGAGACACGCCCCCTGTCCAAGGACAAGCGCTGGCGCGTCGTGGAAATCGTAGAAAAGGCCAAGTAAGAGCGCCGAGGAAAGGGAGGCTTAAGCCATGATTCAGTTGCAAACAAGGCTCAAGGTCGCCGACAATACCGGCGCCAAAGAGATCTTCTGCATTAAGGTGCTGGGTGGGTCGGTTCGCAAGACCGGCAACATTGGTGACGTCATTGTCGCCAGCGTAAAGACCGCAACACCCGGCGGCGTGGTCAAGAAGGGCGACGTCGTCAAGGCCGTCATCGTCCGCAGCAAGAGCGGGATGCGTCGCCGTGACGGCAGCTACATCCGCTTCGATGACAACGCGGCCGTCATCATCGACAGCCAGAAACAGCCCCGCGGTACCCGCATCTTTGGGCCCGTGGCTCGTGAGCTCAGAGAGAAGGATTACATGAGGATCGTCTCCCTGGCTCCCGAAGTGCTGTAAGGGAGGATGTAGAATGAAGCTTCATGTGAAGAAGAACGACACGGTCGTTGTCATCTCCGGCAAGGACGCCGGCAAGAAAGGGAAGGTCGTGGCCGCCCTGCCCAGCGAGGGCAAGGTGATTGTGGAAGGCGTGAATATGCTGACCCGCCACGTCAAGCCCCGCAACCGCACCCAGCAGGGCGGGATCATCAAGCAGGAAGGTACGATCGCTTCCTCCAAGGTCATGCTTTTCTGCGGTAAGTGCGACCGGCCGGTGCGCGCCGCCCACAAGATTCTGCCGGACGGCAGCAAGATTCGCGTCTGCGCCAAGTGCGGCGAGTCGCTGGACTAGGCGAAGGGAGGAGTTAACAGATGTCGAGGCTGAAGGACAAGTACAAGTCTGAAGTGGCGCCGGCGCTGCAGAAGCGCTTCGCCTACAAGAATGTGATGGAAATCCCCCACCTGGAGAAGGTGGTTGTCAACATGGGCCTGGGCGACGCCAAGGACAACGCCCGCGCGATGGACACCGCAATCGCCGAGCTTGGTCTCATCACCGGCCAGAAGCCCCTGGTCACCAAGGCCCGCAAGTCGGTCGCCAACTTCAAGGTTCGTGAGGGCATGAACGTCGGTGCCAAGGTCACTCTGCGCGGTGAGCAGATGTACCAGTTCGTGGATAAGTTCATGAACATCGTGTTGCCCCGCGTTCGCGACTTCCGCGGCGTGTCCAACACCTCTTTCGATGGTCGTGGCAACTATGCCACCGGCCTCAAGGAGCAGATCATCTTCCCGGAGATCTCCTACGACAAGGTCGAGAAGATCCGCGGCATGGACATCATCTTCGTGACGTCCGCCAAGACCGACGAAGAAGCGCACGCGCTGCTGGAACTGATGGGCATGCCCTTCCAGCGCCAGCAGTAAGGCAGGAGGAGAACATCGATGGCTAAGAAAAGCATGATCATCAAGCAGCAGCGGGAACCGAAGTTTTCCACCCGCGCCTATACGCGCTGCCGCATCTGCGGTCGTCCCCATTCCGTCCTTCGCAAGTACGGCATCTGCCGTATCTGCTTCCGGAACCTGGCCTATCAGGGGCAGATTCCTGGCGTGCGTAAGGCGAGCTGGTAAAAGCGTAAGGGAGGTAACAAAATGTACGTAACGGATCCCATTGCCGATATGCTCACCCGCGTGCGCAACGCCCTGGTCACCAAGACCCGTGAGGTCGAGGTGCCCGCCTCCTCCATGAAGAAGGCCATTGCCCAGATTCTGGTGGACGAGGGGTATATCAGCAATTATAAGGTGGAAGAAACTGAGAACAAGCAGGGGAAGATCACTCTGACCCTGAAGTACGGCCCTGGCGGCCAGCGCGTCATCCAGGGGCTCAAGCGCATCAGCAAGCCCGGCCTGCGCGTCTATGCCAAGCAGGACGAAATTCCGAAGGTGCTGGGCGGCCTGGGCGTCGTCATCCTCTCCACGTCCAAGGGCGTGATGACCGACCGCGAGGCGCGCAAGCAGTCCGTTGGCGGCGAAGTGCTTGCCTACGTCTGGTAAGCGGAAAGTACGGAGGTGTAAGAATGTCTCGAATTGGTAAACTTCCGATCACCATACCGGCCGGCGTGACGGTCTCCGTTGCCGCGGACGGTTGGGTGACGGTCAAGGGCCCCAAGGGCGAACTCAAGCAGTGGGTTAACCCCCTCCTCACCCTGAAGCAGGAGGGCAATGTGCTGACTGTGTCCCGTCCCGATGACGAGAAGCAGTCCAAGTCGATGCACGGTCTGTACCGGACGCTGGTGGCCAACATGGTCACCGGTGTAACGAACGGCTTCACCCGGGAGTTAGAGATTGTGGGTACCGGTTATCGTGCTCAATTGCAGGGCAAGAATCTGGTCATCAACATCGGTTACTCCCACCCGGTGGAGATGGAGCCCCCGACGGGCATCACCTTCGAAGTGCCGGCACCCAACCGCATCGCGGTCAAGGGCACCGACAAGCAGCAGGTGGGGGCCGTCGCCGCCAACGTGCGCCGCGTGCGTGAACCCGAACCCTACATGGGCAAGGGCATCCGCTATGCAGGCGAGGTTGTCCGGATTAAAGAGGGCAAGGCTGCCGGTAAGTGAAAGGGGTAGAGCAGCATGTACAGCAAAGCAGATAAGAATGCAAGCCGACAGAAGCGGCATCAGCGCGTCCGCAACAAGGTGCAGGGCACCGCGGAGCGTCCCCGCCTCAATGTCTATCGGAGCCTGAACCACATCTACGTCCAGGTCATTGACGACGTCGCCGGCAACACGCTGGTCGCCGCCTCCACCTTGGAGAAGGATGTCCGCACCCAAGTGGCCGAGATGACCAAGAAGGACAGCGCCAAGTTCATCGGCAAGCTGGTTGCCCAGCGCGCCATGGAGAAGGGCGTCAAGCAGGTGGTCTTTGACCGCGGCGGGTATCTCTATACCGGCCGGGTGGCCAACCTGGCCGAGGGCGCGCGCGAAGCGGGCCTCGAGTTCTGAAGGAGGAGAGACGAATGGAACGCAGGGAAACCCCCAATCAGGATAGACGCTCCGACCGGCGCGATCGTCGGGATCGTGATCCCGCCGCGCAGGAGTTCACCGAAAAGCTGGTCGCCGTCAACCGCGTGGCCAAGGTCGTCAAGGGCGGCCGTAACTTCCGCTTCACGACCCTGATGGTCGTGGGTGACGGCAAGGGCCGCGTGGGCGTGGGCCAGGGCAAAGCCGCCGAAATTCCGGAGGCCATCCGCAAGGGCGTCGAGGATGCCAAGAAGAACTTGCGCACCGTCTCGCTGGCCGATGGCGGCACCATCCCCCATGAGGTGAAGGGCAAGTTCGGCAAGGGCCTCGTGCTCATGTTCCCCGCCGAGGAAGGTACCGGCGTCATCGCTGGTGGTGCTGTCCGTGCCGTTCTGGAAGCGGCTGGCGTCAAGAACATCCGCACCAAGAGCTATGGCTCCAACAACCCCATCAACGCCGTCAAGGCCGCCATCGAAGGTCTCGCGTCGCTGCGCTCCGCTGAGGAAGTCGCCCGGCTGCGCGGCAAGACCGTCGAGGAAATACTGCAGTAGGGAGGAAAAGGCAATGGCCGATCAGAAGCAACTCAAGATCACTTTGGTCAAGAGCACCATCGCCTGCAAGCCCGCGCTGCGTGCTACCGTTCAGGCGCTGGGTCTGCGCAAGACCAACAGTTCCGTCATCGTACCAGATAACGACGCCGTGCGCGGCATGGTGTTCAAGGTCAAGCACCTGGTCACCGTCGACGAGCTTTAAGCCGCGGGAGGATAAAATCTATGAAATTGCATGAATTGACGCCCGCAGAGGGCCATCGCAAAGAAGGTAAGCGCAAGGGCCGCGGTGTGGGCTCCGGTTGGGGCAAGACCGCCGGCCGTGGCCACAAAGGCCAGTGGGCGCGCAGCGGCGGCCACGTCCGTCCGGGCTTTGAAGGCGGCCAGCTGCCGTTGTTCCGCCGCCTGCCCAAGCGCGGTTTCACCAATCATTTCGCCGTGGAGTATGCCGAGGTGAACGTTGAGGAGCTGGAGCTCTTCGAGAACGGCACCGAGGTCACCCCTGAGCTTCTCAAGGCCGTGGGAATTGTGAAGAAGGAACTGAGCGGCGTGAAGATCTTGGGCCGTGGTGAGCTCACCAAGCAGCTGACCGTGAAGGCCGCGAAGTTCAGCAAGGCCGCCGAGGAGAAGATCAAGGCTGCCCAGGGCAGCATTGAGGTGATTTAAGATGTTCGAAACGTTCCGCAATGCCTGGAAGATTCCTGAGGTTCGGCGTAAGATCCTTTATACGCTGTTTATGCTGCTCGTCTTCCGTTTGGGGAACTTCATCTGGACACCGTTCATTGACACGTCCTCCATGGCGAACATCGTCAGTGGAAACGACATGCTCGGCCTGTTGAATATGTTCAACGGCGGTGCAGTTGGCAACTTTACCATCCTGGCCACGGGCATCACGCCCTACATCACCGCGTCCATCGTCATCCAGCTTCTCACGGTTGCCATTCCGGCGCTGGAGAAGCTGATGAAGGAAGGCGGCGAAGAGGGCCGTAAGAAGGTCGCCGAGATCACCCGCTACAGCTCCATTGGTCTTTCTCTCATCCAGACGGGCGGTTTCCTCATTGGGTACCACAACGTCATCATGACCAACCAGAGCTGGTACGCTTTTGTGACAATCCTGCTGGTGCAGGCAGCCGGTGCGGCTTTCGCCATGTGGATGGGCGAGCGCATCACGGAGAAGGGCATCGGCAACGGTACCTCGTTGCTGATCTTCATCAACATCATCTCCCGCATCCCGATCAACATTGCCGAAGCCTATGGCGGCGACAGTGCCAACTGGGGCGCGGTGGTCGGTTTCCTGCTGGTGTCCCTGATCATCATCGCCGCGGTCGTGTACATCGACCTGGGGCAGCGCCGCATCCCGGTGCAGTATGCCAAGCGCCAGATGGGCCGGAAGGTCTACGGCGGGCAGAGCACCCACATCCCGCTCAAGCTCAACAACTCCGGTGTTATGCCGCTCATCTTCGCCATGACACTGGTGAGTTTCCCGGGTATGATCCTGGCCAGCTTCCAGAATCTGGACAATGCCTTCGGCCGCTTTGCGCTTGGCTATGCCAACGTGATGGGCTCCAAAGATCCGCTCTACATCGTCATCCAACTCATGCTGATTCTGTTCTTCACCTACTTCTATGCACAGATCACCTTTAACCCGGTGGATATCTCGAAGAACATTCAGCAGTACGGTGGCTTCATTCCCGGCATCCGGCCCGGTCGGCCCACCAGTGATTATCTGATGCGTGTCAGTAACCGCATCAGCCTCTTCAGTGGTTTGTTCTTCATGATGCTGTCGCTGGTGCCTGTGACCTACTCGTTGCTGTTCCCGACTGTGTACAACACCTTTGGTGCAACGTCGATGCTGATTTTGGTTGGCGTGGCGCTGGAGACCACCAAGCAGCTCGAGGCCCAGATGCTCATGCGGCACTATAAGGGCTTCCTGAACTAGGGGGCGCGGCATGAGAATGGTATTTCTCGGCCCCCCTGGGGCCGGCAAGGGGACCCAGGCCGCCCGCGTGGCGGAGAAGCTGGCTGTTCCCCACATCTCCACCGGCGCAATGCTGCGTGAGGCGATGGCCGAGGGCAGCGAAATGGGCAAGGCAGCCAAGGGCTTTATTGACGCTGGACAGCTTGTGCCCGACGAGGTCGTCATTGGCATCGTGCGGGAGCGGCTCGCCAAGGCGGACTGTGCCAAAGGCTTCCTGCTGGACGGGTTTCCCCGTACAGTGGCGCAGGCGGAGGCGTTGGAGAGTTTCGCGGCTCTCGATGCCGCCATCAACGTGGACGTGGCTGAGGATGTGCTCGTGGAGCGCATCGCCGGCCGGCGCATGTGCCGCTCTTGCGGCGAAGCGCTGCACCTCCACAGCCTGAACGGCGCGACCACCTGCCCGCGTTGCGGCGGCGAGCTCTACCAGCGAACCGACGACAACGAGATTACCGTGCGTAACCGCATGAAGGTCTACAACGAGCAGACCAAACCGCTCATCGACTACTACGCCCGCAAGGAGATCCTTCGGGACGTGGACGGGGACCGGCCCATTGCCGACGTGTTCGACGACATACTGGCTGCCCTGGCTTCGGTGGGGAAATGATCAACATACTCACTGCCGCTGAAATCGCGGAGCTGCGCGCGGCCTGTCAGCTGACGGCCCAGTGCATGGAACTGGTCGGTTCGAAGGTGCGCCCCGGCGTCACCACAGCCGAGCTTGACAAGGCGGCCGCAACCTTTATAATGGACAAAGGCGGTTTTCCGACCTTCCAGGGGTACAATGGGTATCCCGCCAGCATCTGTATCTCCGTCAACGAAGTTGTCGTCCACGGGATCCCCGGCGGCTACGCGCTGCGTGAGGGAGACATTGTGGGCGTCGACCTGGGTGCCAGGCTCGGTGATTTCACCGGTGATATGGCGCGTACCTTCGCCGTGGGGGAGATCAGCACGTCCGCTCGCAGCCTCATCGATACCACACGGGAGTGTTTCCTGCGTGCATTCGATGTGGTGAAGCCCGGTGCACGCATCGGTGACATCGGCTGGGCCGTGCAGTCCTTGGCGGAGAGCCGCGGGTTTTCGGTCGTCCGGGAGCTCTGCGGTCACGGCGTGGGCCGCAAACTCCACGAGGAACCCGAGGTGCCCAACTACGGCCGCCCCGGACGGGGGCTCCGGCTGCGGGAAGGGATGGTTCTCGCCATCGAACCAATGATCAACGAGGGTGTGTGGCAGGTGGACTTTGACCAGGCGGATGGTTGGACCGTTCGCACGGCCGACCGGAAGCTGTCCGCCCATTACGAAGAGACCGTTCTGGTCACCGCCGAAGGCGCCCAGATCCTGACCACTCCGTGACGGCTCGCGGGAGGAAGGGGCAGGATCGGCCTGCCATCGGCGCGGTCGTGCGTTCCCGTGCGGGGCGTGACAGCGGCAGGAGATTTGTGGTAGTTGGCTGGGCTGACGAGAACCACGTGCTGCTGGTTGACGGCGACACCCGCAAGCTCGACCGGCCCAAGCGGAAGAAGATCAAGCATCTGCGTGCCGAACCGGCCGTGATGGAATCGGCGGAAACGCTCCTGGAAGGCAATCACCTGCAGGACGCCGCCATCCGAAGGGCATTGAAGGCGCTGGACGTTGGGGAGAACGGAGTTTCGGACCGGACCGAAGGAGGGAAAACTTGTCAAAACAGGACTTGATTGAGGTGGAAGGCACCGTGGTGGAATCTTTCCCGAACGCAATGTTTGAGGTGGAGCTTCCCAACGGGCACAAAATACTGGCGCACATATCGGGTAAGCTGCGCATGAATTACATTCGCATTCTGCCCGGTGATAAAGTTACCATTGAGCTGTCGCCTTACGACCTGACGCGAGGACGCATCACGTGGCGCGGCAAACAACGCACCTAAGGTGACGTAAGGCATTTGAGGAGGAGACAACGATGAAAGTAAGACCTTCTGTCAAGACGATTTGCGAGAAGTGCAAGATCATCCGCCGCAAGGGCCGCGTGATGGTCATCTGCGAGAACCCGCGCCACAAGCAGAAGCAGGGCTAAGCGGGCGAACCAGCTCTTTTTGACCGAGCAGGATGGAGCGCGGCTGCCACCTCTGGGTGGAGTTCCACACCGAACCGGCAATAGGGGTTCACGATACACAGAGATTTATGGAGGTGTGTAGACCAAATGGCACGTATTTCCGGTATAGATTTACCCAGGGACAAGCGTGTGGAAGTGGGCCTGACCTATATTTACGGCATCGGCCTGACCACCGCGCAGAAGATTTTGGCGGAGACGGGCATCAACCCCGACGTCCGCATCCGCGATCTGACCGAGGTCGAAGTCGGCAAGCTGCGCAACTACATCGAGAACAACCTCAAGGTGGAGGGTGACCTTCGCCGTGAAGTTTCGATGAACGTCAAGCGTCTCATCGAGATTGGCTGCTACCGTGGGATCCGCCACCGCCGCGGCCTGCCTGTGCGTGGCCAGAACACCAAGCAGAATGCCCGCACCCACAAGGGCCCGCGCAAGACCAGCATCCGCAAGAAGAAGTAGGGTAGGAGGGAACATCTGTGGCAACCGCATCCAAGAAAAAAGTCGTCAAGAAGCGCCGCGAGAAAAAGCATGTCGAGCATGGCGCTGCCCATATCCATTCTTCCTTCAACAACACGATCGTGACGATCACCGACAACGGCGGCAACGCCGTGTCCTGGTCCAGCGCCGGCAGCCTGAACTTCAAGGGCAGCCGCAAGAGCACGCCCTTCGCCGCCCAGATGGCCGCAGAAACTGCCGCCAAGAGCGCGCTGGAGTTTGGCATGCGTTCGGTCGATGTGTTTGTCAAGGGCCCTGGCTCGGGCCGTGAGGCCGCCATCCGCAGCCTGCAGGCTGCCGGTTTGGAAGTGACCGTCATCAAGGACGTCACGCCCATCCCGCACAATGGCTGCCGCCCGCCCAAGCGCAGAAGGCTGTAAGGAAGGAGGATACAAAGAACAATGGCTAAATATACCGGACCGTCCTGCCGCCTTTGCCGCCGCGAGGGTTGCAAGCTTTTCCTGAAGGGCGATCGCTGCTACTCCGCCAAGTGCGCGGTGTCCCGTCGTCCCACCCCTCCCGGCCAGCACAAGCCCGGCCGGCGTAAGATGAGCGAATATGGCATGCAGCTGCGTGAAAAGCAGAAGATGCGCCGCACCTATGGTCTGCTGGAATCGCAGTTCCGCGGTTACTTCGACCTGGCTCGCAAGAGCAGCGGCGCCACCGGCGAGGCCCTGCTTCGCATCCTGGAGTGCCGTCTGGACAACGTGGCTTACCGCCTTGGTTTTGGCGACAGCCGCGCCCAGGCCCGTCAGATCGTGCTGCACGGCCACATCCTGGTCAACGGCAAGCGCGTCAACATCCCTTCCTATCAGATCAAGGCGGGAGACGTTGTGTCTGTGAAGGAAGGCAGCCGTGACATCGAGGTGCTGGCCGCCCTGCGTCAGGGCCCGGCCCGCAACGTGCCCAAGTGGCTCGACCTCAACGCCGACGCGTTGGAAGGCCGTGTTCTGGCCCTGCCGGAGCGTGAGGATGTCGACATGGTCCTGGCTGAGCAGCTCGTCGTGGAATACTACTCCAAGTTGTAATCGGACACCGGTTGCGTAGGGGAAAGAGGATTGAAAACCGACTGACCCAAAAGGAGGGTATTCACTGATGTTGGAAATTGAAAAGCCGAAGATCGAATGCGTGGAGATGAGCCAGGACAACCGCTATGGCAAGTTCGTCGTCGAACCGCTGGAGCGGGGCTTCGGCACCACGCTGGGCAACAGTCTGCGCCGGATCCTTCTTTCCAGCCTGCCCGGCGCGGCCGCCTCGAGCATCAAGATCGAGGGTGTGCTGCACGAGTTCTCCACCCTGCCCGGCATGGTGGAGGATGTCACCGAGGTCGTCCTGAACCTGAAGGGTCTGGCGGTCAAGCTGCACAGCGACCAGCCGAAGGTGGCCGTCATCAACGTGACCGGCCCCAAGCGCGTCACCGCCGCCGACATTGAAGCGGACAGCGAGATCGAGGTACTCAACCCCGATATGTACATCGCCACGCTCAACGACGAAGGCCGTCTCTATATGGAGATTGTGCTGGAGAAGGGCCGCGGGTATGTCTCGGCCGATAAGAACAAGAGCCACGGTCAGCCCATCGGCGTCATCCCGGTGGACTCGATCTTCACCCCGGTGCGCAAGGTCAACTACACGGTGGAAAACACCCGCGTGGGCCAGAACACCGAGTTTGACAAGCTCATCATGGAAGTCTGGACGAATGGCACCATCCGCCCGGACGAGGCCCAGTCCCTGGCCGCCCGGATCATGACCGAGCACCTGGCGCTCTTTGTGGAGCTGACCGGTGACGTCGGCAACGTGGAGATCATGGTGGAGAAGGACGACAGCCGCAAGGAAAAAGTGCTGGAGATGACCATTGAGGAGCTGGACCTCACCGTCCGCAGCTACAACTGCCTGAAGCGCGCCGGTATCAACACCGTCGACGAGCTGGTGCAGCGCAGCGAGGACGAGATGATGAAAGTCCGCAACCTCGGTCGCAAATCCCTGGACGAGGTCATTGCCAAGCTGGCCGCGCTGGGACTGTACCTGAAGAAGAACGAAGACTAACAGGGGGGAACATCAATGGCTGAACATCGCAAACTGGGGCGGCCCACCGATCAGCGCGTGGCGATGCTCCGTTCGCTTACCACTGATCTCATTTGGCACGGCCGCATCACCACCACCGAAGCCCGTGCCAAGGAGGTTCGTAAGCTCGCCGAGCGTGTCATCACGCTGGCGGTCAACAACCACGAGGACACCATCCAGGTGGAGAAGACCGTCTTCAACGAGAAGAACCAGACCAAGGAGATCACCGTCACCAACGACGGTGCTGACAAGCTCCATGCCCGCCGGCAGATCATGAAGGCTCTGTACAACTACACCGAGCCCAAGGGCAAGAAGGAAAACCGCACTGAGTACAAGAAGCGCGCCGGGGAAGTCAACAACCCCGTCGTGGAGAAGCTCTTCCGCGAAATCGGCCCCAAGTACCAGAAGCGGGCTGAGGAGAAGGGCACCAAGGGCGGTTACACCCGCATCCTGAAGATGGGCCCCCGTCGCGGCGACGCCGCCGAGATGGTCATTCTGGAGCTCGTCTGAACTTCGCCTTACCTAATAAACGGGAGCGTTCATCGCTCCCGTTTTTCGTATCCTTTGTATGGACGAAAAGAACGGGGAGAAATCCTTGTTGTCGATCTATAACTAATTTTGCCGAATTCACCAATTGGTATTGTTGACACATACAATTGTACGCAGATATAAGTACGCGGGGCTTTATCCACCATGATAAAGAGGGGGGAACCTTATGAAACGCGGTATTTTTGGCATGGTCTGCTTACTTTCTGTACTGCTGCTGGCTGCGTCGCCCGCTGGTGCGGCGCGCAATCCGTACCAAAGCCTGATGGACTCCCTCGGTGAAGCGTCGGCGATGAGCGTCACCGGCGAACCCCTGAACGATGCCATCGCGCGCATCTATGCCAGCGACGGCCTCGACTTCCTGTTGGGTAACAAAGAGGTTTATGATCTCGCGGGGTATTCCGATGAGGAAATTACGGACGTCACATTTTCCGACCCGATGCCGTGCTTTGTGGATAAAACGGTGCCCGAGAAGGGAACGGATGGCTTTCTGAACTGTTTGAAAAACCAGAAGGATTACTCGGTACTTGTCTATCACAAGGATGACCCCATCGCCGTAATGCAAGTACAAGATCGTGGAAAGGGGTATAAATTTCAACAGATTATGGGGTCCGAGGGAGCAATGGCCGTGCAGAAAGCCGCCTATCCTAACGGAAAAACCGAAAAGGTTCCCCTGTATTTCATGGTGACGGTGCAGGATTTCATTTTGCGACCCGATTATACGGTGGCGGAGATTTTTCCTCTCCCCACGGTAAAGAGCGCGGTCTACACGTTCGACGAAATATCCGACGCAGTGCAGATTTACTATGATTATGCCAAGGAACACCCGAATACTATGGGCGGCGGGTTGGATTTGGCCGCCGTGGCGCAGCAGCGCAGCGCGGCGCGTTCCCAATGGTTTTGGCTGGGGCTGGGCGGAGTCTGCCTTCTGTCAGCCGGGGCTTGTGCGTTGTACTTGATTGTAAGGCACAAGAAGAGAAAGGCCGAATAAGTACGAGCGCTGAGAGATGGAAAGCAAAGCACCGGGAGTAGCTGCCCGGTGCTAGACTGTCAAAAAGGCCAGTGTAGGGGTCGAAGACACGAACCGACCGA
Organism: Bacillota bacterium; assembly: GCA_023409755.1. Classification (GTDB taxonomy): domain Bacteria; phylum Bacillota; class Clostridia; order Christensenellales; family UMGS416; genus JAEYRA01. The sequence goes on from JAEYRA010000145.1 coordinate 40,510, forward strand.
CGGTTCATCCGGCGGGAGGGAACCAAACGCCGGCGTGAACCGGATGGCAAAATCCCGCCCGCAGGCGTAACGTACTCCAAGAAACCCGCATGAATGCTACCATTTCTCATCGTTCGGCGACATGTGCGGCGAATCGGACACGCCGGGCTGGTCATGCGCTACGCGCATTGCTCGCCCAAGCATCCCGGATGCGTGTCCAACCGTCACGCCGTGGCTGGCCGCAGCCTTCGGCTGCTGCTCGCCCAAGCATCCCGGAAGGCATTGCAGCGCAATGCCTTAGCGCCTGGGCTGGTCGTTCGCTTCGCGAACTGCTCGCCTATGCATCCTAGATGGCGTGTAAGGCGTGAACGGCGACCAAGCCATACTGAGAACAAGTGCTCTGAATCGCGGCTGTCACAACAGTGGCAGACGCGAAAGGCTGTCGACCTTTGTCGACAGCCTGAAGCACCGGGAGCAGTTGCCCGGTGCTGCTTTTTGTGCCGAAACCGGCAAAGCCCATCCCCGTTGTTGCACATTTTGGCAGTTTCATTCATAATAGGTGCACCGGCAAGACCGGATGGGAGTAGAACCAATGCAAGACACACAGGAAGAACCAAGGGAGCACGTGACGGTCGTCGTGGCCGAGGGCGTCTCCTTTGCATATCCGCCAACCGAAGGCGCGCCGCCCGAGGAACCGGTGCTGCGCGGTGTCAGCCTGACGGTGGAGTCGGGCGAGTTCGTGGCGGTGTTGGGCCACAACGGCAGCGGGAAATCGACACTGGCGCGGCATTTCAACGCCCTGCTGCTGCCCAACGAGGGCACGGTGTGGGTGGAGGGCATGAACACCGCCGACGAGGAACTGCTCTGGCAGATTCGCGGCACCTGCGGCATGGTCTTTCAGAACCCCGACAACCAGTTGGTCGCCACGGTGGTGGAGGATGACGTGGCCTTCGGGCCGGAGAACCTTGGCGTCCCGCGGGAGGAGATCCGTCAGCGGGTGGACGACGCGCTGGAGGCCGTGCACATGTCTGCCCACGCGCTCAAGGCCCCGCACATGCTCTCTGGCGGGCAGAAGCAGCGGGTGGCCATCGCCGGGGTACTGGCACTGCACCCCAAGATCGTGGTGATGGACGAACCCACGGCCATGCTGGACCCCCACGGGCGGCGGGCTGTGATGAGAACCATCGAGCGCCTGCATGACGAGGGCATCACCGTCATTCTCATCACCCACTTCATGGAGGAAGCCGCCCGGGCTGACCGGGTGGTGGTGATGGAGGACGGTAAAATCGTGCTGGAGGGCACCCCGCGGAAGGTGTTCCGCCACCGGGCCGAGCTGCGTGCCCTGGGGCTGGACGTGCCGCCCATGGCGGAGCTCAAGGGTTTACTGGGCGAGGCCGGTGTGGACTTGGACGGTGACATTCTGACGGTGGACGAAATGGTGGAGGCAGTATGGCAGTTGTATTCCAAGAGGTAAGCCATGTGTTCCTGCCGGGGAGCCCCTTCACCACGACGGCCATTGAGCACATCGATCTGACGATCCCTGACGGGCAGTTTGTGGGCATCATCGGGCACACCGGCAGCGGCAAGAGCACACTCATTCAACACATCAACGGGCTGCTGAAGCCCACGACCGGCATGGTGACCATCAACGGCCTGCCCACAGCCGGCAAGGGTGCCAACCTCACGACGCTGCGCCGGCAGGTGGGCCTGGTGTTCCAATACCCGGAGTATCAGCTCTTTGAGGAGACGGTGGAGCGCGACGTGGCCTTCGGGCCACGCAACCTTGGGTTGCCCGACACGGAGATTACCGAGCGGGTGTACCGCGCCATGCAGCAGGTCGGCCTGCCCGATGGCGCGATCCTTCAGCGCTCGCCCTTTGAGCTTTCGGGCGGGCAGCGGCGGCGGGTGGCCATTGCCGGGGTGCTGGCGATGGAGCCTTCCATCCTTATTCTGGATGAACCCACAGCGGGGCTCGACCCACGCGGGCGGGAGGAAGTGCTGGCCCTGGTGGCCGACATCCACCGCAGCCGCGGCTGCACGGTCATCATGGTCAGCCACTCCATGGACGAGGTGGCACGCCTGGCCGACCGTGTGCTGGTGATGAACAAGGGTGTGATCGCCATCGACGGCACCCCGCGGGAGGTCTTTGCCCGGGCCGGGGAGCTCCGGGCCATGGGGCTGGACGTACCGGCGGTGGCGGCGCTGTGCGCGGCCCTGCGCGAGCGCGGCATGGCCGTGCCCGATGGCATGATGACGCTCGCGGAGGTGCGGGATTTCCTGCTCCCGCTGTTGGGAGGTGACGGCGTTGCTCGGTAACATCACCCTGGGCCAATACTTCCCCGGCGATTCGCCGCTGCACCGCATGGACCCCCGGGCCAAGCTCGTTCTGACGATGACCTTCATGGTACTCATCTTCCTGGTGAAGAGCTTGCTGGGCTATGCCCTCGTCATCGCTTTTATTGCGCTGGCGGCCGGGCTTTCAGGTGTCAATATCAAGTATTTGTTCAAGGGGCTCAAGCCCTTGATGTTCCTCATCCTCTTCACCGTGGGCATCAATGCGCTCTTTACCAACAGTGGACAGATCTTCTTCCACTGGCGGTTCATAACGATCTCTGCCGGCGGGCTGTGGCAGGCGGCGTTTATGGCGCTGCGGCTGGCGCTGCTCATCGTGGGCACCCAGCTCATGATGCTGACGACCTCGCCCCTGGCGCTGACTGACGCCATTGAGCAACTGCTGGGGCCGCTGAAGCGCGTGCGCTTCCCGGTGCATGAGCTGGCGATGATGATGACGATTGCGCTGCGGTTCATCCCCACCCTGCTGGAGGAGGCCGACAAGATCATGAAGGCCCAGGCCTCCCGCGGGGCGGACTTTGAGAGCGGCAATGTGGTGGCCCGGGCTCGCAACATGGTGCCGTTGCTGGTGCCGTTGTTCGTGTCGGCCTTCCGCCGGGCGGATGAGCTGGCGATGGCCATGGAGGCCCGCTGCTACCGGGGCGGCACGGGCCGCACCCGCATGAAGGTGCTGC
>JAEYRA010000185.1 GCA_023409755.1 Bacillota bacterium
GTGTTGAGGAACTGATAGATGAACACGCTGATGACCACAGTGGAGATGAAATAGGGCAAAAGCGTCATGGACTGCACCGTGCGCTTGAGCTTTGCATGGCTCATCTCATTCAAAAGGATGGCCAGAGCAATCGCCACGAGGGTTGTGAACACGATGAATAACACGTTGTTGATGATCGTGTTCAGAATGGCGCGCATCGTGCCCTCATTTTTGAACAAAAAAGTGAAATTGCCATACCAGGGTTCCTGGAGCGGGCTGCCAAAAATACCCAGTCCATAATCAAAATCCTTGAACACGAGTATGAGGCCGAAAAGAGGCATGTAGTTGAACAAAAATAATAGAGCAGCCATGGGCAAAAACATAAGGTAGAGCGTTTTGTTTTTCCAGGTTTCAAAGAAAAACCCGCCCCACCAGGACATCTGCTTTCGTGCCTTGGGCAATGCAATGGGGGTTTTAGCGCCGGTTATCAAGTATCTCACCAACCTTTCAATCATTCCTGCTCACAAAGAAAGGTAGTATCAACACATTGCACGCCAGTGCAGCACCGCATTTACTATATGTAAAGCTATTATTGCTATGTAGCCAAGTATAAAATAAAAGTAGCATCAATATCAGCAACATGCAATGAGAATAAGCGAAGCAAAAGATCGAAAAACGGCGAAGCACCTGCTACGCCGTTTTTTCATTTTCTGTTTGAAAGATGACTGCAGTCCCCGATTAGCGAGAGGTCCTTTCCTTGACCTTGGCGGCCTTGCCGACGCGGTCACGCAGATAGTAGAGCTTGGCACGGCGAACCTTGCCACGCTTCGTCACCTGGATGCTCTCGATTCTGGGGGAATGAAGGGGGAAAACCCTTTCCACACCAATGCCGTAAGAGACGCGACGCACCGTAAAGGTTTCGTTGATGGAGCCGCCCTTGCGCGCAATGACCACGCCTTCAAAAGCCTGGATGCGTTCGCGGGTACCCTCGACGACCTTCACGTTGACCTTAACCGTGTCGCCCACGCGGAACTGCGGAATGTCAGAGCGCAACTGCTCCGATTCCAACACGCGGATGTCCAACATAATTTGTTTCCTCCTTCCGTCTTAGACGTTCATGCCCCAGCGGCAGCGGACCGTCCGTTCTCAAAGCTAGAGTAGTATACCAAATCCAAAAGATTCTGGCAAGCGGTATTATTTTGCTGTCTCCGCCGGCGAAGCAGTTGCCTGCACCGGGGACGCCGTCGCCCCCACCGCATCATTGAGCTTCAGTTTGGAGAAGACCCAGTTGGCGGCGATCACCGCGTTGTCGTAGTTCGACTCGGCATAGGTGGGCAAAGCAATCACCATGCCCGTGGGGTCAAAGAGCCCGGCCAGGCCTTTGAAGAGATCGAGCGGGATGCCATACAGCGTCCGTTCCCCCGCGGTGCCCTCACTGTCGGTGATGGCGGAGTATCCTGCACTCAGATCAATGCCCTCGGGCAGGTTGAAGTCGGAAAGTTTGTCCTCCAGCGGCAGGAAGGCGCCCATCGAAGCCACCATCTGGAAATAGTCGTTGGGCAAGATCCAGATGGTACCCTCGCTGCCGGCGGAGATGCGAGCCACTATCAGCTGGGACATCTGCAAATCATTGAGCAGAGGGCTCAGCTGAATGTTAACCGTCTGGTCGGCGGGTACCAATGACTGCAGCTCGGCTTCCCACTTCTCCTGGTCCAGCGACGAGGAGTTGCTGCTGTAGATAACCACATCCACCCGCTTGTCATAGGGGATCTGCGGGGTTGTCATGGCAAAGAGCAGCCAAGCGCCCATCAGTGCCGCTATGACAGAGATGACATACTGCGCCTTGTAGGATTGCCAGTGGTTGCGCAAGCGGTTTTTGTTGAGCCTTAGATCAATCAACGTTCCTCATCATCCTTCTTTTGTTCCCGTGGGCGCATGGTGGGGAAGAGAAGCACATCACGAATGGAGGGAGCGTCGGTGAAGAGCATGACCATACGATCCAGGCCCAACCCCATGCCACCCGTCGGGGGCATTCCGTACTCCATGGCCGTAACGAAGTCTTCGTCGATTTCAAACTCGCCCTCGATGAACTTTTTCTGCGCCTGCTCAATGAATCGGGCGCGCTGGTCTTCGGGGTCGTTAAGCTCGGTAAAGGCATTGCCCATCTCCCGACCGTAGATGAACACCTCGAACCGCTCGGTCAACCGGGGATCGTAGCTGGTTTTCTTGGCCAGGGGCGAAATCTCAATCGGGTAATCGCAGATGAAGGTCGGCTGAATCAGCTTTTCTTCCACAAACTCTTCAAAGAAGAGGTTCAGAATCTCGCCGCGGGTCAGACCCTCATGCTCCAGATGGACACCATGCTCCCGGGCGACGGCCCGGGCAGCCTCGTCGTCGGCAATGGTAGTGAAATCCACACCGCTCATTTCCATCACAGCTTCGGTCATGGTGATGCGCCGCCACGGCGGGGTCAGGTCAATGTCCACCCCCTGGTAGCTGAGATGATAGCCGCCGTTGACCTCTCGGGCGACGGTGGTGTACAGTTCCTCGCACAGATCCATCATACCGTGGTAGTCGGTGTAGGCCTCGTACTTCTCCAGCATGGTGAACTCAGGGTTGTGCTTGGGGCTCATGCCCTCGTTGCGGAAGATCCGGCCGATTTCATAAACCTTCTCCAACCCGCCGATGATGAGACGCTTGAGGTAGAGCTCCAGCTCCACCCGCAGCACCATATCCATGTCCAGCGTGTTGTGGTGGGTTCGGAAGGGCTTGGCCGCCGCGTTGGTGGCATGGGTGTGCAGCACCGGGGTTTCCACCTCCAGGTACCCGCGTCCGTCCATGACCCGGCGGATGGTGTTCAAAATGGCCGAGCGCGTACGGAAGGCCGTTCGCACCTCGGGGTTGACGATCATATCCAGGTACCGCTGGCGGTAGCGCAGGTCCTGGTTGGTGAGGCCATGCCACTTCTCCGGCAGGGGCAGCAGCGACTTGGCGAGGAGCGTCACTTCGGCCGCGTGCAACGAAATTTCGCCCGTGCGGGTCTTGAAGACCACGCCGCGCACGCCGATGATGTCGCCCATGTCCAGGCGCTTAAACTCGTCGTAGGCTTCCTCGCCCAGGTCGTCACGGCGCACATAAATCTGCAGGTTGGCCACGCCGTCCAGGACACTGCCAAAGCTGGCCTTGCCCATGATACGCTTGGACGTCAAGCGCCCGGCAATGGACACGGTCTGGCCCTCCAGCGCGTCATACTGGGCCGCCACGTCGGCACAGGAATGGGTGCGGTCATACCGCACCTGGTGGTAGGGGTCATGCCCAGCCTGCCGCAGCGCCGCAAGCTTGTCACGCCGCACCCGCAGCAGCTCATCCATCTCCTGGGCCGTGGGCTCAGCGCCTTCTGGCCGCAGGGTTTCATCCTTCGTCTGCATGCTGCTACCTTCCCACCGAAATGACCTGAAGCTGTCGCTTACCGCCGGGGGTGTCCACTTCCACCTGGTCGCCCACCTTGCGGTTCATCAGTGCCGAACCCATGGGCGACTCGTTGGAGATACGGCCCTTGAAGGGGTCAGCCTCGTCACTGCCAACGATCGTATAGGTGACATCTGCCCCGGTGGCAATATTCTTGAGCTTTACAACGCTGCCCACCGTCACAGCACCGCTGGGCTGGGCATCGTCGTTGATAACTTCTGCATGGCGCAGCGCGGCCTCGATGGAAGCGATCTCTCCCTCAACAAACGCCTGCTCATTCTTGGCGTCGTCGTACTCGCTGTTTTCAGAGAGATCTCCCAGTGCAATGGCCTCCTTAATGCGCTCCGCCACCTCCTGGCGACGGGTGGTTTTGAGATGCTCGAGCTTATCCTCCAGCTTCTTCACGCCGTCCTTCGTCAGATAGGTCTTCCTGTTGTTGGCTACTGACATAGTCGCTCCTCCCTTGTTGCCACTGAGTTGCCGATGCTGTTTCCTAAATGTATGTGTGCGTTGCTCCTGTATGCCGGACAAAAACAATATCCCCCCCGCATGCATGGCACACAAGGCGGACTCAAATGGTTACGCCCATTATAGGGAGTCGGTCTGTCCTTGTCAAGCAAAGTTTTTTCGCGCTATTTCGATGCCTTTTATCATTTTTTCAGGTTGTCTTCAGACTGAAATGCACGCTATGCTGTATACTATGGCCATGGGCGACGCGTGGTGACTGCCGAATGCGTCTGACAGGAGGTATTTCTTTTGTACATAGGTGGATATGACACAACCTGGTTGTTGCTGTTGCCCGGCATTCTGCTGGCCATGGTGGCCCAAGCCCGCATGCGCAGCGCATTCACCCAGTATTCCCAGGTGCCTGCCCGGCGTGGTTTTACCGCAGAGGAGGCTGCCCGCCACCTGTTAGATGACCAAGGCCTGACCGATGTGCCCGTCGTGGGCATCGCGGGGGACCTCACTGACCATTACGACCCGCGAAGCCGCCGTTTGAGCCTGTCACAGTCGGTTTTTGGCAACCATTCATTGGCGGCCATCGGCGTTGCTGCCCACGAGGTGGGCCACGCCATCCAGCACCAGCAGGGCTATGCCCCCCTGGGGCTGCGCAGTGCCCTGGTGCCGCTGGCCAACCTGGGCAGTACGGCGGCTTGGCCGCTCTTGCTGCTCGGCCTGGTCTTTTCCTTTCAGCCGCTCGTTTGGGTGGGAATCGGGGTGTTTTCCTTCGCCGTGCTCTTTCAGCTTGTCACCCTGCCGGTGGAGCTCAATGCCTCCCGTCGGGCTTTGGCGCTACTGGCGGACGGCGGTTACCTGACCGAGGAGGAACTGCCCGGCGCGCGCCGGGTGCTACGTGCGGCAGCGCTGACGTACCTGGCGGCGACCATCACGGCGGTATTGCAGCTGCTTCGCCTGTTGCTGCTGGCCAATGGGCGGCGACGGCGCGACTGACTTTGAAAGCAAAGGGTCCGCCAAATGGCGGACCCTTTTGTTCCCCCAACCCTCTTACCGACGCTGATCGTGCTGGCGCCAGTAAGCGCAGTTTTCCCACAGATCGCCGTCACCGGTCCGGTCCGGGTCATCCGACATCGCCATGATACCCAGAGGGATGACTGGTGGTGTGAATGGCGCCAGCATACCAGCTCCACTTACCATATTTGTGGCATTGGTTGGGTACGCAGAGAGCAACGGCAAGCCTTCAAAACAAAACCCGTTACGGTTCCGTCCACAATCCTCCCGCGGGCAATACGCGTGCCGGTCGTTCATTTATTGCACCTCGTAGCTGGCGCACATGCTTTCATCTTCGGGCCGGCCAGTGTTGCCTTGGCTTACGGCTTGAACCTGGATGCCCTTTAACACGCAGTATTGAGCCGAGTCATTGTAACGGCAACTCGCCACATTGCAATGGATGCTTTGGCTGCCAACGGGTGCATGCTGGTTTTGCATGTTTGTGTCCTCCTTTTTTCGTTCTACCGCTAGTGTGGGTCAAAGGAACACAACAATACCAGTGAAAAAATGGCGCGGGCATTGGCAAGCCGCACCAACTTTCGCATCCCTCCACCGGCACATAACCACAAATGGGCAGTGGGCGCGCAATCAGGTGAAAACGGAGAAAAAAAGCGGACGGCGCTGCAGCGCCATCCGCTAAGGTCATCGAACCGCTTCGCTTCTTGTTCTTATAGCACAAGCGACGGCGGGGCGTATACCCGGGTGGCCAGCTCGCCATCCATGAGATAGAGGCTCTTGGGGTCGTCGCCAAAGAGTTCATACTTGCGGATGAGCTCGTCGGCGTTCTTCTCTTCTTCGCCCTGTTCCTTCACAAACCAATCGAGAAACTGCATGGTGCGATAATCCCGGTCGGCATAAGCTTTGTCATAAATGTTGTGGATGGAGGCAGTCACCAGCTTCTCGTGGGCCAGACTCCGATTCAGCGGGTCGCCGAAAGCCTGATAGGTATACTCGGGCTTTCCAATGGCCTCGAAGGTCACTTCCTCGCCGTTGTTGAGGAGATACTGCACGAAGAGCATGGCGTGGTCACGCTCCTCCTGCGCCTGTACGTGGAACCAATTGGCAAAACCGTTGAGCGTCTTACCAGAATAGAAAGAAAACATGTCCAGATAGAGGTAGGAAGAATAGAACTCCTTGTTCACCTGCTCAACGAGCAACTTGTGCACTTCTCTGTTCATGTGATACGCTCCTTTCGTTCATGGATGCTCTCGCAATCCATTCAATGGTATCATACCTTTTTTTACCTTTTTTAGCAATACAGCACTCAGGAACCCAGCGCGGCAGCACGCTTGCGCTTGCCCAGAAAGAGCAGCACCGCCCCGCAGACGATGGCGGCGATGCCCAGCGCCATGGCCGGTGTGACGGCCTCCCCCAGCAGAACCCAAGCCAGCAGTGGCGCCAGTGCGGGTTTGATGAAGAACACCGTAGACGTCTGGATGGCCGAGGTCTCCTTCATCGCCGTGAGGTAGCAAGTGTACCCAATGCCGGTGACAAAGAAGCTCAGGTAGAGCATGACGGGCAGGTTGGCGAGGGTGATGCCGGCCACCACCGGCCGGCCGGTGGCCAGCAGCAACGGCAGCAGCAACAGGGATCCCATAAGGAACGACGCGCTGTTTAGCACAAACCCGCCATAGCGCCCCACCCGCGAGGTGCTGATGACCCCATAGAGCGCGAAGACCACCGCCGCCGCCAGTGCCAACAGGATGCCCTTGACATCAGGATTGACCGCAAAGGGGTTCAGAATACACAGAACACCCAACAGGCCCAGTAGGATGGCCACCGCCGCCCGCCAACCGAACTTCTCCTTGAGAATGAGCACCGCAAAGAGCGAGGTAAAGATGGTGTTCGCACTGAACACCACCGCCACCACCGACGCCTTGGCCCAGAGCAATGCCGCCTGGAAGAGCGACATGCTGACCGTCACCCCCAGGAAACCCGTGCCTGCCAGAAACAGCCAATCCCCCCGCCCCAGCTTGAGGTTTCGCCGCCGCATGTCCCGCAGGGCAAAGGGCAGCAAAAAGAGCCCGCCCACCAGGAAGCGCAGGAACGTCAACTGGAAGGGATCAATGTCGTGCACCACGAACTTGCTGGCAATCTCCATGGTGCTAAAGAGAAAGGCCGTCGCCACGATGCAAAGGATACCGCGTTTCATCATTCTCTCCCCAATAAAAATCCACCCCATCATAGCACACGATGGGGTGGAAGGCCATGCCTATGTGGTGTGGAGCTATGCGCTTTTCCAGCGCTTCAGCTTGGGCATCTGCTCCTGAAGCATCGCCCGGGCCGCCCCTTCCTCCATGCCATCCTTTACCAGAAAGGGCACACAGGAGTCGATCATCTCCTGCAGGGTGCCGCTGTCAGTGAAGGCGCCGTCCTTGTAGCAGTAGACGCAGTACTCCTCGTTGGCGGTACCATTGGCCTCGGTGCCGAATTCCTCGGCCTTGGTCATGGGCATGCCGCAGCTTTGGCAGATCTTCGCTTCCATGTTGGTTCCTCCTTGTTTGATGAAACCAGCATACCAGCGTAAAGTTGACATCTGTTTGTCAGGCATTGTAGTGGGCCAACAACTTTTCTGCCGCCTCCCTCACCCGCAGGCGCAGCCAATCCGGAGCCAGCACCGTCACCCGGTCGCCAAAGCCCAGCACAAACCGCAGAAGCCAGCCGTCGTCGGGGCCGGGGATGCGCACCAGCAGACTTCCGTCAGGCTCGGGTTCCAGCGCCTCCACCCCCAGCAGGTCCATCACCAGAAACCGATCGGCAGCCTCAAAACGCAGAACGGCATCCTCCCCGGGCGGGGCGGCTGGGTCGAATGTATCCCAGCGCAACACCGGCGGCACCACCGGCCGCACGGCAAAGGGCTCGTCCAGCAGGCGGTAGGCGGCGATGCGATTGAGGCGGAACATGCGCCAATCCTCCCGCATGCGGCAGTAGGCATAGAGGTACCAGGCCGTATCCTTGAAGATGAGACGCGCAGGCTCCACCACCCGGCGGCTGTAGCCATTGGCGGAGTAATACTCCATCTCCATCGGCAGGCGACCGGCGATGGCCCGGCGCAGGTCGGCAATGCGCGCGGGCGTGCGGTGGTGGCTGTCCCAACTGGAGAGGTCGATGAGAATGTCATGCTCCAGCGGCAGCATGCCCTCGCCGCCGGGCAGCAGCTTTGCCAGCAGCGTATCTAGCCGGCGTTCGGGGTCAGCCGTGGCCAAGCCCTTCAGGCCCGCCACGATGCTGCTGAGGTCATCAGCTGACAGCAGGCTCCGATCGAGCTTGAAGCCGGGCATCAGGCCCACGCCGCCACCCGCCCCCGGAATGGCACAAACAGGAATGCCAGCCACGGCGATGGCATCCAAGTCCCGGTAGATCGTCCGAACCGAAACCTCGAAGCGCTCCGCCAGATCGCGGGCTTTGACCATATCATGCTGCAGAAGGATTGCCAGAATACCAAACATCCGGTCAATCTTCATGAGCTTTCCTCCTGCGGCAGTGGTTATTTCTTGCTGTAGAGTTCGAGCGCCTTTTCAATCTCGCCGTCGAACATGACAGCGCCGTTTTTCAGGTAGACTGCCCGGTTACAGAAGTCCCGCACACCATCGGGCGAGTGGCTGACGAAGAGCACGGTGATGCCCCGGGCAATCATAGCGGCGATGGTGCTCTTGCACTTGGCCTTGAAGGCCGCGTCACCTACGCTCAGCGCCTCGTCGATGACCAGAATGTCCGGCTCGATGTTGATGTTGATGGCGAACCCCAGACGGGCTTTCATGCCGCTGGAATAGGTGCGCACCGGCTGGTCAATGTATTCGCCCAGCTCGGCAAAGCCGATGATGCTCCCCTCGATCTCACGGATCTGCCGGTCACTGAGGCCAAGCAGGTAACCCTTGAGGTAGATGTTCTCCCGTCCGGTCATATCGGCGGAGAACCCGGCGGTCAGCTCCAACAGGGCGGCCACGCGGCCATGCACCTCCACCTCCCCGGTGGTGGGGAAGGCCACGCCGGTCACCATCTTCAATAGTGTCGACTTGCCAGCACCGTTGCTGCCGATGATGCCCACCGACTCGCCCCGGCGAATCTCCAGGGTGACGTTTTGCAGCGCCCGATGGGTGCGATGGCCCCGGTTGCGGGTGAAGAGCGAGCGAAAGCGATCCTTGTCGTTCTTATACAGCACGTATTCCTTGCTGACATTGGTGAAGCGAATGACGGGTTGATTGTCTTGCATGGTTGTACTCCCCTCCTCGCTCACAGAATGTCCGGCAGGCGCTTGCGCAGGCGCGAGTAGTTCCACGCCCCCAGCAGCACGATCACCGCCAGCTCTGCCAAGAAAATGTAGGTCTCCAGTGGGCGCTGGGTAAACCACTCATGGTACAGGAACGCTTTGCGATACCCGTTGACAAAGTAGTTGACGGGGTTGAAGAGCATCAAGGTTCGCAGCCACGGGATTTCTAGGCTGTAGGTATCCCACATGATACCCGACAACCACATGAGCGCCGTGATGGAAGAGGAAATCATATTCTCAAAATCCCGACTGAAAACCGACATGGGCGCGGTCGACCAGGCCAGGCTCAGGAAAAACAGGAACATCAGCGGGCAATAGAGGAAGAACTGCAGGTTGTAGAGACTGGGAAGAATGCCCTGGGACAGCAGGTACAGATACATGAACACACAGAGCATCAGGTGTACGTAGAGCCTGGAGAGCATGGTATAGGTAACAATGGCCGAGACCGGGAAGGAGATCTTGGTAACGAACTGGCTGTTGGTGCGGATGGATTTTGACCCGCCGGTGATGGCGTCGCTGATAAAGAACCAAGGTATAAAACCCGTTAGCATAAAAAGAAACCGCGGGTATCCCGCCACTATTTCGGTGCCTTTACGAATTCCAATCGAGAAGGCAAACCAAAAGACCAGCAACGTGGTCAGCGGCTTGATGACCGCCCACAATGGCCCAAGAAGTGCCGCCTTATATGTTTTGATCAGTTCGTTCTTGGAAAGCAGGAAAATCTGCCGGCCAAAGCCTTTGTGCTCCCGCAGGATCTGTCCCAAAATTCGTCCACCGTCTTTCGTGTTCTGCGCAGCCAACCCGCACGGAATAGGCTCCGTTGGCCGGCGTTGGTTGTCTTCAGTGTTCTGAACTGAATAATTGTATCATGGAACAAAAAAAAGTCCATCCCCCAAAGCGGGGGACGGACAGGATTCGGCATATTCCACAAATGCAAGTGAGGACAAAGCTCTCCTCTCAAGCACCACCCTCCGCCAGTTGGCTGGGGTGCCGACGGAAGAAATCGACCCGAGGCTCCAGGAACCGAAACTGGTGGGCGGCCTCGTCGGTGAAGAAGTACGGCAGTGGCGCAAAAATGTGCTCCCAGCTCCAAAGCCGTTCGTCCACATTGAGGTACTCACGCGCCATCTCGGTGCCCTCGGGCGCGATGGGGTGCACCAGCGTCAGTGCCACCCGCACGCTGTGGAAGGCGTCGAGGAGCGTCTGCCGGCGCAGGTCGTCGTCGCCCTCGGTGTCAG
>JAEYRA010000199.1 GCA_023409755.1 Bacillota bacterium
CAGGACGAGGACATGGATTACCTGTGGGAACTCGTTCCACTGGGCACACCGGTGGAGATTCTGCCTTGACGCGGCAGACATTTGTCACTGTTGCCGCTTTTGAGTATAATAAGTACATCTTACACCCTGAGGAGTGCCGATGACCCGTTGGCTGAGAGCTGTCGCACTGGCCGCGCTGATCACCATATCGTTTGCTGGCTGCAGCAGGGCGACCTGGCAGCCTCTGTGGAGCACACCCTTACCAGGGTCGACCAAGGTCAACACAGCACCGGTTACCAGCCCCAAAAGCACTGCCCTGCCAATCCTGGAGCTCTTCCAGAAGGACGCGGACAGCATGAACGCCCCCCATGTATTGGTGCTCAAGTCCAAGCGGATGCTGGAGCTTTACGATGGCGACACGCTGATGGCCCGTATGAAGATCGCCTTGGGTACCACACCGGAAGGCCCCAAGACCAAAGACGGCGACGGTAAGACGCCGGAGGGGTCCTATTACATCTGTGCGACCAATGCCAACAGCAAGCATTACAAATCCCTGTGCATCAGCTACCCCAACGAGGAAGACGCACTGCGTGGTCTGGGGTTGGGCCTCATAACGGAGACGCAATACGACAGCATCGTCAACGCCATTGAAGCTAAGGAGCAACCCAACTGGAAAACGGCACTGGGCGGCGAAATCGCCATCCATGGCTTGAGCGACGAGGACAAGGACAAGACCGGTGACTGGACAGTGGGCAACATCGCCGTGACCAACGAGCAGATAAACTACCTTTGGAAATACCTGAAGGTGGGCACGGAGGTCGTCATCGAGCCATAAGAGTGTAAATAGTGCAGAACGAAAAACTGAGAATTCATTCTGTTCCGGTTCCCCAATACACGAGATGAGAAAAATCCGCAAGTATTGACAGATTTTGCATCTAATCATATCATTAACAATGTTGTACTGTTTCTTTTCCACCGGTTGGATAATCTTTTTGAGGTGGCAAGCGATGGACGCGATGGCACTTGTCGTTTTGCTTCTTCCTAGGGCGCTGGCTATTGCTCCTCAGACACAGGAGGGATGACTCCATGAAGAAAATTGCTATATTGATCCCCCTGCTACAACGAGGGCCAAACCGTAACCAAAGTGGTGACCGACTTCCGCGCGGCCCTGCCCGAGGCAGATATCTATGTGTACGACAACAATTCCTCTGATAACACGGCGGAACTGGCCTTGGCGGCAGGGGCGATCGTGCGCTATGAACATCGCCAGGGCAAGGGCAATGTAATTCGCTCCATGTTTCGGGAGATTGATGCGGATTGCTATCTGATGGCGGATGGGGATGACACTTACCCCGCTGAATATGCCCGGGCGATGGCGGATGCCGTACTCACCGGCGGGGCCGACATGGCGATCGGCAATCGTCTCTCCACGACGTACTTTACGGAGAACAAACGTCCTTTCCACAACAGCGGCAACCTGATGGTGCGACGGCTGGTTAACTTCTTTTTTAAGGGCAGCATCACTGACATCATGACCGGTTATCGAGCTTTTTCCCCTCTGTTTGTCAAGTCGTTCCCGGCATTGTCCAAAGGCTTCGAAATTGAGACGGAAATGACCATCCACGCTTTGGACAAAAACTTCCATACAGTCGACGTGCCGGTGGATTACCGCGATCGTCCTGAGGGCAGTGTTTCCAAACTCAACACCGTATCCGACGGAGCAAAAGTCATCAAAACGATTTTCCGCTTGTTTAAAGACTACAAGCCCCTTTTGTTTTTTGGGTCAATCGGGGGTTTGCTCATCCTGTTGGCATTGATTTTCTTTGTTTCCGTGTTCATTGGCTATGTGGAGACGGGTTTGGTGGAGCGCTTTCCAACGCTAATCGTCAGCGGTTTCTCGGCATTGGCCGGCATGATGTCCTTTGTGTGTGGATTGGTGCTGGATACGGAAGGAAAGAATGCACGCCAGCAATTTGAGATACAGCTCAATATCATCGAGAAGCTTTTTAAGAGCAATGAATGAGTTCCTGATACTCCTGCGAGAGCGGAACTGGCATGGTTTGTTCCAGGCACCAACCAGCAGTGGCGTAGTGCAGCTGTTCCGCTATTGTTTTGTGGGCGGGCTCTCCTTCGTTGTTGATTTTAGTCTCTTCTGGTTGCTGCTTGCAATGGGCATACACTATCTGATATGTGGTGTGGTGGCCTTTGTCATTAGCTTCTTTTTCAACTTCACACTCTCCCGCTATTGGATCTTCCGGGAACAGAAGAGGAGGCAGTTGTGGCAGGAGGTGGTTCCTGTTGCCGTCATTGCGTTGGTTGGGTTGGGGTTGACGGAGTTGTTGCTGTGGGTGCAGCGGGATCTGCTTGGGTTCAATGAACTGGTTGCCAAAGTCATCGCGGCTATTCTGGTGCTGTTGTGGAATTTCTGGGCTAGAAGGGTTTTTGTTTACCGCGGCAGTCAGGGTGGAACATCAGAGATGGGCCGATGAGCGGCTTCAATCTGAAAACGGTCTGGCAGTATGCTTTATGACACAACAACAGCGGGGCCATCAGGCCCCGCTGTAGTATTTGTGCTTATCTTGGTGAGCCGAAGCAGAACACCGCCATGGTGCCTGGGCCAGAGTGAGCACCGATGACCGGGCCGACGGTGTGCAGGTGGATGTCGGCCTCCGGTAGACGGGCACGGATCATCTCAGCCGTGGCTTGGGCCTCTTCCAACACGTCACCGTGGCTGATGAAGACGGTGTTGCAGGTGTGGTCAAAACGCTCCACCAGCCGATCGACGATCATCTGCAGCGCCTTCTTGCGGCCGATGGCTTTTTCCATGGAGATGAGCCGTCCCTCATCGTCCACATGCAGCACGGGCTTGATCTTCAAAAGGGAGCCAAGCACGGCCTGTGCCGCTGTGACACGGCCGCCACGGTGCAGGTGGTTGATGTCATCCACCGTGAACCAGTGCACAAGGCGCCCCTTGTTGGCCTCCAGCCAGTCCACCAAATCCGGGAGGGTCATGCCCTCATCCCGCTTTTTGCAGGCGGTGTAGACCAGAAGCCCCTCGCCCATGGAGGCACAGAGCGAATCGACGACCGCAATCGTTCGGTCGGGGAATTCTTCCTTCAGCTGCGCGGCTGCCTGGTTGGCACAGCTTGTGGTGCCGCTCAGTGCTGAGGAAAAGCCGATGTACAGGATGTCCATGCCCTCTTCCAGGTACGCGCGGAAGTGGGTGAGGAACCGGTCTGTGTTGATCATCGAGGTCGTCGGCATGTGCCCGGCCCGCACGCGGTCATAAAACACGTGGGCGTCCATGTCCACCCCGAAGTTATCCCGGTATTCAACACCCTCCAACAAAAACGACAGCGGCAACACATCGATGCCCAAGTTATCAGCCATCGCTTTGGAAAGATCAATCGTGGAGTCGCTGATGATCTTAAAGGACATAGCATTCCCTCCTTTGTTTACGCAATATTCTACCTCACATGATGTCGTTTTGCAAACCGCATTCTTCGCGATTGACCGCTTTTGTTCTCATTTTAAACCAAATAGCTGCTCCTTGCGGTCGAGGTAATAGAGGTAGTCGGCCTCCGGCACATTGGGCGGGCACCGGTGGTCGCAGAAGGGAATGTAGCCGCCGCGCTCCACGTAGGGGATGAGCGTCTCGAGGTAGGCGTCGATGGCCGCCCGGCCGCTGCCCAGTGCGATTTTGTCCACCCCGCCCATGATGCGCAGCTCCGGGTACTGATCCATCAGCTCCCCCGGGTGGGCGCAGGAGTTGACCTCGTAGGGGAACAGGCAGTTGATACCGCCGGCCAGGAAGACGGGCAGAATGGGCCGCACATCGCCGTCGCAGTCGGTGTACCAGATGTCAATACCGTGGGCCTTGAGCTTGTCGCCAATGCGGCGGTAGCGGCTCTGCAGCACATCGCGGAAGAACCACGGCGGCACGATGGGGCCGTTCTTGAAGCAGATGTCCTCCCAACCGCTGGCGAAGTCAAACCGGAAGTGGGGCAGTACCTGATCGAGGAAGTGCTCGATGAGCTGGCAGGTCGTCTCCACCATGTCCTCCACCATCTCCGGGTAGTCATAGATGGCGTAGCAGATGCCCTCAAAGGTCAGCATGTCGCGTATTTTGCCGATGAGGGACCCACAGTCCACCCCCAACGGATAGTCGCGGCCTTCGTCGGGGCGATGGATGGCCTGGAGCGCCGCAATGTCCACGACACGGTCGGGGTGATGGAGGTCGAAGCGCTCGGCTTTCACCCGCGCCCAGTCCTCTGGCGTGACAATCTGGCTCTTGATGTAGTGGGGGATGGTGCTGTGGCCGTCGGCAGGCTGCTCGGCAATGAGCCCTTCCCCGTTCTGCAGCAGCACCTTGCCGTCGCCGGTGCGGCCAATCTCCTTCTGCTCAAAGAGCGGCCACAGGAACACCTTGCCGCTGATGACCGCGATGGGGTCAAAATTGAAAAAGCGGTCGGCCTGTTCGTTGGTGCGTATGCCGTTCTCCCGGAACATGGACCACTCATCAAAGTTTTCGTCCCAGTAACCAAACTCCATGTGGAAACTGCGATCCACGCTTTGAAAGTGCATTTGGCGGTTGAACCGCTCTCGGGGTGTCATTGTCCCCTTCCAGGGCGCGCGGATGTGCTCAATGGCCATGGCGGACCTCCTCAATGTGAACTACTTACCCCCATAGTATAGCATGACAGGCCTTGGCTGGGCAGAAATCCATTGCGGTGCTGCCTTGCTTTTTGCTATGATGGGGGTAGCAAACGATCTTCACGGAGGGAAACGATGTTTGAGGGAAAGATACAGCGCCTGGCGGGGCGCCGGGTGGTGGTGACAGGCGGGGCCCAGGGGTTGGGGGAGGCGCTCTGCCACCGGTTGGCGCAGGAGGGCGCACGGGTGACGGTGGCCGACATCAACGCGACGGCGGCACAGGCCGTAGCCGACTCGCTGCCCGGCGGGGTGGCCGTGGCGGTGGATGTGACCGATTTTGACAGCTGCCAGCGCATGGCCGACGCCGCGGCCGCAGCCATGGGTGGCATTGATCTGCTCGTCAGCAACGCGGCAATCCTGTTTTCCGGCGCGGTGGAGGAACTGTCTGCCGACCGGTGGCGCAAGGTCATTGACGTCAACCTGTGCGGCTACTTCAACACCGTAAAGGCCGTGCTGCCCCATCTGCGGCAGGCCGGCGGCGGTGCCATCGTTCAGATCAACAGCAAATCCGGCAAGAAGGGGTCGTTCAAGAATTCGGCCTACGCCGCCAGCAAGTTTGGCGGCATCGGCCTCACCCAAAGCCTGGCGCTGGAGTTTGCCGAGGAGAACATCCGCGTCAATGCCATCTGCCCCGGCAACCTTTTGGATTCGCCGCTGTGGACCCAGAGCCTCTTCAAACAATATGCCAAGAACCAGGGCATTACCGAGGAAGAGGTTCGCCTCAAATACGTAAACCAGGTGCCCATGAAGCGCGGCTGCAGCTACGAGGACGTGGCCAACGTTCTGGTGTTCCTGGCCAGTGACGAGGCTGCGTACATGACCGGGCAGGCCATCAACGTGACCGGCGGGCAGGAGATGCGCTGACGCTCACCCCTCCGATGCATTGACAACCAACCGAACGTTGCTTATAATGAAGGGAAATCATCATACTGAAATGCGAGGAAGGGGAAACGACCCGCGAATGCCCGCGAAGAGAACCGCCGGCTGGTGCAAGGCGGTGGGGCGCACCGGTTTCACTCACCCCGGAGCAGCCAACCGAAGCGATGCGTAGGCTTGGACGGTTGTCCCCCGTCAGAGGGACAGGGCATGGGTGTGCCCGGCAAGTGGGAGCCAATGGCTCCAAACAGAGTGGTACCGCGAAGGACCCTTCGTCTCTGGCAGACGGGGGGCCTTTTTTGTGGAAAGGTGAAAAACGCAGGACAAGGGGCAGGACCCCATGGGAGGAACCAGCATGGCACGGGATTTTTACACACCGGATACCATTGAGCGCAAATGGCAGGACGTCTGGGAGAGCGAAGGAGCCTTCCGGGCGACCGACGACTTTTCCAAGCCCAAGTTTTACGGGCTCATCGAGTTCCCTTATCCCTCGGGCGCGGGGCTGCACGTGGGACACCCCCGCAGCTATACGGCCATGGACATCATCGCCCGTAAGCGCCGCATGGAAGGATACAACGTGCTGTATCCCATCGGCTGGGACGCCTTCGGCCTGCCGGCGGAGAACTACGCCATCGCCAACAATGTTCACCCGGCGGTCATCACCAGGCGCAACATTGACCGCTACCGCCAGCAGTTGAAGTCCCTCAGTTTCTCCTTTGACTATTCGAGGGAGATTGACACGACCGACCCGGCCTATTTCAAGTGGACCCAGTGGATCTTCCTGAAGCTCTTTGAGCACGGGCTGGCCTACAAGGCCGAGATGCCCATCAACTACTGCACGTCCTGCAAGGTTGGCTTGGCCAATGAGGAAGTGGTGGACGGCCACTGCGAGCGCTGCGGCGGCGAGGTGGTGCAGAAGGTTAAGAGCCAGTGGATGCTGCGCATCACCCACTACGCCCAGAAGCTGCTGGACGGCCTGGACGATGTGGATTTCATCGAGAAGGCCAAAGCACAGCAGCGCAACTGGATCGGCCGCAGCGAAGGCGCGGAGATTCAGTTTGCCATCGATGGGGTGGACGACACGATCACCGTCTTCACCACCCGGCCGGACACGCTCTATGGCGCGACCTACATGGTGCTCTCGCCCGAGCACCCGCTCATTGACAAATACGCCGACCGCATTGCCAACCCCGGCGAGGTGGCGGCCTACCGGCGCGCGGCGGCGGCCAAGTCCGCCATGGAGCGCACCGAGCTTGCCAAGGAGAAGACCGGCGTGCGGCTGATGGGCTTGGACGCCGTGAACCCGGCGACCGGTGAAAAGATACCGGTGTACCTGTCAGACTATGTGCTCATCACCTACGGCACCGGCGCCATCATGGCCGTGCCAGCCCACGACACCCGCGACTGGGAGTTTGCCCGGAAGTTCGGCCTGCCCATTGTGGAGGTGGTGGCCGGCGGCAACGTGCAGGAGGAAGCCTTCACCGACACCGCCACCGGCACGCTGGTCAACTCCGGCATCCTCACCGGCCAGGATGTGCAGACCGCCAAGAAAACCATCATCGACTGGCTGGAGAGCCAGGGGTTGGGGAAGCGCACCATCCAATACAAGCTGCGCGACTGGGTGTTCTCCCGTCAGCGATACTGGGGTGAGCCCATCCCGCTGGTGCAATGCCCGAAGTGCGGCTGGGTGCCGCTGCCCCTGGAGCAGCTGCCGCTGACCCTGCCGGAGGTGGAGGAGTTCCGCCCCGGGGAGGAAGGGGAGTCGCCGTTGGCAGCAATCGAGAGTTGGGTCAACACGACCTGCCCCCACTGCGGCGGCCCCGCCCGGCGCGAGACCGACACCATGCCCCAGTGGGCGGGGTCCAGCTGGTACTTCCTGCGCTACATCGACCCCCACAACGACGACGAGCTGGCCGCGCAGGAGAAGCTGCGCTACTGGCTGCCGGTGGACTGGTACAACGGCGGCATGGAGCACACCACGCTGCACCTGCTGTACTCCCGGTTCTGGCACAAGGCTCTCTACGACATGGGCGTGGTGCCGACCCCCGAACCCTACCGGAAGCGCACCAGCCACGGTATGATCCTTGGCGAGGACGGCCAGAAGATGAGCAAGTCCCGCGGCAACGTCGTCAACCCCGACGACATGGTCGCCCAGTATGGGGCGGACGCGTTCCGTCTGTATGAGATGTTCATGGGAGCGTTCGATCAGGTCATCCCGTGGGCAACGAATGGCGTCAAGGGCTGCCGCCGGTTCCTGGAACGTGTGTGGCGCATGCAGGACTTTGTGGCCGGTGACCGTGCCGACGCCCTGCAGAGCTCGCTGCACAAGACCATCAAGAAGGTCTCCGAGGACTTCGAGGCCATGAAGTTCAACACCGCCATCGCCGCGATGATGAGCTTTGTCAACGACGCCTACGAGGCCCAGACCATCGGGCGAGAGGACTTCGGTATGTTCCTGCGGCTACTGGCTCCAGTGTCCCCCCACATCGCCGAGGAGCTGTGGCAGCGGCTGGGCTTCCGGGGTCTCATCTGCCGCGCCGCCTGGCCCCAGCATGACCCGACCCTGTGCCAGGACGAGGTGAGGGAGATCGCCGTGCAGGTCAACGGTAAGGTGCGTGGCCGCATCACCATCGACGCCGCTGCTGACAGCACCGCCATCGAGCGCATCGCCCTGGACGATCCCCACGTGAAGGCCTGGATTGAGGGTAAAACCGTCGTCAAGGTCATCGTGGTGCAGGGCAAGATCGTCAACATCGTGGTGAAATAGGACGAATGAAGAGCGGGGAGGGCATTGCCCTCCCCGCGGTAGATTGTCAATAAACCCCTAGAACGAGTAAGGGAAGATTAACCTCCTGCCGATTCATTCGGCGGGAGGAAGGGAAGGGTCAGTGCGAGCGGAAGAGAAAACCCCGCCCAAAGGCGAAACGTATCCTAGAAACCCCGCATGAGAGCTGCAGTTTGCGGTCGGCCGGCGACATGTGCGGCGACCGACCAAGCCATCACGAGAACAGGCTGTCTGAATCGCGGCTGTCGCCAAAGCGGCAGACGCGAAGGGCTGTCGACTTTGTCGACAGCCTGAAGTGGGGAGGGCATTGCCCTCCCCGCTGTAGATTTGTTCATAGACAACCACAAGTTGAGTTGGAAACAGCGGCATCTATGCCATGCCTTGCCTTCTCAGTCGATGACCAGTTCCCGTGCAGAGATGTTTGTAAACCGGGCGGCACCCCTGTCCACCAGCAGACCGAAGCGGCCCTCCGGGGTGAAGTGGCAGACGAACTGCAGCACCAGCACATCGTCGATGTAAACTTCAATGAATTCGCGGTTGGCCAGTACCTTCACGTGGTACTTTCGCCCCAACTGCAGGGCCCATTTCCTCATATCCACCAGCTGGAAGCGCGGCACAGTGAAAAACCCCACCTGCCCGCGGGCGAAATCCAGCAGGGCGACGCCGCCGGCATGCCCGTCATTCTGGCGGATGAGCAACCCTGCCGCGACGCCGTGTTCCAGCGTGATATCCGCGCTGAACAGGAAGTTACGGCCCGCGGCGTCGAATGTGTAGCAGCACCAAGCCGTCTGCACGCTGCCGCGCAGGATGCCGTTGCGCTCCTGCCAGTTTCCGTCCGTTTCATGCGTGCTTCGAAATGGGAGTTTAGCTGGCAGGTTTCGAGGGCCGATGAGCGTACGGCTCAGTTTTTGCTCCAGCAGATCCGCCCAGCAGGCGCGTAGCTTCCCGTCTATCACTTTGAGCTCTTTTGGTGTGCCCAACACGCCAAATGCCCATTTCAGGTTGTTTTCGCCTTCGTTTTCCGCCATGGAGTAGAGCATGTATTTCTTGCCATGGAAATCCACAGAGCGGCAGCTAAAACCATTGAAGCCCATGGACGCCATCAGAATGTTGTCCTCCGGTTCAGCATAGGGGCCCTCCACATTGTCAGCCACGGCATAAAAAGTACCGCTGGTCAGCAGCTGTTCCCCCAGAACTTCGCGGTTGCCGTAGGCGTTGTTTTCCAGTATGGTCAGGTACCATTTTCCATCCAGTTCAAACAGATCGGGCATTTCCACGATGGAGTAACGATCCTGTGCGCTGCGGTATACAGGCGAGGTCTGCTGCCATTGCACCATGTCCTCGGTGTAGGCGCCAGCAAACACGCTGCCTTGCGGCAGCTCATCTGTGGGGATGCGTGTGGCGAAGACCCCGAAGTAGCCCGGCTGATCCGGGTGCTTGACCACCATGAGATCGCGGCAGTCCACCAAATCGTTGGGAGCGGGATTCTCTCTGGTGTTGTACCAACGCCCGTCCGGCTCGATAACGGGGTTGCCTTCGTACTTTGTCCAGTTCATCAGGTCGGTGCTCATCGCCAGGCCAATGGACTGGTGTTTTGCGCTGTCTGCGGAGGAGCGAATCGTGTAATACATGTAGTAGGTACCATCGCGCTCAATGGTGGAACCCGTCCAGCTCTGCATGTCGCCGGGGCAGCCTGGTTCATCCGGCGGAAGCACCGGGGGCAGTTCCTGCCAATCGAGCAGGTTGGTGGAAACGGCGTGGCCCAGGCTGTCCGCTTCGCGGTCTGTGCGGGTGCTGCCGGGCCGCTTGCATTGCAGGTAAAATGCATGGACTTCATCCGTGCCCTTGCGTTTGCAGTACCAGGTATCCCACTGGTACATGCCTTCCCCATGGTAATTCATGCGGTTCTCCCCTCGGCATTTTTGCAATTGCCCGTATCAATATACCATAACGCTGCCCACTTTTTCCCGTGACTTCAAGATATGAAAAAAAGCAGGTCATGCCTGCTTTGATTTACAAGGTAGAAGCGGCGTCGCCGCGCTGGTGTGTCGTGTGGCCCCACAAGCGCGATGCCGAGCACCGCGATTGGAGAGGAACCCATTGCCACTGGAATCCCAGGGAGCGCCGGGTGTTGGAGCCAAACAAAGGGCGGGCCTTGCCCGCTGTGCCTGAGGTAAGAACGCCGCTTTCGCGTCGGTGTGTCTAGGTGACTCTCCCAAGCACATTCATAGGATACGGTCAAAAGATGAAGATTATGTTACGGGATTGTTAAATTTAGGTTAATTCAGGGGTGGGAGAGCGATAATTTCCCTTTTATCATTGAACAGGAGCGGTGGAACCTCTCCCGCTGCGTTCACGCGGGCGTCTGCCCTGCATTTGGTTGGGGTTGGTCCCCCTGTTTACCACAGGCGGGTACGCTGGTTTGCGGCCATAAAGAACGAAGCTAAAGTCCGCGTGTTGCGTTCCTTCTGGCTGAGCTGCTTGCGCATTTGCATTCTGCAATCCCCTCCTTTCCTTTTCTGCTCTAGTATGCCACGCCATTGTTACAGACCTGTGACAGCAATGTTAAGGTTTCGTCAAATTATCAAGTGGCGTAACGCGACGATGGAGGGGGGGCTTCACTGGCGGCCGGTAGTGTGGCATTGGCCGCACCCGGCCGCGGCTGGCCGTGTTATACTGTTGCCAACCGATCGAGGCTTGGAGGAATCAACTATGCTGCAAGAACTTGTTGCTGCCCGCCAACTGC
>JAEYRA010000017.1 GCA_023409755.1 Bacillota bacterium
CCCTTGCAGGGGCCGTTGTGGACATAGACGCCGTTGACAAAGAGCGCGTACCGGGTGGACGCGGACAGGAGCAATTCCTTGCGGGTGCCGGGGGTATGGGCAAAGGCCCGCCGGAACCATGCCGACGTGGTGCGCGGCGCGCCGCCGGGGGCCAAGGTGGCCAGTTCCGCAGCGGGCAGGCCGATCCACCGGCCGCCGGACAGGGGGTGGGGGTTGGTTTGAGACATGGGACGCCTCCTCTTGGTTGGTACCGATAGTATTGGACGGGCGGCGTGGTTTTCCTGCGTAACGGCGTTGACAACGGCGGGGCCGGTGGGTAAGATGATGTCGAAAGGGGTGGAAGAATGATTCGATAACCTGCAGGAGGACAACGGCAGGCTCGGCCAACGGTCGGGCCGGCGGCGCTGTCGGTGCGGGTTGCGAATCGCGGAACACCTCCAGGTCTATGCAAGTGGGCCATGGGTTCTTCTTTGTCTGGCAATCCTTTTCCGGCAGCGGAGAAGGATTTTTGATTAGGAGGAAGACAATGGCCATTACACAACGGCAGTACACCGGCGAGCCGGGCTTCACCGAAGACTTTCACAGGGTGCGGGCGTTCCTCGTCGACCTGGGCGAGCGCAACCCCGCGGCCCTTGGGTTCCATTGGGGCCGGTGGGAGTGGGGCTTCTCGCTCCCCTACCTGGACACGACTAATCTCCATCGCATCGGCGTGTGGGAGGACGACGGGCGCATCGTAGCGCTGGCGGCCTATGAGCAAAGCCCAGGCTGGGCGTGGCTGCCCGTGGCACCGGGGTACGAACGCCTGAAACCGGAGATGCTCGACTACGTCCGGGAGCACCTAACCGACAACGAGGGCCGGGTGCGGGCACTCCTTGCCGACGGCGACCTGCCCGCCGAGCAGGCCGCACGCGCCCGGGGATGGCACGCCACCGGGCACAAAGAGCAGCTGGCACGAATCGACATCACACCGGAGGCCACCAGCTACACCCTGCCAGTGGGGTTCTCGGTGGTGAGCCTGCAGGAGCGCGTTGACGCCGCGGCGCTGCACCGCGTGCTGTGGCGGGGTTTCAACCACCCCGGCGAACCGCCCGAGGGCGAGGAGCACCTGGCCGAACGCCGCGTGTCCTTCGCCGGCCCCCACAAGAACCACAGCCTGGACATCGCGGTCGTCGCCCCCAACGGCGACTTCGTATCGCTGTGCGGCATGTGGTACGAACCGGGCACCGCCGCCGCCCTGGTGGAGCCGGTGGCCACCGACCCCGATTTCCGCAAGCTCGGTCTGGGCAGGGCCGCCGTGCTGGAGGGTGTGCGCCGCTGCGGGGCGCTAGGCGCGCAATACGCCGTCGTGGGCTCCTCGCAGGAGTTTTACTACCGCCTGGGCTTCTACCCCGTCGTCAACGAGACATTCTGGGTGGCCCGCCTAAAGGAGACACCATGAAGACACTGCTGGTGAACGGCTCCCCCCGGCCCCACGGCAACACGGCAGAGCTGCTGGCGCGGCTGGCCGAAGGCCTGCCCGGCGAAACCGTGTTGCTGCAGGCCTACGACCCGCAGTTTAGCCCCTGCATTGACTGCCGCTGGTGCTGGCAGCACGAGGGCTGCGCTCTCCAGGATGGCTACCAAGCCATCTACCGGCTGCTGGACGAAGTCGACGGGGTGGTGCTGGGTTCGCCCCTGTACTTTTCCGAGATCACCGGCGGGCTATTGAACTTCGGCAGCCGCCTGCAAACCTACTACACGGCCATAGCCAAACGCGGGGCCCCCATGGCCCTAAAACCCAAGCGTGGTGGACTCATCCTGGTGGGCGGTGGCGACAGCACCGACCTCACCAAGGCGCACTCCACCGCCCGCACACTGCTCAAGCTGATGAATGCGCCGCTAGTGGGAGAAGCCGTGAGCCTGCACACCGACGACCTGCCCGCCCTGCAGGACGCCGGGGCACTGGAGCAGCTAGGCGCACTGGCGCAGGCGCTGCGGAGGGAGTAAGCAGCAATGCTTTTGTGTCCGCCGCCGCGGCGACGCCCACGATTCAGACAGAGGCCCGGAACTGTGTTCCGGGCCTTTTTACATCGCGTCCACACTTTTTTCGCTGCACGCCCCATCGCGCCACAGGCGCATGCCACAGCACACCCGGCATGGCGTTCACAACAGGGCCGCTATTCCATGTCCGGCAGCCCCAACATGGAGAAGATCACTTCCCGGTTGTCCACACCCCCCCCGGGGCCGTAATCACAGAAGACGCTGCTCCCCAACCGGAACCGATCCGAATGGGCATCGACATAGATCGTTGCCCTGTCTCCCTGGGCGTTCACCACATCAAACTCACAGATGGGCTCAAAGGCACCCTCCGGAGCAGCGGTGTACTGTGCCCCGCGCAGCAGCCCCTCCAACGTGGCAATCTGGCTCTCGTCCAGGTCCTTGTCACCGCTGGTACAGACGTTGTAGGTCTCATACTGGGCGCTGCGCAGGTCGGTGACTGCCGATCGGGGCACGTACTGCCAGCCCGCCCGCTGCTCTGCCAGCTCCATCAGGGTTTCCCCCAGCGCGGTCTGCTCGTCGCCGGTGTTTCCCTCCCCGGCGAGCGCCAACTCCCCCCGGTCATTGGCCAGCAGGGCGTAGCCCTTGTCACCGGCAGGCATCGCGTGCTCACGCGTGTCCACATAAGTACCCCACCGCAGCCACAGCCCGGTCTGGTGGTACTCACCGTCAGCGGTGCGGTTGTCCGTCGCACTCTCCCACGCGGTGAAATCCACCGGGGCAAAGGGCTCCAGCAGTTGCTCCAGCCCAGCGGCATCCTCTTCACTCAACGGCAGGGTTTTATATGCACCTTCCAAGGAGATCGTCAGGGCATCCTCCCCCCTGGGGTTGGGGATGGTCAACACCGGTGCGTTGGTGGCGGGGGCCGCTGGCACATCCACCGGCTTCAACGTGTTTGCCGGAACCGGGGTGGCACAGCCGGCCAGCAGAAGAAGTATGGTCAACACAACGGCGGTCTTGGTCAGGTGCCGCATCGAGGGCTCCTTTCTAAAAAGGTTCTTTGTGGTATCGTACCGGGTAAAGCCCTGGCTGGCAAGTGACTGCCATCACAGACACGACGGCGTTTGAGGCAAACATCGTCTCCGGTGAAAGCCGTGCTACGGTATCCTTGTCCCACCCCGCCGCCTGTGCTAAGATGGGTGCGATCTGGCCCGGTCATCGCGCCGGTCACACGAGTTGGGGAGGTACGTCATGAAGATCACGAAGCTCACCACCATGCTGGTTCCCGAGTACCCGCTGTCCGTCTTCCTGCGGGTGGACACCGACGAGGGCCTGAGCGGCCTGGGCGAATCGACGAACTGGCCGGCGGTGGTGGCTGGCGCGGTGCACGATTTCTGCGCGCCGGATGTGCTGGGCCGGGACGCCGGGGACATCGAAGCCCTCTGGGAGCGGCTCTACCGCAAGGTGAACCTGCAGGGCGTGGCCGGGGCTGAGATGCGTGCGCTGAGCGCCTTCGACATGGCCCTGTGGGACCTGCTGGGCCAGGCCTGCGGCAAGCCCGTGTGGGCGCTGCTGGGAGGCCGCGTGCGGGAGCGGGTGACCCTCTACAACACCTGCGGCACTCACAACGGACGCATCACCGGCCGGCCCGATGACCAGTGGTTCCGGGAGGACGCCGGTACCCTGGCCCAAGACCTGCTTTCAAGCGGCATCCATGCCATGAAGATTTGGCCGCTGGATCCCTACGCCGCCCGCACCAACGGGCAGGCCGTCTCCGCCGACGACCTGCGGGCAGGGTTGGCACCACTCCGGAAAATCCGCGACGCTGTGGGCGACCAAATGGAGATCTGCCTGGAATGTCATGGGCTTTGGAACCTGCCCAGTGCCATCCGCATCGCCCGGGCGTGTGAGGAGTACAACATCAAGTGGCTGGAGGACCCCATGCTGGTGGATGATGTGGAGAACCTGCGCCGCCTGCGCGAGAAGATTTCCGTGCCGCTGCTGGCCAGCGAGCGGCTCTGCACCCGCATGCAGTACATTCCGCTCCTCCAAGCCGGGGCGGCGGACATCGCCATGATTGACCTCAGTTGGACGGGCGGCCTGACCGAGGGCCGCAAGGTGGCCGCGGCCGCCGACGCCTTCCGCGTGCCGGTGACGACCCACAACTGCGGCGGCCCGGTGCTCACCAAGGCCTGCGCCCATTTCAACCTGGCCACCCCCAACGCCATCGAGATGGAGACCGTGCGCGCCAGCTACCGCTCCTTCCCGGAGATCACCGACTCGCCCTTCTTCATTGAGAACGGCTCCATTTACCCGGGCGACGCGCCGGGCCTGGGGCTGAAGTTGCACAACGATTTGGAGACGCGGGCTGGGGTGGTCAGCCGGGTGACGGCGCTGTAACGCGGGCCGAATCCAGAGAGAACGAGCCAAAATTTAGTAATCTGCCTTCCAACAGGAGGCAGATTCTTCTTATCCTCTCCTCCGTGCCGTTCACAATAACGGTTGACATCGTGTTATACTATCAATAGAAAACACACTTCCCGAAAGGATTCGGAACCGTGATATATCAGAACATTGTGGATTCGGCACGCCGATATTGCATGGAACGCTCGAAGGAATTTGAACACCGGTACGAAACCAGTCGTGCCGGGATTTATTCTTACAGATGTTTGGTGATGGATAAGCTCCTATATTGGGTTGAGACGGCTATCGATGCTGACTTTGACAGCGCCGCCGAATGTACACAGACACTCACATCGTTCGTCAATCGCTTGCAAAGCGACGACGTGAACCATACTCCGAATGCGCTGATGCGCAAGATCATCGACGACGAAAAAAAGCGCTTTGTCGAGTTTGTGCTGTCCTTGGACGAGACGTGCCCGACGCCGGACCTGCCTTACAACCGTACCGTCATCGGGGAAGAGAAGGAGAACATCGAGAAGGAGCTGGCCGACAAATGGGATTACGTTAGAACGTGGTATTGGGATCCATTATGCAATGCCACCGAGAAGGAAACTTTGTTCCTTATGGAATGGCACGTGAGGAGCTATTTTGAGGCGATAGCGACCAGACTCCAGAAAACCCATCCCCTTGTGTTCCGATATGGAGAAGGTATCGATGGTCGTGATTCACCTTATTGCGCCCAAACTAGTGTCATGGATCTTAGTTTCTCTGGCCGCGAGACTGTGTATTTCGATCAGGAGTTGACCTGGATCATCTATTTGTCTCATGAGCAAACGATTACCTTTGCGGGCAGCATTCTTCCAATCATCAAATCGCTGCTGGCAAAAGAGCGTGACCAGTGGAACCGATATTGGGACATACCATAGCGGCCAAGGTGAGTTGTGTATCTCTCCCCTCCCCTGTTCGAGGTGGCCAGACGGTGACAACACTGTAAATGGGAGGAAAAAGCGCTTTGGAGAAACCTCCAAAGCGCTTTTTGTCATTGTTCCTGCAGCCGAAGCCTGGATTTGCGGGCTTCCTCCTCCTTCTGCCGGATGGGGATGCAAATGTCCATCTGCACCTTCCCGCCGAAGTACCAGCGATGGTCCCGGTGGTCGTAGTACTCGAAGTCCGGGCGGGTATCATCAAGTTCGAACTCCGAGGTCGGCAGCCAGCTTCGGAAGATCTCATTCCAGGTGTCCTCAATGGTCTCGATGTAATCCTCAACCGGCGGGGTGGAGAAGATGGCATACAAGCCGCCGGGCACATCGACACGCGTCATCTCCTACACCATGTTGGCAAGATCCTCCGGGTTGTCTATGCCCCGGCCCATGAGATAGGTGAACTCGCCGGCCGCTTCGTCGACGTCGTAGCACATGCACACCTCAAAGTGCTTGGAATGGGGGAAGGTTTCGTGCAGTTTGGTCAACAGGCTGCCACAGTCCATCTTGATGGTGTTCCAGTACGACGGAACGTCCGCCGTGTTCTTCACGTGGGGGGCCTTATGCCGCTCAGGATAGCCAACGACCGAAAACGGCGACAGTTCCAGAATGTGTGGGGTCATAGCGGTTCCTCCAAATCTTCGTTTCAGGGCTTCGGGCGTTGCCCGGTCGGGCTGCGGGGTGTTCACGCGCAGGAAGCACAACGACGGCGGGTACCCAAAACAGCGCTTGAAGGCCTTGGTGAACCCGGCGTGGGTGTCAAACCCGTATTCCACCGCCGCGTCGATGACCTTGCCGCCCTGCGACAGCGCGTGCTGTGCGAACTGCAGCCTGCGCCAGGTGACATAAGCCATAACCGGCATGCCGACGGCCTGCGAAAACGACCGGCTGAAGTGGTAGGGTGAATAGCCCACCTGCCCGGCAATCTTCGCTACGGACAGCGGCTCGGTCAACACCTCGTCAATGTAGTCAAGCGCCGTTTGAACGGCTTCGTCGTGTTCCATTGGGGAGCGCCTCTTTCCCGCGCGGTGGTTTCAGTGTACCACAGGGCACGGCATCCGCTTATCCTGCCTTGCTGTTTTGAGAATGGCAACCCCAGTCAAACTGGCAGTTTCTTAAAACAAAACAGGACAAGGCTGCGACGCCTCATCCTGTCGTGTGAGGTTTTTTTATACAGCGGCTTCCAGCATCGCCTTCGATTTGCGCAGCGCCGCGTTCAAGAACAGCACCGAGAAGCCCGCCCCCCAAGCCCCGGTGTATATGGCCTTGTAGAGGACGTAACCCCATTTGGTCAGGGTCTCAACTTGGAAAAGGAACACGCCCGCCGTTGTCAGACCAATGACGAGCAGGAAGGCGGTAAAGCCCAACAGCAACCCCCAACGCTTTGGCTTTTCCATCCACCCCGAGAGCCAGACAAGCCCAGCGGCGGGCGGGAGGGTGAAAAGCGTCTTTTCCTTTTTCAGGTTTTTGACCGCGCCGTCCGCGCCGAACAAACCCAGGATCGGACAGGTGATCAAGGTATCGACAGCAAAAGTAATGAGGATGCTGACCATGCCCGTCGTATAGACCGTCTTGCCCCACGCAAGGAGGAAGATGATCAACCCATTGATGATCGCGTTGATGACAAAGGATGCAACAGCCTGAGTGAAGATGTATTTACGCAGCTTTTCATCCATGGAACGCGCCCTCCAGCTCCTTTAGAATTTGCTCTTGGAACGGAGGGATTGTGCCGTACGAGTCCGGGCCGAAGTTCAGCAGCAGGCGCCCTTTCTTGGGATAAATCTCCGCCACGATGGCCTTTACCTCTTCGGGTGTGATGTAGTCCTCCGGCCTGCTGTACTGGTTGTAGCCGAAGGATTTGTCCATGCCCCGGCACATTTCGAAATACAGGCCGTTATCCTTCCACTTGGAGGTGTACTCAATGGTGCGGTAATCGAAATACGGCGTATCAAGCGGCTCGGATGCGCCGGACTTCAGAATCTTGGCTGCCGCCTTGTCCACGATTGCCCTGCCGATGGCATTGCGCAGGAAGTTGGGAAACTGCCCCCAGCGGTCGTTTACGACCCCTTCCGGCACCTTGGAGTAATAGTACTTGAACAGCTCCGGCAAACGCTTGTCTGCGGGGTAGCCGATGTCGCTCCACAGCACATCGGGCTCATAGCGGTCGATGAGTTCCATCCAGTGGGCGTAGCAGTAGTCCATATAGCGCCGCGAGTTGTCGTTGCTCAGCAACAGCCCCGAGGCGGAGGTGATGGGCCGATCGGTAAACGTCCAGTCCAGCAACGAAGAGTAGTACACGCCAAAACGCATCCCGTTCTTCCGGCAGGCCCTGGCAAGGTCGCCAATATAGTCGAAGTCAAAATGATAGTTGTCGATGTTGGGGTTTTTCACCTTGGTATCGTACAGCACAAAGCCGTCATGGTGCTTGGTGACAGCCACCACATATTTGGCCCCCGTTCGGGCGCAAAGCGCCATCCAGTGCTCCACATCCACGTTTTTGGCACGCTCTCTGAACTCTGCTGCAAACTCGGTGTACGGTTGATCCCCGTAGTGCTCCCGATGATACTTCTGCACCGGGCTTCCGGCAATGCGCAGACTGTTCTGGTACCACTCTACATAGGGAATGTTCGTAAACATTTCCTCAGGCGACATCGTCACCGCCATCTGGCCATAGTCCGGTACGTCAACCGGGGCATAGGCAGGAATCGTAGCCATTCCCCAGTGAATGAAGATCCCGAAGTCGCTTTGTTGAAACCAGTCGGGCGGGTTCTGCCGGTGGATATTGACAACTTTTTTCTTCGCCATGCTGGCACCTCTTTCATTTCTGTTGATCACCAGTTGTCCGGCGCGGAGATTGTCGTTGGGTCCGCAGGCGGTGCAAGGCCGTGGTTCTGCCTGCGGTAACGCAGCGGCGTCACGCCCTCGGACTCCTTAAATTTGGATATGAAGTGGCTGGCATCATAAAAGCCGGTTTCACCGGCTATCTGCTCCAGCGTCCTGTTGGTGCCCAGCAACAGCTCGCAGCTGCGAATGATTCGCTGCCGCAGGATGTACTTAGCCGGAGTCGTACCAAAGTCAGCGGCAAACTTACGCGCGAAATACGTCGGATGATATCCGAACTTCTCCGCCAGCGCTTCAATCGTCAGCCGGCTGCCGAGGTTTTGGTCGATGTAGTCCAGGATCTCCGCAAATCCCTCCCGCTTCGCCGCCGCGCCGCCTAACGCGCCGGAGGCTACCAGCAGCTCCATGAGCATTTGATACAGCAGCACACTGATCTCGGCGATTTGCCCCGGCTTTTCCAACCGTAGGATGACTTGCGTGCACAGCGACAGGACGGTGTCGAAAGCGGCCCCCCCAAAGACCACATCGCCGCCCAAGATATGCCGAATGATGGCCGGACTGTTGCCGCCGTAAAATTCCACCCAACACAGACCCAGGGGGGCTTCCGGGGAACTCATGTATTCATGAGCTTCCCCCGGGGGAAGCAGGAAGAGTTGACCCTTTCCAACGGGGTACTCCCTGTCCCGGAAGAGCAACGAACCGCTCCCCCCCATGATGCAGTGGATCACGCCGTACCGGTACGAATCGTCCCTGCGTATATGGAAGTCGGGTGGCGTCGCGCTGACGATTCCGGCCCGGTTGACGCACAGCAAGATGCCATCGTCCCGGGAATAGGACGGCACATAAAGGATATCATGGGGCACATCGTAGTCTATGGCTGCGCCGTGTATGCGCCTGCTTTTCGCCACCCAAGTGTCCTCCCTATAAAAAGGATTTCCCGGCTTCGTACATGGCCAG
This sequence comes from Bacillota bacterium, assembly GCA_023409755.1. Classification (GTDB taxonomy): domain Bacteria; phylum Bacillota; class Clostridia; order Christensenellales; family UMGS416; genus JAEYRA01. Next base: position 9,159 of record JAEYRA010000017.1, read on the forward strand.
TATGTTTTCGACAGGCACATCGCCCTCAAAATCCTGACTGGGCGCCAGAATATAACCGCCGTTCCTGTGCAGCGCCCGGATGATTCGCGTCGTCTCGGCGCGCACCTCGTCCGGAGTGCCCAGCGGCAGCACTCCCTGCGTATCTACGCCTCCCTGGAAGGCAAGCACATCGCCAAAGTCACGTTTGAGCCCATCCACCTCCAACCCCGGCACCTTCTGCAGCGGCTCAATCACGTCCACGCCGCAGGCAATGAGGTTCGGAATGATGTTGCGAATGGCACCGCAGGAATGCTGCATATAGAAACAGTTGTGTTGATGCGCCAGCGCTGCAAAGCGCCGGGTGTTTTCCGCAAAGAAGTCGTCCCACATGGCGGGATTGAACAGCATGCCACGCTGCGTGCCATAGTCGTCGCAGCAGCGCAGGATGTCAATCCGGTCGTCGGAGGCGCGGAACATGCGCTCGTACACCTCCAGGCTGGAATCGCAGTAACGGTTCAGCATCGCCTTAATAAGCTCCGGATCCTCGATCATTCTGACGTAGAACTCCTCCTGGTCGTACATCAGTGTGAACACCTGATAGGGGCCAGGCCAGCCGATGCGGATGGCTTTATCGGGGTATGTATCGCAGAATTTGCGGACGGCAGCATAGTCGTACATATCCGGATCAACCCAGCCGTCAAAGGCGTTGAAATCATCCATGGTCTTCATTTTATTGTAGGGCTTATCGGTGATGTGCCAGTTGTACTCCACCCCGTTCCACTTTTCGATGTACTCGTAGCCGAAGGGATGGGTGTGCACCGTCTCCCCTTTGCTGTTGACAGTATCCGGATGGGGCGGGCCGATATAGGGCGGGAGATCCATGATGCGCGTATCAATGTCGAGAAGCCCCATGACCTCCTCGTTGGTTTGCACGCCGAAATGACTTCGGAGCTTTTCCCATGCCGTGTCTACGCACTGCATGGTGGATGGAACCTTGTCCGTCTGTCTGTGGGAGAGCGCTGCACGTATCCGTTCCTTTGAAGTCATGGCGTTCCTTCCTTCCTATTGATTGACTGCATCGGTAGGAAAGGGACAAAAGCTTATGTAAAATCTATATTACCACAACAGTATATTTTGCATAACGGATGTGTTTCATGCAAAATAGGAAATTCTTCACCTGAAAAGACGCATTCCGTTATTTATGTGGAGTGCTCGTAACATGAACCGGCGCGAAAGAAGGGAATCCCGCTTCGCATTCTGCAGACCTCTACGTGGCAGAGTTGAAGCG
>JAEYRA010000065.1 GCA_023409755.1 Bacillota bacterium
CACGGCGCAGGGGGGCTGCCTTTGACCAGGAGTGTGCGTCGCTCTGCCGCGATCCTCTTGACCTGATCGACCGCAATGGGCCCCTGGTGCAGGCCATCCATCGGAGCCTCAAGCAGAAGGGAAAGCCGGTTTATCTCAGCGCGGCATTGGCGGCCGTGTTCCTGTGGGATGACGCGGACGATCCTTCCTCCCAGCGGATGCGCGAGTTCATCCGTAAAAAGGGAGTTGGCAAGGCCCTCGACAAGCTCTGCGGGCTGGGGATTCGAACCCAACCACACTGGTGGGCGGTGGAGTTCTACAAAGCGTTTCGGGCTGGGGCACTCAACCGGAGCTGACAGCCATTGACGTACAGACGATTGGGTAATCGGTAAAAGAAGACAGCACGGACAGTGTCCGTGCTGTTTGTCTTGTGTGAGAGGCTCAGTTGACTTCCGTAAACGTCTGCTCCTGCACGGCAGTCGCCGCGTCGGCCTGTGGCAGCAGGGTGACCTGAGACACAGCATAGTAGTAGTTCCCCGAAGGCTGCAATGTGACTTGAATGACGGTGGGGCCCTCTTCGCTCACCAGCAGGTTGTAGGTTTCGCTGTCCTCATCCGGTTTGGAGAGGCGCACCATCGGGTCGCCTGCCCGCAACGCTGTCTGCACATCACTCAGGTCGTTGGCGTCAGCAGCCAGCAGACCGTCGTTCACCAGGGCGTCGCGGGTGGCACCTCCCTGGCATAGGGTGGCGAACCGGTCGATGACGAGCAGGGGTTGGCTCCGCAGGGTGAACTGATAGAGCGTGGTACTCAGCGCGATCAGAGCCATCAGCAGCGCGGCTGCCAGCACTGTCATGCCGATGCGCTGCGGTTGCTTTGCCTTCCGGTCCAGCAGGCGCTTCACGCCGAACCAAACGATGGGAACCGCCAGCAACACGGTGAGTCCGATGTATACGATCAAAGCGGATTGCATTGCTTCCTCCTACAGAACCTTGGACAGGAATTCACGGGTGCGGAGCCTTTGAGGGTTGGTGAAGATCTGCTCCGGCGGTCCGTCTTCGGCAATGACCCCCTCATCCATGAAGAGGACGCGGTGGGCGACCTCGCGGGCAAAGCCCATCTCGTGGGTGACGATGACCATCGTCATGCCATCGGCAGCCAGCTGCTTCATGACGCCTAGCACCTCGCCCACCATTTCGGGGTCCAATGCGGATGTCGGTTCATCAAAAAGCATGATGTCCGGGTCCATCGCCAGCGCGCGGGCGATGGCCACCCGCTGCTTCTGGCCGCCGGAGAGCCGCGCCGGATACTCATCCACTTTGTCGGACAGGCCCACACGTGCCAACAGCTCCCGGCCTTTTGCCTCGGCTTGGGTGCGGTTGAGTTTGCCGGTCTGTACCGGTGCCAGCATGATGTTGCCAAGCACTGTGTGGTTGGGGAACAGGTTGAACTGTTGGAACACCATGCCAACTTTCTGCCGCAGACGGTCGATTTCCTTGCGGTGCTCCAAGAGTTCGATGCCCTCAATATAGATTTTCCCGTCGGTCGGCTCTTCGAGCAGGTTCAGGCACCGCAGGAAGGTGCTCTTGCCCGAGCCGCTGGCACCAATGACGCAGACCACCTCGCTCTTGCCGATCTCCGCCCAGACACCCTTGAGAACCTCCAGGTCACCAAAGGTCTTGTGCAGATTCTCCACCTTAATCACCGCGTCTCAACCTCCATTCCAGCTTGCCGGCGAAGATCGACAGCAGCGACGTCACGTACAGATAGATCAGGGCCACCAGGATAAACGGCGTGTACGGGTCAAACGTCCGCCCGCGGATGATGTTCCCCGCACGGGTCAGGTCATCGAGCGCGATGTAGCCGCAGACCGCCGTTTCCTTGATGAGCACGATGGCTTCGCTCACCAGTGCTGGCAGTATGTTCTTGATGGCCTGGGGGATTACGACGAACCGCATGGACTGGAAGTAGGAGAGCCCCAGTGACCGGGCGGCTTCCAGTTGCCCCCGGTCCACTGCAAGGATGCCCGCACGGATGAGCTCGGACACATACGCACCGCTGTTGATGCCGAAAGCAATAGCGGCAACCAGCACCTTGGGCCAACTGCTGCTGCCGAGGATGGCATAGTAAATGATGATGAGCTGCACGACGACTGGCGTGCCGCGGATAATATCGACGTAGAGCTTGGCGACGCGCTCCAGCCCGCGAAGCTTGAGAATGCGCGCCACTGCGACCAACATGCCGATGGCTACGCCGATGAGTACGGCGTAGATCGTCACCTGCATCGTCAGGCTCAGACCCTTTAGAAATAGCAGATAGCGATCCTCGCGGATGAGGTTGGTGTATATGGCGTCGGATAACGCCTGAATGATGCCCATGAGCCCTCCCGGTGTACGGTTACTGAAAACAGAATTTGAGCGAGACCGAAGTCCCGCTCAAATCTATATTGGCTGGTGGTTATTCGCCGACCGAATACTTTTTGACCAGGGTGTCGATCTCGCCTTTGGCGACCATGTCGTCAATGACGGCGTTGATTTCAACCAGCAGAGCGGCGTCGCCCTTGCGCACGGCCAAAGCATACTTCTCATCGTCGTAGGGCTGTACATCGGCAATCTTCAGGCCATCCACCTGACCCACGATGATCTGAGCGGGTACATCGTCAGCGATGACGGCGTCCACCTTGCCGTTCTTCAGGTCCTGGGCAGCCAAGGCAATGTTGTCATAGCGCTGTACGGTGGCGCCTTCCACTTCGCTGGCGACATACAGGTCACCGGTGGTGCCGTTCTGGGCACCCAAGATTTTCCCTTTCAGGTCATCGGCAGAAGCGATGGCGGTGTTGTCAGCCTTCACGATGACGACCTGACGGGCGGTGAAGTATTCACTCGAGAAGTCCATGGTCTTGGCGCGCTCTTCGTTCTTGGTGAAGCCGGCGCCGATGAAGTCGATCTTGCCGGAGGCCAGTGCCGCGGGCAGGGAGTCAAACTCCATGTCGGAGACCACGAGCTCCACGCCGATGCGCTCCGCCACCTTGGCAGCAATGTCGGCATCCACACCAACCACGGTGCCGTTCACGTTGGTTTCAAAAGGCACAAACTGGGCGTTGGTGCCCCAAACGATCTTGCCGGCCTTCTTGATCTTGGCCAGTGAATCAGTACTGGAACCGCAGCCGGTCAGCAGGGTGGCCAACAGTGCCGCGGCCAGGGCAAGCGATGCAAATTTCTTCATCTCAGACTCCTCCTGTTCATTCTCTCGGCGTCAGTATACCAGTGACCAAGAATAAAGTCAACAATAAAATGAATAAATATGCAGACACTTGGATCGAACTTGCATGGCAAAGAGGTGGGGAAAGTGATGGAGGGACAGCAGTGGAGAAGTCGCATAATTGGCCATGGATAATGCAATAACTCATCGGACTGGAGACACGCAGGGTCGGGGATTCTTGCTGGCGGGTGTACGGATGTGCTGAACCTCGCATCAGTTGGGCGGTAGGTCCTTCAACCCCGCTGCAAGGCCTTGGCCAGCGCACCGGTGGGGTTCTCCACCAGGTGCTTCCAGTAGCGCCGGGGCATGAAGCGGCGTTGCAGCGCCGGGTTCATCCGCCCCTCAATTGCCATGGCGTCGAAGTAACGCCGCCACATCTCCTGGGTTTCGTCCTCGCTGTCGTGGGCTTGCACCGTGTCCACCAGCCGCCCGGCCACCAGTGTCCACTGTCCATTCTCATACGCCGCGCTGATCTGCCGTCCCTTGTCATGGATGAGCCAGGGGACGTCGGGCATGCGGTCTGCAAAGTGCTCCGCCAGCAGCGGCAAGATGTAGAAATCAGGTTCAATAACCGAACAGTATTGCCTCTGTTTGGTGCGGTGGAAGCGCAGCAGGCCCTTCATCCGGTGGGCTTCAAAGGCCACGCGGTCAGCAGCATCGTGCACGGGACGCACAAAGCGGTGCAGTACCATCTCATCCACCGTGGGGCCGGTGGCAAAGCCCAACCGCAAGTAGTTGAGGATGTTCCGGCCGGCCTCGTGCTCCTCCGAATACCAGCAGAGCATTACCCGCTGGGAAGACTGACTGGATAGTTTCGTCTCCATCGCCTCGAACACCTTCTCGGCCTTGGCTTCGTTGGTGCGGATGGTCTTGTAGGTGATGAGGAAATCAGGCTGCGTGGGCAGGGCAGGAAGGATGTTCAGAACGTTGTCCTCCCTCTGATACCAGCTGTCATACACGGCGGAGAGTAGTCCTTCCCAACTGCCGTCGGTGACGTAAATCGTGTCCATGATGGCCCTCACTGGCTCAGTGCCCGATAAGCGTCGGGTGAAGCATTGTCAAATAGGGAAAGCTGGGTGCCCCCGGTGATCTGCGGCACGCGGGAGAGTGGCATCAGCCGCATGCGAAGTTGGCTGGGCGACAGGCGGATCTCCGGCAGGAAACCACCTCGGCAGGTGATGAAATAGCACGCGCGTTTCATCACTACGCCAGCTTTACGTACATCGGTAAAAGACAGCCCGCCAAAGCGCCGCGCCTGCACCAGCCGTGTTGCCGATACCTGTCCAATCCCCGGCACCCGCAGCAGCGCTTCCATCGGGGCCGTCGCCAGGTCCACCGGGAAGTACTCCGGGTGGCGCAGGGCCCAGGCGCTTTTCGGGTCCAGGGCCAGATCCAGGTCGGGCTCCTGGGCTTCCAGGATTTCGTTGGCCTGGAAGCCATAGAAGCGCAGCAGCCAATCGGCCTGATACAGCCGGTGTTCACGCAGCAGTGGTGGTTCCCGCAGGTCGGGCAGCTTGGGCGTTGGTGCCACTGGCATGAAGGCCGAATAGTATACACGCTTTAGCCTATATTTCTTATATAGTGCTTCGGATAGCTTGAGTATGGTCAGATCCTGCTCGGGCGACGCGCCGACGATAAGCTGGGTGGATTGCCCTGCCGGGGCGAAAGACGGCGCGTGCCTCAGAACTTTGGCTTCCTCCGCGCCGGCCTCAATGAGCCCGCTCAACAACCCCATGGGCCTCAAGATGGTCTCAGCAGACTTGTCCGGGGCGAGGAACTTCAGACTCTTTTCGCTGGGCAGCTCGATGTTGACGCTGACACGGTCGGCCAGGCGACCGGCACGCTCCAGCAGGGCCCGGCTGGCACCGGGAATGCCCTTAACGTGGATGTACCCGCCGAATCCTCTGTTACGAAGCAGCTCAATGGCTGTCACCATCTGCTCCATTGTGTGGTCGGGGCTCCTTACGATGCCGGAACTGAGGAACAATCCCTCAATGTAGTTTCGCCGGTAAAAGGATTCGGTCAGGTCAGCAATCTCAGCGGGGGTGAGCTCCGTGCGCGGCAGGTCACGGTTGGCGTTCACAGCGCAGTATTCGCACCGGTACATGCATTTGTTGGTCATCAGTATCTTCAGCAGCGACACGCAGCGGCCATCGCCAGACCAGGCGTGGCAAATGCCCGGCGCTGCCGTGCTGCCAAAAGAACCCTTTCTGCTGCCAGAACCGCTGGAGGAGCAGGAAACATCGTATTTTGCTGATTCGCCAAGTATGGCGAGCTTGTCAGTCAAATCCATGGTAACCACCTCTGTTGCCACAAGAATAGCACAGATGTTCGTATAACACAAATGATTATTGTGAGTTATCAGTAGTGTATTTTACTTGAAATGGTTCATAACGAGAAAGCTGTTATCTTCTGCCGGGAGGGACTTTCCACTACCAAACGCAATATGATACAATATAATACATAAGAACCAAAGACGAAGTAATGTGTAAGGACATGGATACCGAGGAGGGATCGTTGCGTGATGACGTACCGCAAAGGATGGACCATATTACTGTTGCTGTTATGCCTGTTGGTACCGTTGGCAGCTGGATGCTCGGCGCTGCCGGATCAGGTGCAGCGCTCCGGCGATGGCACACTGCTGTACACCGAGGGTACCAACACATGGTCTTGGGCGCAAGCAAAGGGCGTGGCCACCATTGGGCTCAACGACACCGCATTTGCCACGGTGAAAGGGCGCGAGGCCACCGTCACGCTTGGTGACAAGCGCGTGGCTCATGTCACGCTCGACCAGGACAACGCGCCGGTAAGCGTCTCCGCCAACTGGGGCGTGGAGCTGTCGGCCTCGGATTATACCCTCATGACCCAGGCTTTCCAGTTTCACAAGCTGGCGGGTGGGGTGAAGGCGACGATTCCTTGGGTCGGCGCCATTGTGCTGCTGGTGATCACGCTCTTGTTCGTGCTGGCAGCCGTGTTTGCAGGTTCATTGGTGGACTGGGCAAAGATGAATGGCTTGTTCAGTAGCTTTAACACCGGTCGGATGTTGTTTTTGTTCCGTGCTCTCGCTCTTTTGCTTGCAGCGTTGTTCTTCATTTTGTTGTTGGCAACGTTGTTCTAGACACCAACTCAAAAGAGTCCTCCGTCATGGGGGACTCTTTTTTGTCGAAATATGCGGATTTTGTTCTTGACACCAGCCTCCGAACCGTGTAATATAACCCCTTGCCGGCCGAACCGGCGAGGCCAACTGACAGAGACTGACAAATGAAATAATCAAATGTCGGTTGACAAACAGCGGTTGGGACGGTATAATACAAAACTGTCGCCCGTGCGACAAGGCGCACCTTGAAAACCGAATAGAGCAAGAAGAGTGAGAAAGACAAACGCGATTCA
>JAEYRA010000107.1 GCA_023409755.1 Bacillota bacterium
GTCAGAGACCCTCGTTCCTATTGTATAATAAACATTTGGCAGACATATGGTTTGAGCAACGTTTCATGACGGGTTCACAGTTTGTTCATAATAAACCAGTAGTCTGAGAACTGAACGTCCGCGGGGCTGTCCGCGGCCAAGGTTCTTTGCATAGTTGGAGGTTTTGATGAAAAAAAGAACGATGAGACGAGTGGTCATCGCCGTGTTGGCGGTGGCCGTTGTGGCGGCGGCTGCGCTGGCGCTGCGGCCGAGAGGCAGCGCGGCGACCGGCCAGCAATACAAGGCCGTGGACGTGGTGCGCGGCGACCTGCAGGTGACGGTGCATGGCTCCGGCGCACTGGAGCCCATTGACACCCAGAACGTCCACGCCTCTGCCACAGGTAAGGCGCAGGCCGTGCTGGTGGAGGACGGCGACACGGTGGTGAAAGGACAACCCATTGCCGTGCTGAAGGACGATGTCCTCGAGGACACGATTGCGGACCTGAAGGAGCAAATCGTGACCCAGGATGCCACCGTGGCTGCCACCATGGCCGGCACGGGCAGTAAAACACTCACCGCGCCCGTCAAGGGGCGGGTCAAAGCCGTGTTCACCGCCGAGGGCGAGGACGTGCAGAGGGCCATGAGTGCCGACCAGGCGCTGCTGCTGCTCTCCACCGACGGGCGGATGAAGGTGGAGTTCACCCCCGCCGCCGGTGTCGCGGTGGAGCCCGGCCAGCCGGTGAACGTGAAGATTGGCAAGAAGTCGGTCGACGGCTTTGTGCAGGACGTACCCGATGGAACGAACAAAACGGCCGTTGTGCTCATCGAGGATGACAGCCTCGCCGCGGGTAAGGCCGCCCAGGTGGTGGCCGAGGACGGCACGGCGCTGGGCGAGGGCAAGCTCGCCGTCAACCGGCCCCTGCTCATCACCGCCTACTCTGGCACGGTGGACCGCGTGTATGTGGAGGTGGGCGACGAGGTGAAGGCCGGCAAGCGGCTGGTGCGGCTGGATGGCGCCGTGCTGAACGCCAGCTACGAAGCCCAGTTGGTGAAACGCCAGCAGCTGCAGGATGACCTGGACGACGCCTACGCCGACCTAGCCGCGCTGACCATCACCGCGCCGTGCGACGGCGTGGTGTCCGGTCTCACAGTAAAGGAGGGCGACGCAGTGACCGACGGCATGGCGCTCTGCACGGTGCAGGACGTGTCGGGCTTCCAACTGGTGATTGCCGCTGACGAACTGGATGTGCCCTCCATCGCCGTGGGGCAGACGGCCACGGTGACCATAGACGCCCTGCCGGGCCAGACCGCCACTGCCACGGTCACCCGCATTTCGCCCCTGGGTGTCAAGGCCAACGACATCACGACCTATGACGTGACGCTGACGGTGGACGCCCCCGCTGGCGCGTTGGCCACGATGACGGCCGCGGCTGACATCCTGACGAAGGAAAGCAAAAGCACCCTGCTGGTGCCGGTGGAGGCACTGGTGAACGAACAGGGGAAGACCTATGTGTGGGGCACGCTGCCCGGCGACCTGGGTGTGACGGGCGACGCGAAACCCGCCGAGGGCCAGGAGCGTGAAAAAATCGAGGTGACAACCGGCCTTATCAACGACAGCCAGGTTGAGATACTGACCGGGCTTGCCGAGGGCGACACCGTGGCGGTACCGCTGACCCAGGGCGAGGGCATTGCCCAGTATTTTGGCGGGCAGGGCGGCGGCATGGCCCCGGCCACCAGCGGGAGTGACCAGTGATGAGCGCGACGATTGAACTCAAAGACGTGCGTAAAACCTACCGCATGGGCGACACGGAGGTGCGGGCGCTGGACGGCGTGTCCCTCTCCATTGCCGAGCGGGAGTTCGTGGCCATTGTGGGGCCATCGGGCAGCGGCAAGTCGACGCTGATGAACGTCATCGGCTGCCTGGACCTGCCCGACGGAGGACAGTACATCCTGGACGGGCAGGACATTACGACCTACAGCGAACGGCAGCTGGCCATCGTGCGCAACCGCAAAATCGGCTTCATCTTCCAGCAATTCAACCTTCTGCCGAAATTGACGGCACTGGAGAACGTGGAACTGCCGATGGTCTACCAGGGTGTGGGCAGCGGGGAACGGCGGGAACGCGCCCTCGATGCCCTGAAACTGGTGGGCCTGGGTGACCGCGTCCACCACCGTCCGGCGGAGCTTTCCGGCGGGCAGCAGCAGCGGGTGGCCATCGCCCGGGCGCTGGGCACCCGGCCTTCCATCCTGCTGGCCGACGAACCCACCGGCAACCTGGACAGCCACTCCGGCCGGGAGATCATGGAGATCCTGAAAGGCCTGCACGCCGACGGCAACACGGTCGTGCTCATCACCCACGACAACAACGTGGCCGCCCAGGCCGGGCGTACCGTGCGCATCGCCGATGGGCAGCTGACCGAGGACAGCGCCGCCCCAAGGGAGGTGGCTCTGTCATGAAGTTCCTGCAGGCCGTCTCCATGGCCTTCAAGGCCCTGGCCCACAACAAGATGCGCTCGTTCCTCACGATGCTGGGCATCATCATCGGCGTGTTCGCCGTGAGCATGCTCATCTCCGTGGGGCAGGCCGCTACCGATTCGGTCACCTCCCAGATTCAGGGGTTGGGCTCCAACATGCTGATGGTCAGCATCACCGCCAAGAAACCCTACGAGATGACGCTGGATGACCTGACGGGCATGAAGGGACAGAATGGCATTGCCGGGGTATCGCCGCTGGTGGGCAAGACCGCCAACGCCAAGGCTGGCTCTGAGACTTACGCCACCAGCATTGAGGGCGTGACCCCCGATTACCTGGCCATCCGCTCCCTGTCGCTGGCTGCCGGCCGGCAAGTCACCCAGTCCGACCTTGACCACCGCAGCGCAGTGGCGGTCATCGGCACCGAGGTGTGCGACGAACTCTTCGGCACGCGGGACGTGGTGGGCCAAAGCGTCACCCTACTGGGGCGGCAGTTTACCATCGTGGGCGTGCTGACTGAGAAGGGCAGCGCCGCCGGCATGTCCAACGACAACCGGGTCGTCATTCCCTTCACCACGGCACAGCGCCTGCTGCAGAGCACGAAGATCAGCCAGTTCTTCGTGTCCACCACCTCCGCCGACACGGTGAACGAGGCCCAGAGCAGCTTACTGCAGTTCCTCTCCCACCGCTTCAGCGACGAGGACGACTACCGGGTGTTCAACCAGTCCGACATCCTGGACGCGCTGTCCACCGTCACCGGCACGCTCACGGCGATGCTCGGCGGCATTGCCGGCATCTCGCTGCTCGTTGGGGGCATCGGCATCATGAACATCATGCTGGTGTCGGTGAGCGAGCGCACGCGGGAGATCGGCATTCGCAAGGCCATCGGTGCCCAGCGCAGCGACATCCTCTCTCAGTTCCTCATTGAGGCGCTGGTCATCTCCCTCATCGGCGGGCTCATCGGCCTGGGGCTGGCCACAGCCGGCGTGGCCGTCATGGGCAGCCTCATGGGGCTGACCGCCGGCCTGCAGCCGGTCACGGCAATCCTCGCCATCGGCTTCTCCATGGCTGTTGGTGTGGTGTTTGGCAGCTACCCGGCCAACCGGGCGTCGAAACTGCGGCCCATTGAGGCTTTACGCTACGAATGACACGTCGACAAGGCGCTTGCGCCTTGTCGAGTAGGACGGCTTGTTCTAGCTACACAAGATCGCCCGGCGTACACGCCGCCGGGCGATTTCTTGGTATATGGCGCTCATTCCAGCTTTTCCGAAGGAACGGTTTCGCCTGCGGGCGGGTGCGCTGCGGTGTTTATGCTATTTTTTGGGTTCCTCCCGCCGAATGAATCGGCGGTCGGTTCAATGCTCAATTTCTCATGCAGGGTTTACTGACAGTATGAGAGGCCGGGTGACCATCAATGTCATTATGCAAGGGCTGAATCAATCTAGCTCGTACTTAATGCAGATTGCCATGATTGCTTTATATGCATTTTGCATTATATAATAATATCAATAATGCGATCTGAATTGCCACTAGTGTTCACAGGACTTATGACATTCATGGAGGGTGTTTGATGGACATTGTTAAGCACAATCAAAAAGCATGGAATTGTGAAGTTGAAAATGGAAATGACGCAACAATTCCAGTTTCAATAGATGATATAGAAGAAGCTCGGAATGGTGAATGGTCGTTGTTTCTGTCTATACCGTATGAATGGCTTGGGGACGTAAGAAACAAAGACATATTGTGCTTAGCATCCGGTGGAGGTCAACAAGGTCCAATCTTGGCGGCCGCAGGTTCGAATGTTACTGTATTTGATAATTCTCCTGCACAACTTCACCAAGATGAAATCGTGGCAAAAAATAATAATCTATTGATTCATCTTGAACAGGGTGATATGCGTGATCTTTCAGCTTTTTCTGACAGTTCTTTTGATATTATCATACAACCAATTTCAAATCATTTTGTCGATGAAGTGCAAAGTGTTTGGAAAGAGTGTTACAGGGTATTAAAAAGTGAAGGCGTCTTGATTGCAACGTTCTGGAATCCTATCAACTACCTTTTTGATATAGATAAGTGGAATCATAGCAAAGAATTAGTTGTACGCTACAAAATACCGTATTCGGACATGAACCAATTACCCAAAGAACGTTTAAGTGACTACATATCCAACAACGAGCCTCTAGAGTTTGGGCATTCACTTGAAAGTCAAATCGGTGGACAGATTAAGGCAGGGTTTCTTATAGGAGGATTCATTGAATCCAGCTTTGAAAACGATTTGCTAACATCAATTATAGACACAGTGATTACAACAAAGGCAATTAAGCCATTATAGAAATACATGCATTATGACCATGCTGATAAGGTTGTAGCTACCCGTCCGACTTGCCAGCGTCCCGAAAAAGCGTTACAATGGCAGACAATAAGAACATTTGTTTCCAATGGAGGATATTGCGCATGAATCGCGTCTCATCGCCCGCGTTCCAGTCCTGCTGCGTGCAGCCCACGTTCCTTATCGGCACCACCAACGAGGACGGCAGCCCCAACTTTGCGCCCATCACCTGGATCGCCGCTTCCTGGGACACCGATCATTTTCTGCTGG
>JAEYRA010000047.1 GCA_023409755.1 Bacillota bacterium
CAGCATGAGCCCATAGAGCAGATCCTCCAGCGTCAGCTCCTCACCCTGCTTGAGGTAGATGGAGGAGCCCTCCACCCCGGCGGCCCGGGCGCTCACCTTCACCGTGTCGGTGAGCTTGCCATGCTCCAGCGCCACCAGCGCCGTCATGATCTTGGTGCAGCTTGCCATGGGCAGGCGCTCATGGGCGTTCTGCTCAAAGAGCACGCGCCGGCTGGTCTGTTCCAGCACACAAGCGGCCCTGGCGGTCACCTTCCGCACCGGGGCCGCCTGGGCAACACCATTATACCCGAAAAGCAGCAGCGCCGCCAACAGCGCCGCCGCAATTGCCTTCCCTTTCATAGTTCGTCTTTCGGCGGTCGCACATTGGGGTCCTGTGCGCCATTCGGGATGTCGGCCGTACCGTCCCGGGTCTCTCCCTGGTGCATGAACGGACGGCTGCGCCCCCGTCCCTCCGCGGCGTTCCCATGGCTGTGCTCCTTGCTGCGGAATGCATCCCGCACCTGGCACAGTAGGTCGGGGATCCTCTCAATCACCCGCTCATAGGTGTTGTTAAACTGCACCGGCAGCAGGTTCACCTCTCCCTCGCTCACCACCAGGAAGGCCATTGGGCAGATGGACACACCTGCGCCCGTTCCCCCGGCAAAGGGGTAGGCCCCACCCTGCCCCTGGCCGCCCTGCTGCTGCCCCTGGCCGCTGCCATACTCCCCGCCGCCGGCCACAAACCCAAAGCTCACCTTGGAGATGGGGATAATAACAGTGCCGTCGCCCATCACCACCGTGTCGCCCACGATGGTGTTGACGTCAACCATGTTGCGTATGTTCTCCAATGTGGTTTCCATCATGTTTTCGATCGGATGACCGTTCATTGTGTTTCCTCCCTGTCAGGCTTTCCAACGCCACAGGGATACTATGTCTGATTTGCAGTGTGGCTATGCACCGCAGACGCACCGAACAACGCCGTTTGGAAAAATCAGGCAGAACATCAACGTGACGTTCGAAGGGCAGCGCCCCGCGGGTCAGCAGCACCGCGTCCAGCGCCAGCAGCAGGGCGTTGAGCGCCCCGCACAGCAGGGCCGTCGCCGCGGCGTCGTCCTGCACGCCCAGCCGTGCGCGAACGGAAAACTGCTCCACCGTCAGCAGATCGAGGAGCTGCCTTCCCTGCGCTGCCGACAGCGGCAGGTTGGTGCCACGCTGATTCCACAAGTCCACCCAGGGGGGCGGCGGCAAGGGGCGCAGGCGGCCCACCGGCCCCCGCAGCCACAGACGTGCCGCCCGGCCTGGCTGCCATCGAAATTGCAGCTCCACCATCGCCAGCGGGCCCAGCGCGGTGCGAATACGCAGCCACAGGCCGCCCCGCTCCACCGCCAGGCACAGGGAGAAGCGCAGCCGCCCAAAGAGCACCAGTGCCGCCACCGCTGCCGCCACCCCCCCCGCCAGCACCCACAACCAGACCCAGCGCACCTCGTTTCCCCTTTCCTGCAAATGTCTGGATTAGTATGAACATCCCTTCGAAAAAACACACCAGAACTTGTTGGAAGAGGAAAAGGATGGTAGAGTGGTGAGAAGAAAAGGCGGGGTGACGATGGAACGATTGCAATCCTTTTGGCCGGTGGTGCTTATCCTGGCACTAACGCTGATCCTCTTCGCATCCACGCGGGTGCAGCGGCGCAAGTTCGACCAGCTGAATGAATCCCCTGCCAGCCCTCTGCGTCGCCGGGGTGGGTTTGCCCTGGCCCGCGCGCGCATCACCGACGCCAAGGGGGTGCCTGGTGAGGGGGGCAAGGTGCTCTTCCATCTAGAGATGATGGTGGAGCCGATGGACGGCCCCAAGTACCCGGCCACCACGACGTGGCTGGTGGCGACCGACGCGCTGCACTTTGTGGGGGTTGGGCAGGTACTCTCGGTCAAGGTATCGGTGAGCGATTCGTCAGTCATCCAACCCAATGGGCCCTGGGCCACCTGGGCGCCCCCGGGGCAGTAACGTGCAAGCAAACCACCCGGAGCTATGTCTTTTACCCGAAGACACTATGAGTACTATGGCAAGTTGCTGCGCTTGCAGGGAGCGGGTGTTCAAAGCACTTACGTGCGGCTGCATTGATGAACTGGCATCAAAAATCAAATCGGTACTACGAAATTACTTGCCCCATATCGAAGCAGAGGGCCGGAAATTGTGGCCGGCACATCGCTTCGCATGTCGGTTAGCCCCACAAAACCGGAATTTTCTATGAGAGCATAAAGAACGGGCATGCCGCAACAGTTCCCTGTACGGCACACCCGTTTGGCTTGTGTTTGTTGCTTTGTTGGGTTGTGACTACTTGCGCGCGGCCACCTCGGCCAGCACGTCCTCCCACGAGAGGCCCTGGTTGGCCATGAGTACCATCGTGTGGTAGAGGAGGTCGGCAACCTCGTAGCGCATCTCCTCGTTACTGCCCTTCATCGCGGCGATGATGACCTCCGACGACTCCTCGCCCACCTTCTTGCAGATCTTCTCCACCCCCTTGTCAAAGAGGTAATTGGTGTAGGACCCCTCCTTGGGGTGCTCCTTGCGGTCAAGAATGGTGGCAAACTCACGGCTCAGGGCCTCAAACCCGGGGCGGGCGGGGCCTTCTGCACGGGCCAGCGGCTGGTGGAAGCACGAATAGGAATTGGTGTGGCAGGCCGGGCCGTTCTGCTCGACCTTGAGGAGGATGGTGTCGCCGTCACAGTCCAGCACCATTTCCCGCACGGTCTGCACATGGCCGGAGGTTTCGCCCTTGCGCCACAGCTTTTCACGGCTGCGGCTGTAATAGGTGGCCTGCCCGGTGCGGATGGTCTCCTGCACCGATTCGGCGTTCATGTATGCCACCATCAGCACCGCGCCGGTGGCCACGTCCTGTGCCACGGCGGGCACCAGGCCCTTCTCATTGAAGCGGATGTCCTTGAGCGTTCCTACCAGTTGCATGTGGTTCCCTCCTGCATTCTGACCGGGATGCCGCGCTCCTTCAGGTAGCGCTTCACCGCGTTGATTTCCAGTTCCTTGTAGTGGAAGAGCGACGCCGCCAGCACGGCGTCGGCGTGGGCTTGCTGCACCACATCGGCAAAGTGTTCCAGCGTGCCGGCCCCGCCGGAGGCGATGACCGGGATGTTGACCGCGTCGCTGACGGCGCGGGTGAGCCCGACGTCGTAGCCGGCCTTGGTGCCGTCGGTGTCCATGCTGGTCAGCAGAATCTCCCCCGCCCCCAGCCGCTCGGCTTCGATGGCCCACTCCACAGCGTCTTTGCCGGTGGGCACCCGCCCGCCATTGAGGTAGCACTCCCACCTCCCGTCAGGCCGGCGCTTGGCGTCGATGGCCACCACCACGCACTGGGTGCCGAAGCGCCACGCCGCGTCGGAAATGAGTCGCGGATCCTTCAAAGCGGCGGAGTTTACCGATATCTTGTCCGCTCCGGCCTTCAGGATGCGCCGGAAGTCATCGAGGGTGCGGATGCCGCCGCCCACGGTGAGCGGAATGAACACCTGGTCGGCGGTGCGGGCTACCACGTCAAGGATGATGTCGCGCTTGTCCGACGAGGCAGTAATATCGAGGAATGTAAGCTCGTCGGCCCCCGCCTCGTTGTACATGCGGGCGACCTCCACCGGGTCGCCGGCGTCGCGGATGTTGACGAAGTTCACGCCCTTTACAACCCTGCCATCCCGCACGTCCAGGCAGGGGATCACTCTACAGGTCAGCATCTTGCCCTCCCAGGGCGATGGCGTCTTTTAAATCCACCGCCCCCGTGTAAATCGCTTTGCCGACGATCGCCCCGGCCGCACCGATCTCCTTGGCCCGGCGCACATGCTCCGGCGCGCCTACGCCTCCGGAGAGGATGACGTCGAGTCCGGTTTCGGTGATGAGCCTGGCCGTCGCTTCGAAGTTCGGGCCGGACAGCATGCCGTCCCGGGAAATGTCGGTGTAAACGATGGTGCGCAAGCCCAGGGCAGCGACCTCGCTCGCCAAGGCAATGGGCGTTTGGTCAGTCAGCTCCGCCCAGCCGTTGACGGCCACCCGCCCATCCCGCGCGTCAATGCCCACGGCGATGCGCTCCGTCCCCCAGCGACCCACGGCTTCCGACAGGAAGGCACGGTCGCGCAGTGCGGCGGTGCCGAGAATCGCCCGCGCCGCGCCGATCTCGCCGAGCATACGCTCCAGATGGGCCATGTTCCGCAGGCCCCCACCCACCTGCACCGGCAGGCCAGCCGCAGCCACGATGGCCGCGATGGCTGTGAGATTGCGGGAGTCGCCGGCGAACGCGCCGTCCAGATCCACCACATGCAGCCACTGGGCCCCCTGGGCCGCGAAGCTCCGCGCCATGGCGGCAGGGTCGGTGCCGTACACCGTGGCCTGTGCCATATCTCCCTGTACCAGGCGCACGCACTGCCCGCCCTTCAAATCAATGGCAGGATAGACGATCATAACAGCCCCCCGAAGTTCCGCAGAATTTGTAGCCCCACGTCGCCGCTCTTCTCCGGGTGGAACTGGGTGGCAAAGAGGTTGCCCCGCGCCACCGCCGCCGTCACCGGCACGCCGTAGTCGCAGGTGGCAGCCAACAGCGCCGGGTCAGCCGGCAGGGCGTGGAAGGAATGGACAAAGTAGACGTAAGCCTCCTCCGGAAGCCCGGCAAAGAGCGGATTGCGTTGCTGTATCTGCAGGGTGTTCCAGCCCATGTGGGGGATCTTCCGCCCCGGCGGGATGGCCACAACCCGGCCCGGCAGAATGCCCAGCCCCTCAAAGTCGCCGCCTTCCTCGGAGCGCTCAAACAGCAGCTGCAGCCCCAGACAGATGCCCAGGAACGGACGGCCGGCCTGGGCGACCTGCCGCACCACGGGCACCAAACCGGCTTCAGTCAGGTTTTTCATGCAGTCGGCATAGGCCCCCACACCCGGCAGCACCGCGCCGTCGGCCCGGGCGATCGTGTCAGGGTCGTCGGTGATGTCCGCCGTCACGCCGATGTGTTCGAAGGCCTTCTGCACACTGCGGAGGTTTCCCATACCATAGTCGATGATTGCCAGCTTCGCCATTTACAGCACTCCTTTGGTGGAGGGGATCCCGGACTCCAGCGGGTCGGCGGCAGCGGCCTGCCGCAGTGCCCGGCCGCAGGCCTTGAACAGCGCCTCGA
>JAEYRA010000181.1 GCA_023409755.1 Bacillota bacterium
CTCCTTTGCGCCGAGGTGGGTTTTATTTCCTGTGTCAATCCTTTACGTCGTACCCCGCGTCCACGATGGCTTCGGCAATCAGCTCGCGGGTCGCCTTCCCATCCGCCACGTCCACCGCAACAACGCCGCTGGCCAGATCCACCTCCACGTTGGTCACGCCATCCAGTTTACTCACGGCTTTCTTCACCCGTGCCACACAGTGTTGGCAGGACATTCCGCTCACGTTCAAAACCATATGTGCCATCTTCCATGCTCCTTTCGGCCAAAGCCGTATTAGTCGATCGTCAGGTCGTAGGCCTTCAGCAACACATTCGTCGTCGTGCCGTCCTCGCCCTTCATCTCCATGTAGGTCCATCCCTCTATCTTCTTCACATCCGCACCCGCTGCCGCAAGAGGATCGGCATAGAGAACAAAAACGATGTCCTTATCATTGGTCCTATAGTCCTTGGCGTATTCGAACTTGCCGGCAGGCAGGGTGATGCCGAAATGATCGAGTGCTGTGTGATAGCTCAGCGCCGTACGTTTGGCATCCACGGCAGCAAGCAGCGCGTCGGTCATGTTGCCCTTGGCACCGGAGCCATCACCATAGTCCGCCGTGAGCAGCAGTCGGTCGTCGTCCACACGGTAACCGTCCCCGAGCTTGGTCGGGTCCAGCCCTGCCGTAGTGAACGGCTGCAGCGCCGTGTCAATGACGATGTCCTCCTGCGTTTTGCTGTAATCCTTGCTGACTCGCAGGACGGGATCGCTCTCAACCAAGAGTGCATACGCATCAGCCTTGTCCTCCACAATGCCCGGGAAGGCCTTGGCAATCGCCACAACGGATGTTTTGCTATACTTCTTGACAACATCGGTTGCCGCGCAACCCGTGAGGAACAGGCCTGCCAGCACAAGGGCCATCCATTGTCTCATTCTGGCCATCGTTCATTCCTCCCCTTCCCGTGTCTTGCCATGGAACCCCCGCAGCCGCAATGCGTTGCTCACCACCGAGACCGAGCTCAATGCCATGGCAGCCCCGGCGAAAATCGGATTGAGCAGCGGCCCGCCAAAGGCATACACCACACCGGCTGCGAAAGGGATGCCGATCAGGTTGTAAAAGAACGCCCAGAAAAGGTTTTGCTTGATGTTGCGGATCGTCGCCCGGCTAAGAGCGATGGCAGCCGCCACCTCCCGGAGGTCGCCGCGCATTAGCACCACATCGGCCGACTCCACCGCCACATCGGTGCCGGTGCCAATGGCCATGCCCACATCCGCCTGCACCAGCGCCGGCGCGTCGTTGATGCCGTCGCCCACCATGGCGACACGCTGCCCGGCTATTTGCAGCTTCTCCACCTCACTGGCCTTGTCCTGGGGCAGCACCTCGGCCAGCACGCGGTCGATGCCCACTTCGTCAGCGATGGCTTGGGCGGTCTGCCGGTTGTCACCGGTGATCATCGCTACCTCCACCCCCATGGCCTTGAGCTGCGCGATGGCCTGACGGCTGGTGGGCTTGACGGTATCTGCTGCAGCCATCAGCGCGGCGAGCCTGCCATCCAGCGCCAGGTACAGCAGCGTTCTGCCCCGGGCTGAGAGCAGTGCCCCATCCTCGTTGGCCTGGGTGGTGTCCACGCCGTTCTCCTGCATCAGGCGCAGGTTGCCGGCCAGCAGTGTGCGGCCCTCCACACGGGCGTCAATGCCACGTCCAGGAACCGCACGGAAGTCCTCTGGTGCGGGCAGCGGGAGATTGCGGGCCTGTGCTCCCTCCACAATGGCACGGGCTACCGGGTGCTCACTCCCCCGCTCGGCCCCAGCACACAGCGTCAGTGCCTGTTCCTCGGCCACGCCGCCGTAGGTCACGATGTCGGTCAGCACCGGTTTGCCCTCGGTGATGGTGCCGGTTTTATCGAGCACCACGGCGCGGATGGCATGGGTCGTCTCCAGCGCTTCTCCGCCTTTGATGAGGACCCCCAATTCAGCGCCCTTGCCCGTGCCCACCATGATGGCCGTGGGCGTGGCCAACCCCAGTGCACAGGGGCAAGCGATGACCAGCACCGACACAAAGATGTTCAGCACAAAGTTGAAATCCCGGCCCGTCAGCGCCCAAAGGATGGCCGCCACCACGGCAATGCCCAGTACCACCGGCACGAAGTACCCGGAGATGATGTCGGCCAGCTTGGCGATGGGGGCCTTTTTGCCCTGGGCATCCTCCACCAATTTGATGATTTTGGAAAGCGCCGTGTCTGCCCCAACCCGCTCCGCGCGGAACTTGATGAGGCCCTCGCCGTTGATGGAGCCGCCGGTCACGTTGGAGCCGGGCTGCTTCTCCACCGGCAGGCTTTCGCCGGTCAGCATCGATTCGTCCATGGAGGAAACACCCTCTAGCACCACGCCGTCCACCGGCACCGCAGAACCGGGCCGCACAAGCAAGACGTCGCCGACCGCAACCTCCTCCAACGGTATTTCCATCTCACGGCCATCCCGCAGGATGATCGCCCGCTTGGGCTTGAGATTCATCAGCTTTTTGATGGCCTCGGACGTACGGCCACGGCTGACGGCTTCCAGATATTTGCCCAGCATCACCAACGTCACGACGATGGCAGCGGACTCAAAATAGAGATACTGCGAAAAAGCAAAATCACCCAAAGCGATCTGCACGGTGGCATACACGCCGTAGAGAAAGGCGCTGCCTGTGCCGATGGCCACCAGTGTATCCATGTTCGGCGCGCCTTTGAAGAGCGTCTTTATGCCAACGCGATAGAATCGATTGCCCGCCGCCAGCACCGGCAAGGTGAGCAGGAGCTGCACCAGCGCAAACACCAGCGGGAAGTCATGTGGACTCATAAACGCCGGGATGGGCAGCCCCAACACGGGGAACATGTGACCCATGGCGATGTAGAGCACCGGGGCGGAGAACACCGCCGCCACAATGAGCCTGACCTTCTCTCGGTGCAGGGCTTCCGCGCGGCGCTCCTGCTCCAGATCACGCTCCTCCTCGCTTGCCAGCTGCCGGGGGGTGTAGCCGGCATCCTCAATGGCCGCCATAATTTCGGTTAGCTTCACCTGCGACGGGTCGTAGACGAACACGCCGCGGTTGGTCGTCAGGTTCACCTGGGCCGACCGAACACCGGGCAGCCGACCTGCCGCCCGCTCCACCGCCGCCGAGCAGGCCGCGCAGGTCATACCGTCGATCAAAAGCTCGACCTGGCGGGTTTGCTCGGGCTCCTCCAGCCCATAACCCGCGTCCTCCACCGCCAGCCGCAGGGTGTCAAAGGCGATGGCCGCATCATCCCCGCGCACCGTCATGCGCTCGGTGGCCAGGTTGACCTCGCAGCTCTCTACCCCCGGCAGCTTGGAGACGGTTTTTTGCACAAAAGCCGAACAAGCGGCACAAGTCATGCCGGTGACGGCATAGGTTCGTTCGCTCAAAGCCATCCCTCTCTTTCCAAGGACATTATATACCCCATGGGGGTATATTGCAATGAGGTAATCACAAGCTTCGTTTGTCCAGCGGATACCATACAGCAACAATATCTGTCAAATGCAACAATTTGATTCAGAAGGAATTGAAACGGTGTTTCGGCCACAGCATAGTAAAGAGAAAAACCGGAGCCGCCAACTCTCGTCAGCGCTCCGGCTTGCATGGTTGTTCTGTCACCCCTCCTGGGCGATGCGTTCCACAATCTCCCGATCGGAGGGCAAAAACTCATAGTTTGGCAGGTCAACCGGCAAAGCCCACTGAATCTGCTCGCAGTCCAGCGGTTGCGGGTCGCCCCGCAAGAGTTCACACCGGTAGAAGAGTACGACCAGGTGTCCCTCGCCGGTCACCAAACTGTCATAGAGATACAGGGGCCGAACCTCAACACCCAGTTCCTCCCTGAGCTCCCGTACGATACATTGGTCGGGTGTTTCATCGGGCTCCACCCCGCCGCCGGGGAATTCCCAGTAGCCGCCCATGGAGTCGTCCAGCTTGCGCTGGGCCACCAGATAGCGTCCATCGCGCCGCAGAATACCTGCCGTCACCGTCACCATAGGCGCGCTCAATCGTGGTTGATGCTGCGCTTGACCCGCAGACGGGCCATGGCGCGGGCCAGTGATGCACGGGATTCGTGATACTGCCGCAGGCTCTGCTCCTGGCGCAGCTCTTCCTGCGCCCGTTGCTGGGC
>JAEYRA010000028.1 GCA_023409755.1 Bacillota bacterium
AGCCGGCATGGATGTAGACCTTTTCATAGTTGACGCCGTCTGCTTTCAATTGCCGCTCATTGTTGCCGCAGAGCGCCGCGGTGAAGTCAAAGACCTTGAGCACCGACGCGCCGAGCGTGCCGCGGTAACGGCTGTCACGCCCGCAGATGTTATCGGCGGCAATGCGCCCCTGCCGGTTGGCCGGGCCAGCCAGCGGTACCCGTGTGGGTTTGCCGGACACGAGATCCACCACCTCCACCGCGTCGCCCACGGCAAAGATCGCCGGGTCACTGGTCTGCATGCGCGCGTCCACAGCAATGGCGCCGCTCGTGCCGATGGCAAGCCCTGCCGCCTTGGCAAGGCCCGTCTCCGGCCGGACGCCGATGCCCAGTACAGCGAAATCGGCAGGCAGTTCAGTACCGCTCTGCAGCACGGCAACGATACCGTCCCCTTGCTCCCGCACAGCGGCAATGCCGTCAGAGAGATGAAGACCCACGCCGTGGGCGGTGATGGCCGGATTGAGCAGAGCTGACATTTCCGTGTCCATCGGTCCCAGCACATGGTCGGCCAGCTCGGCAATCTCCACCTGCAGGCCCTTGTGGGCCAGGTTTTCTGCTACCTCAATGCCAATGTACCCCGCGCCGATGACAACGGCACGCTTGGCACCCTTGGCAGCCCCCAGAATCTTCTCCATGTCCGGGATGTTGCGCAGTGTCAGCACTTTCGGGTGATCGAGCCCCGGCAGCGGCGGTCGGATGGGCTCTGCCCCAGGGGCCAGCACAAGATAGTCGTAAGGTTCGCTATAGTCCCGCCCGGTTTCCAGGTCACGCAAGGCCAGCGTCTTTGCGGCGGGGTCGATGGAGAGCGCCTCGGTGCGCACGCGCACTTCCACATGGAAGCGCTCCTTAAAGCTCTCGGGCGTCTGCAGCAGCAGGTCGTCTTCGTCCTCGATAACCCCACCCACGTGGTAGGGCAGACCGCAGTTTGCAAAGGAAATGTGGGGCCCGCGCTCCACCATCACTATTTCTGCACTGTCATTCAAACGCCGCAAACGAGCCGCCGCGGACGCACCGCCAGCCACACCGCCGATGATCATGACCTTCATGCTTTGGCCTCCTTGTTTGTTCAATGTTTCACAAATGCAGTATAACCAATACAGTTCCTATGCTATGTGACTGTCGTTACAAAACAGATTGTTTTGGTCAAAGAGCGCGGGAGTGGGAATTGTTGCTGGGGGAGGATTGATTTCCCGCCGTCTGCGCACTATAATATTACATAGCAATGAAGGGAAGCGTGGCCAACGTCTTCCACCCAGAGAGCCGGCGGGTGGTGCAAGCCGGTGTGGAGCATGGCCGTTCCGTCCCGGAGCATCGGCGTGATGAGCGCCGCGGGTGCGCCCGATACCGCGTACAATGAGCCGCCTGCGGGCGGGAACAGGGTGGCACCACGGCGCAACCGTCCCTTGGAGAGATCCAGGGGACGTTTTTTACGGAAAAGGAGGAATCCCCATGTTGGATATCGCACTCATCCGCAAGGACCCGGAGTTCGTGGCCCAGGCACTGGCCAAGCGTGAATATCGCGTGGACTTCACTGAGTTCTTGGCCTGGGACGGCCAGCGCCGTTCCCTCATTGCCGAGGTCGAGGCCTTGAAGGCCGAGCGAAATCGCATCTCCAAGGAGGTGCCGGCGCTCAAAAAGCGGGGTGAGAACATCGACGCCCTGATGGCACAGATGAAGGACACGGCCGACCGCATCAAGGACATGGATCAGGAGCTCAAGGTGTTGGAGGATCGCATCGACACCTTTGTGGCGGCGCTGCCCAATCTGCCGGCCGACGACGTCGTGGCCGGTGGCAAGGAGAACAACGCCGTCGTACGCACCTTTGGCAGCAAGCCGGACTTCGGCTTCCAGCCCAAGGATCACGTGGAGCTGGAGCTGTCGCTTGGCCTCATCGACTACGAACGTGGCGTCAAGATGGGCGGCAACGGCTTCTGGCTCTACACCGGCCTGGGTGCTCGGGTGGAGTGGGCGCTGCTCAATTACTTCATCGATCAGCACATTCAGGACGGCTATGAGTTCATCCTGCCGCCCCACATCCTCAATTGGGAATGCGGCTTCACCGCTGGCCAGTTCCCGAAGTTTGAGGAGGATGTATATCGCCTGCAGGAGGATAATATGGCATTCCTGCTGCCCACGGCGGAGACGGCGCTGGTCAACCTGTATCGTGACGAGATCCTGCCCGAGTCGGCCCTGCCCAAAAAGCTCTTCGCCTACACGCCCTGCTACCGCCGGGAGGCTGGCAGCTACCGCGCCAACGAGCGCGGCATGATCCGGGGGCATCAGTTCAACAAGGTGGAGATGTTCCAGTTCACCACGCCTGAAGGTTCCAAGGCCGCCCATCAGGAGCTCATCGCCAAGGCCGAGCAGCTGGTACAGGGGTTGGGGCTCCACTACCAGCTCTCCAAGCTGGCCGCCGGTGACTGCAGCGCATCCATGGCCACTACCTACGACATTGAGGTGTGGCTGCCCTCGATGAACGAGTACAAGGAAGTAAGCTCGGTCTCCAACGCCAATGACTATCAGGCCCGCCGCGGTCGCATGCGCTACCGGCGCGAGGCCGACAAGAGGATCGACTTCATCCACACCCTCAACGGGTCGGGCCTGGCCACTTCCCGTATCCTGCCCGCATTGCTGGAGCAGGGGCAGCAAGCCGATGGGTCTGTGACGGTGCCCGAGCCGCTCCGCCGTTGGCTTGGTACGGACGTGCTGCGTCCTCGATAATACGAACACCAAAAGCCGGGGCAGACACGCATTGTTTGCTCCGGCTTTTCTATCTTGGCAAAGGAGGGGAGAACATGGCAAATCGCAAACGGCAGGCTGCCGGGTTGGGGTGGCTGGTGCCGCTGCTGGTGGTGGCGGTGCTGCTCTATTCCCAGTTTGGCCGGGGGGACCGCCAAACGACGGCCACAGCCAGCGCGGCGGCAGCGGGCGCACTGCGCATGGATTTCATCGACGTAGGACAGGGGGATAGTATCCTGCTCTCGAGCGGTGACCAGTACCTGCTGGTGGATGCCGGCGAAAACAATGAGGGAGACGAAGTGGTTGAGTTCCTGCGTGATCGCGGTATAAAGAGCCTGACGGCGGTGGTGGGCACTCATCCCGACTCCGACCACATCGGTGGGCTGGATGTGGTGCTGGACGCCTTCCCGGTTGGGGCAGTGTATATGCCCGGCATCACCGCCAACACCGAAACCTACGAAGACGTGCTGGACGCCGTGGACGCTCAGGGGCTGACAATAACCGTACCGGCAGTGGGGGACACCATCACACTGGGCGATGCCACGCTCACGGTGCTGTGGCCGCCGCAGGACGCCGAGGGGCTGGACAACAACAATTCCTCCATTGTTCTGCGAGCGTTGGCCGACGGCCACAGTGCCTTGCTGGTCGGTGACCTAGCCAAGGAGGGAGAGGAAGGGATTTTGTCATCCAGCGCGAATATGGATAGCGATGTGCTGAAAGTGGGGCACCACGGCAGCGCTGGCTCCAGTACGGCGGCTTTTTTGCAGGCCGTGTCGCCACAGGTCTGTGTCATCAGCGTGGGGGCGGACAATTCCTACGGCCACCCGGCACAGGCCGCGATGCAGCGGTTGCTCGATGTTTGTGACGACATCCGCCGAACCGACCGCGACGGCACCGTGACGGTGACCTTCGCCAATGGTGAGGTGGAGGTAGAGAACAGCAAATAGGAGGAACGACGATGTTGTCTGGCAAGGAACGGGAAGCGCTTCTCAAGCTGTATGGCGGCCTGCGGGTGGCCGACGTGCGCGACGGCATGGATTGGAACGGCTACCATGGCTTTGGCACGGTGGACATGGAGGTGCGTCCCCTGTGGCGCACACGCGCTGTGGGCATTGCACGCACGGTGCGGTACCTACCTTACCGGGGGCCCGCACCGCTGGAGCGGGGCGACGCTTACACCGAGTGGTCCAACTGGTACTACGGCAACGTCTGCACCTACCCGTGGATCAAGGAGATTGAGCCCGGTGACTTTGTGATGATTGACCTCAGCCGTCAGCCTGTGGGCCTCATGGGCTCCAACAACGGGCTGGAAGTGAAAAACCAGGGTGCTGCGGGCTTTGCCACCAATGGCGGTGCACGAGACACTGACGAGCTCATTCTGCAGCAGGTGCCGGTGTGGCTGCGCTACACCACCCAACCCATGGTGCAGGCCCGTTTGCAGTTTGAGTCCACCCAGCAGCCCATCGCATTCGAGGGCGTGCAGGTGCGGCCCGGTGACATGGTGGTGGCCGATAACGACGGCATCGTCGTCGTGCCGCTGGAGGCCGCCGAGGATGTGGCACGGTATGCCTGGCGGGAGCTGCGCAGCGACAAAGCCGGCCGCCGCAAACTTTATGAAAAGGCTGGCCTGGAGCTTGACGAAACGGTGCTGGATCAAGACTAATGAATTCGGGAGGAAGTACAATGGCAAAGTTCAACGGATTGGGCATGAACCTGGGGAACCTGAGCCTGCTCTCCGACGCGAAAACGCGGTCACTTTGTGCTGAGAACATCACCGGGGAGAAGGGCCGGGGCGGCATGGCCACCGATGGTACCGGCGCGCGCTGCGCCAGGGACCTCGGCCAGGGTTGGAAGATCAACCCCTGCGTGCGCATTGCCGCGGGGGAGACGCTGACCATCGCCGACGTGGACGGCCCCGGCGCCATCCAGCACATGTGGGTCACCCCCACGGGCCGCTGGCGCAGCACCATTTTGCGCATCTACTGGGACAACTCCCCGGTTCCCTCGGTGGAGTGCCCCATCGGCGACTTTTTCGCCTGTGGTTGGGGGGAGTATGCGCCGGTCGCGTCGCTGGCAATTTGCGTTAACCCCGGCAGCGCCTTCAACTGCTACTGGGAGATGCCTTTCCGCACCCACTGCCGCATGACGGTGGAGAACCGTGACGCTGAGGAGATGACGCTCTTCTACCAGATCGACTACACCCTGACCGAAGTGCCGGAAGATGCGGGCTACTTCCATGCCCAGTTCCGCCGGGTAAACCCGCTGCCCTACAAGGACGTCTACACCATCGTGGACGGCATCAAGGGCAAGGGCCAGTATGTGGGTACTTACATGGCCTGGGGTGTTAACAACTCCGGTTGGTGGGGGGAGGGGGAGATCAAGTTTTTCCTCGATGGTGACGGTGAATTCCCCACCATTTGCGGCACCGGTACGGAGGATTATTTCTGCGGCTCTTACAATTTTGAGAATCAGAAGACCCATCAGTACCAGGAGTTCACCACGCCTTACTCGGGGCTTCCCCAGGTCATTCGCCCCGACGGGCTCTATCGCTCTCAGACCCGCTTCGGCCTGTATCGCTGGCACATCATGGATCCGATCCGCTTTGAGCAGGACCTGAAAGTCACGATCCAGGCGTTGGGGTGGCGGTCCGGCGGGCGCTACCTTCCCATGCAGGATGACATTGCCTCGGTTGCTTTCTGGTACCAGGATCAACCCGCGGCTGCCTTCCCGATGCTCCCTGGCCAGGATGATCTGGAGATCATCTGATCCCTTTGCCGCTGCGGGGTGACAACCCTGTGACGGCGCAATCCTTCGCACAATGACGCGCCGGATTGCCCCCTGCAGGCAGTCCGGCGTGTACCGTATTCATCCTGTGTCTGGGGAAGCGGATGATGCAGGATCCGAGAGTTCGCGGTTGCAAATGGGTATCGTGATTCATGATGATTTCTGTCGTTAAAGCCACGTAAATTTGGGTACTTTATATATTGACCCGGCCCAAAGGCAAGTATATGATTTCAAACATATTCCATCCTGCCTAATGTGAGGGTGGAACTTGGAAATTGTTTGCAGGCAGGGCCCGCAAGAGGTGTTGTATGGAAGAACTGCAGATCACGCCATTGGTATTGGGCCATTTGCCGGATGGGATCCCGTTATTGGGAGGAATGCCGATCACCAACACGCTGGTGACGGGCTTGATTGCGTCAGTCCTTCTCATGATCGCGGCGCTTTTGGTTCGTTTTCTGGTCTTCCCGAAGTTTAAGGAACTGCCCAGAGGACTGCAGAACGTCGTGGAGCTCATTGTGGAGAGCATGCAGAACTACACCAACTCCAAGGTCGGCAGCAGGGCAGGCGAGGGGTTGGGCCCCTATATGTTTACCATCGCCGCATACATGGCTGTCAATGGACTTCTGGAGTTGGTCGGGTTTGAATTCCTTCGTCCAGCGCCCTCGGACATCAACCAGACCATTGCGCTGGCCCTGATCACCTTTATCTTGATTCGAGTGCTGGCTTACCGTAAGAAGGGCTTCTGGGGCCGCATTAAAACGAGTTTCCTGCAGCCGGTCCCCTTCATCGCACCGGTCAAGCTGATCACCGATCTTGCCGTACCGGTCTCGCTATCCTGCCGAATGTTTGGTAATCTGTTGGGCGGGCTTGTCATCATGCAGCTGCTCTATGGTTTGGGCGTGTTCTCCTTTGTCATACCCGCCTTTGCCAGTACGTTCTTCACCCTCTTTCACACTGGCATGCAGGCCTTCATCTTCATCACGCTGTCCCTTGCCTTCATTGAGGAGGCTATGGAATAGATTCTACCTGAAACAAATTTATCGGAGGTGCACTATGGAAGGTTTGATCGCAATCGGAGCGAGCATCGCGGTGTTCACGGGTATTGGTGCCGGTATTGGCATGGGCCTTGCTACCAGCAAAGCAGCGGAAGCGGTCGCCCGTCAGCCCGAAGCAGCCGGCAAGATCAACGGCGTACTCATTCTGGGCCTTGCCATCACCGAGTCGATCGCCATCTACGGCTTCGTCATCGCGCTGATGCTCCTGTCCAAGATCTGATCAGCACTGGCCCACCCAACGCCCGGACGGCACGGCAGGCCGCCGCTTTCCCCGCGCCGGGGTCGTTGAGACTACGGCAGAAACGGATGTGAGGTTGTTCTCATGGAAATCAAACCACAACTGATCGCGGCCTATCTGGTCAACATCGTTGTTCTGTTCGTCTTTCTGCGGCTGGTGCTGTATAAGCCCGTCCGCCGCTTCCTGCAGGAGCGGGAAGCGCGCTTCCAACGCCGGCAGGAGGACATCGAGCGCAAGGAATGGGACAGCGCGGCGGCCAAGGAACGCTATGACGGGCTCATGGCCGGGATTGATGAGCACCGGGACGAGATCCTGCGGGATACCCGTGGTGCGGCCAATCGCCGGGCGGAGGAGATTCTCGACGAGGCCCGGCAGCAGGCCGACGACTTGTTGCGGCAGGCTCGCCGGCAAATTGCTGAGGAGCAGCGTCTGGCTCGCCAGCACATGCGTGACGAGATTGTCGACCTGGCTGTTGACATGGCCAGCCGCATCCTGGAGCGCGAGGTCAACCCCGAGGACCATGAGCGCATCGTTCAGAAGTTCTTGCGTGATGAGAAGGTGGGGTAATCCATGACGGGCAAACTCTTTTCCGCTTATGCGATGGATGGGAATACGATCGCCCAGATTGCCGCCAAATTTAGTGAACACATGGGGGAACCGGTGGAGCTGACCCCCGTGGTGGACCCGGAATTGGTGGCAGGCTTTGTGGTGCAGATCGGCTTCCTGCGCTTTGACCACAGCGCCAAGGCAGCCTTGAAAGAAATGTCGCGCCACCTGCACGTGAATTTCTAACCCAACCCGTTGAGGAGATTAGTATGGATATGTATAGCGGCTCCATTCAGGAGTTGAAAAAGAGCGTCGATACCTTTGAAAACCGCCCGGAATTCAAGCGCGTCGGCACGGTGCTGGATTCCAGCGACGGCGTGGTGCACATCACCGGTCTTTTGGACTGCAAGTACGGCGAACTCCTGGAGTTTGAGAACGACGCCTACGGCATCGCATTCAATATGGAGACCGACTACGTGGGCGCGGTGTTGCTCAACAATATCGACCGCGTACGGGAAGGAAGCCGCGTGCAGGGCACCGACAACGTGGTCGAGGTGCCGGTGGGCGAGGCGCTGCTGGGCCGTGTGGTCAACGCCTTGGGCCAACCCCTGGACGACAAGGGCCGCATCAACGCCAGCAAGTTTCGTCCCATTGAACATGAGGCTCCTGGTATTATGAGCCGCAAGAGTGTGGGCCAGCCGCTGCAGACAGGACTTATGGCCATCGACACCATGATTCCCATCGGTCGCGGCCAGCGTGAGCTGATCATTGGCGACCGGCAAACTGGCAAGACGGCCATTGCCGTCGATACCATCCTCAACCAGAAAGGCGCCAACTGCATCTGCATTTATGTTGCCATCGGGCAGAAGGCATCGACGATCGCACGCATCGTGAAGACCCTGGAAGAGCACGATGCCCTGAGCTATACGATTGTTGTGGCCGCCACCGCCAGCGACTCGGCTCCCATGCAGTACATCACGCCCTATGCCGGCTGCGCCATGGCAGAGGAGTTCATGTACAACGGCCGGGACGTGCTCATCGTTTACGACGACCTTTCCAAGCACGCCGTGGCTTATCGCGCCATGTCGCTGCTCCTGAAGCGTCCCTCGGGCCGTGAGGCATACCCGGGCGACGTCTTCTACCTCCATTCCCGCCTGCTGGAACGCTCTGCCAAGCTTTCTGATGAGCTGGGCGGCGGCTCCATGACGGCCCTGCCAGTGGTGGAAACGATGGCCGGCGACATCTCCTCCTACATTGCCACCAACGTCATTTCCATCACCGATGGCCAGATCTTCCTGGAAAGCGAGTTGTTCTACTCCGGTGTGCGGCCGGCCGTCAACGTGGGCTTCTCGGTCTCCCGCGTGGGCAGCGCCGCCCAGACCAAAGCCATGAAGAAAGTGTCGGGTCAGCTGCGTTTGGAGTTGGCCCAGTACCGCGAGATGGTCGTCTTTGCTCAGTTCAGTTCTGAGCTCGACAAATCGACCCAGAACCTGCTGGCCCAAGGCGAGCGTTTGACGGAAGTGCTGAAGCAGCCCCAGTATTCGCCCATGCCGCTGGAGCGCCAGGTTGTGCTGCTCTATGTTGCCGCCAACCGTATGCTGATGGACATCCCGGTCAAGCAGATTACCCGCTTCAAGAATGGGTTCCTGGAGCATGTGCAGACCTACTACTCCGACATCTACCGGCGCATTGCCACCGAACAGATATTGGATGACGAGATGACCAAGACGCTGGGGCATGCCGTGGAGGAATACAAGAAGATCTTCGCCGGCGAACAGGCACAGGCATAAGAGCGTGGAGAACTGACAGATGTTAAGCATCAGCGACATCAAGCGACGGGTGGCGGGCATCCGCCAGACCAGGCAGATCACCAAGGCGATGTATCTCATCTCCTCGGTGAAACTGCGCAAGGCCCTGAACCGCCAGGAGCAGAACGCCACCTATATCCAGAAGGTGCGCGCCACGATCAAAGATATTCTGCTGCACATGGGCGAGGCGGACCACCCCTTCCTGCGCAAGAACCGCGTGGGCGAGCGTACGGCGTTCATCGTCATAGCCGGCGATAAAGGCTTGGCCGGTGCCTACAACCACAACGTGCTCAACGCCGCGATCAAGGAGATTGCCGCCGTCAAAGACCGGTATATCTTCACCGTTGGGCATGTGGCAACGCAGTTCTTCAACCGCCGGGGCTACATGGTGGACATCGAGTTCCTGCACACCGCCCAAGACCCCCAACTCTTCAACGCTCGTGAGATTTGCGACGCGCTGGTGGATCTGTATGAGCAGGACATGATTGACAACGTGATGATCGTCTACACCCATATGGTCTCCACCTTCCATCAGGAGCCGCGGGTGCTGCAGATTTTACCGCTGGATCTGGCAAGTTTCCAGGATGTGGAAACCGAGAGTCACTACACTGGTACCATTGAGTACGAGCCGTCCGTTGACGTCGTATTCAAGTCCCTGGTCAATCAGTATGTAGTGGGGCTGATCTACGCCACGCTCGTGCAGTCCTTTGCCTGCGAGCAGTCTGCCCGCATGCGGGCGATGGATTCCGCCACCGAGAACGCCGAAAAGATGATTGGCGAGCTGGACCAGGAATACCGGCGCGCCCGCCAGGCCGCCATCACCAACGAAATCATAGAAATTGTCAGCGGAGCCAATGCGGTGAACAGCACCAAGGTGGCCCGACGTGGTTGATCAAGGAGAGAAGACGATGGAAGCAGTAAGCGCCACCCCGGCGGGAACGAACAAGGTGGGTACCCTCCGGCAGATCATTGGCCCGGTCATTGACGTCCATTTCCCCGAGGGGGGCGTCCCGGATATCTACAACAAGCTCATCATCCAGAACGGGGACAAGGAAGTGTACGCCGAAGTGTCCCAGCACATCGGGGGCAACGTGGTGCGCTGCATCGCGCTGGAGGCCACCGAGGGCTTGTCCCGCGGCCTTAAGGTCATCGACACCGGCGCGCCCATCCAGGTTCCCGTGGGTCGAGAGGTGCTGGGACGCGCCATAGACGTGGTTGGCCGCCCCATCGACAACAAAGGCCCCATCGTCGCCGCCAAGCAGATGTCCATCCACCGGGAAGCGCCCAGCTTCATCGATCAAAAGCCGACAACCGAGATTTTTGAGACCGGCATCAAGGTCATCGACCTGCTGGAGCCCTATGCCAAGGGCGGCAAGATCGGCCTTTTTGGCGGCGCGGGCGTGGGCAAAACGGTTCTCATCATGGAGCTCATCCACAACATTGCCACCGAGCACGGCGGTCTGTCTGTGTTTGCTGGTGTGGGGGAGCGCAGCCGCGAAGGCAATGATATGATCGTTGACATGGCCAAGTCGGGCGTGCTGGATAAGACCGCCCTCTCCTTCGGCCAGATGAACGAGCCGCCGGGAAGCCGTATGCGCGTGGCGTTGACGGGCCTCACCATGGCGGAATACTTCCGCGACCACGAGCAGCAGGACGTGCTGCTGTTCATCGATAACATCTTCCGCTATATCCAGGCTGGCAGCGAGGTTTCGGCTCTGCTGGGCCGGTCGCCCTCGGCGGTCGGCTACCAGCCCACCCTGGCCCAGGAGGTTGGCGCCCTGCAGGAGCGCATCACCTCCACCAAGTATGGTTCCATCACGTCTGTGCAGGCCATTTATGTGCCGGCCGACGACCTGACTGATCCAGCCCCTGCCACGACCTTCCAGCACCTGGACGCCACAACGGTGCTCTCCCGTTCCATCGTGGAGATGGGCATCTACCCGGCGGTGAACCCTCTCGATTCCACCAGCCGAATCCTGGAGCCCAGCATCGTGGGCGAGGAGCACTATAACACCGCCCGGCGCGTGCAGGAGACGCTGCAGCGCTACCAGGAGCTTCAGGACATCGTCGCCATTCTCGGCATGGACGAACTCTCTGAAGAGGATCGTCTGACCGTCTATCGTGCGCGCAAACTCCAGCGGTTCCTGTCCCAGCCCATGTTTGTGGCAGAGGTGTTCTCCAACATCCCAGGCAAGTACGTACCGCTCAAGAAGACCATCGAGGGCTTCAAGGCCATCGTGGATGGTGAGGTGGACGACCTGCCCGAGGCGGCCTTCCTGATGGTTGGCACGTTGGAGGATGCCCGGGAAAAGGCCGAGAGGATGAAATAACGATGGCGAAGTTCCGTTTGGAGATCATCACCCCGGAGCGGCGCTTCTATGACGGTGAGGTGGACTCGCTGGTCATCGACACCGGTGACGAGGGCGGCAAACTGGGCATACTGGCCGGCCACACGCCCATGGTGGCTGCGTTGGCCATTGGTTCCATCCGCTTCAAGGCCGACGGGGAGTGGAAGACTTGCTTCTGCTCCGAGGGCTTTGTAGAAGTGCGTCCCGATGAGACATTCATCAACGCCCAGGCGGTGGAGTGGCCTGAAGAGATTGACGCACGCCGGGCAGAGGATGCCCAGCAACGGGCGCAGGAAGAG
>JAEYRA010000061.1 GCA_023409755.1 Bacillota bacterium
CAGGGGGTATCTCCAAGGCGGGAGGCAAGGGGCTTGCCGCGCATGACGCGGGTCCCTCCCGTCGGGTATGGTGTGCCATGGCACCTGCCCGCCCAAGGAGGACGATGACCGTCGCGCTCGACGTCATTCTGCTGCTGGCTGCGCTGCTGCCGCTTGTGTGGAAGCGGGCAGAGCATAGCCTGGAGCTGTTCCTGTTCCTCCTGGTGGTGGCAGCCGGCGCCGTCGCCGGGGCGGCGCTCTTGAGCCGGATCATCAGCGGCGGCACTCATCCCCGGCAATATGCCAACCTGATTGCTGCGGCGCGGCTTTCCATCACCAGCCGCGGATGGGCGTTCCGCTCACCGCGTCGCTGCTTCTTGGCATGTTTTTTGTTGTTTTTCGTCAGATAATTATCCGCTTTTGCCATATCTTATCCTATTTATTCTTTCGCCTGATTGTTGTATGATACAGGTTGGAATGCCCCGGTTCGGTGCCCACCATGGTGACGAGCCGTGAGGAGCAGCGCCGCATCGCATAACCGACGTCCCTGAGGCGCAAGGTATGCGGAGCGGCCGGTTTTTGTCCGTATAGGGAAAGGAGCGACTGGACCATGGCCAAACGAATCGTCATTGTGGGGGCCGGCTACGCCGGGGTGGAGGCAGCCCTTCACCTGAACCGCAAGGGCAAACGGGACGATGTGGAGATTACTCTCGTCGACCGGAATGAGTATCACACCCTGCTGACCGAGCTGCACGAGGTGGCCGGCCATCGCCAGGCACCGGAGACCATCCGTGTCCCCTTGGCGGATATTTTCCATGACACCCGGGTGAAGCTGGTGCGGGACGAGGTCACCGGGTTCGACTTCGACGCCAAGGTGGTTCGGGGCAAGGCCGGGGATTATTCGTACGATTACTGCGTCATGGCCATGGGCAGCAGCCCGACCTATTTTGGCATCCCCGGCATGAAGGAATACGCCTTCACGCTGTGGAGCTACGAGGAAGCGATGGCGATTCGCAGCCACGTGCGCGACGTCTTTGCCCGCGCGGCGGTGGAGAGCGACGCCGACGAGCGCCGGCGCCTGCTGACTTTTGTGGTAGGCGGCGCGGGCTTCACCGGGGTGGAGATGGCCGGTGAGCTGGCCCGTTGGGTCAAGCCCCTGTGCCGGGAGTATGGCATTGACCGCAAGGACGTGCGCCTGGTGCTGGTGGACATGCTCAAACGCGTGCTGCCCAACCTTGACGAAAAGAACAGCGCCAAGGCCCACCGCTACATGGAAAAGAAACTGGGCATTGAGATCCGCCTGGAGACGGCCATCACCGAGATGAAACCCGACCGGGTCGTGACCGCTAAGGGTGAGATTGAGACGCGCACCATGCTGTGGTGTGCGGGCATCAGCTGCAACGACGTTGCCAAGCAGACCGATACCGAGAAGATCGGCGGAGGCAAGCGCATCAAGGTGGATGAATACTGCCGCGCGGGTCAGCCCGGCGTCTATGCCGTGGGCGACTGCGGCGGCTTGTCCGGGGAGGACGGCCGGCCTTACCTTGCCATGGTGGAGAATGCCCTGCAGACCGCTGACGGCGCTGCCGCCAACATCCTGCGCGACATCCGCGGCCAGAAGCCCGAGAAGGTCACCGTGAAATTCCACGGCACGATGGTGTGCATCGGCCGGTTCTTTGG
This sequence comes from Bacillota bacterium, assembly GCA_023409755.1. Lineage (GTDB taxonomy): Bacteria > Bacillota > Clostridia > Christensenellales > UMGS416 > JAEYRA01. Next base: position 1,660 of record JAEYRA010000061.1, read on the forward strand.
CGTGTCCGACATCATGGGTCGCCGCCTGCCGTCCTGGCTGTCGCTCCTCATGAAGTATTTTGTCAACATCCACTACCTCTATGAAATCGGCGGCTTCCGCACGCCGGCCAAGTATGTCAAGGACGAGCTTGTGCATGTGGAGCAGGACCAGACCCTGCTGGAGAAGCACTGGTCCTACAAGTCCCAAGCCTGGTGGAGCGCGCCGCTGCGGCTGTTCCTGGGGTTCTACTGGCTCTATGAGGGCATCGTGAAGGTGACCGAAGGGTGGTTCAATGCGCCCAAGCTGGCCGAGTTCATGAGCATGAGCCGCACCTATGAGTTGGCCGACGCGGTCAGCCACGCCACCGGCGGCGGCGCGGCCCTGCGCATCGACAATCTGTTTGACCTCAACTTGCGGGTCATCCAGCTCATCATCGGCAACGCCAGCAAGCTGGTGGAGGGCAACACCATCACCACCGATGTGTTTATGAAGATCAACGTCTTCCACTTCGGGGACTTCAACCTGGTGCCGTGGCTGGTGCAAAAACTGGCCCTCAGCAGCCAGGGCGGCGAGATGTTCTTCCAAATCGCCATCACCCTCGCGGAGATTCTGGTGGGCCTGATGCTGCTGGGCGGCGTGTTTACCTTTGCGGCGTCGGCCCTCTCGGTGGTGCTGGTGGCGCTCTTTGCCACCTCCACCGGTGTGTACATGGATACGTGGTGGATTCCGTTCGCCTCGGTGGCGACAATGGGCGCGGCCGGCCGTGCCTTTGGTTTGGACCATTACCTGCTGCCCTGGGGCGCGCGGGTGTGGGATTTCTTCCGCAAGAACCGGCGGTGGAAGTTCGTCTTCCCCACCAAGCGGGGCAAGTAGGACGCAGTGATGGGGGAAACGTGGACCCAAGCAGCCCCCGGCCTGGCCGACGAATTGGCCGCGCTGGAGGAGTTGCTGCGGGCGGAGTTTGGCGGTGAGGGGTTGGTGCGCACCGACGCGGCGGCGCTGTTGCTGGGCGGCGGTAAGCGTCTGCGCCCGGCACTGGTGATTGGCAGCGCCATGCTGGGGCAGTATGACCGCGGGCAGGCGCTGCCGGTGGCCGCCGCGGCCGAGGCCCTGCACGCCGCCACCCTGGCCCATGACGATGTCATTGACGAGGCGGACAGCCGCCGCGGGCGGCCCGCGCTGCACCGGCAGCGCGGCAACCACATCGCCATCTACACCGGCGATTATCTGTTGGGGCGGGCGCTGCTGCTGCTCAGCCGCAGCGGCCTCGCCGGGCAGGACATCGGCCGGTTCGCTTCGGCCATCGACATGATGTGCACCGGCGAGGTGGCCCAGTACCTGGGCCGTGACCGTGTGCCCGGCTACCGGGAGTATCTGCGGCGCATCATCGGTAAAACCGGGGTGTTGTTTGCGGCCTGCTGCGTGGCAGGCGGGCGGCTGGGCGGCCTTGCAGACCGTGAGGTCAACCGTCTGTGGCGGTTCGGCCTGCACCTGGGTGCGGCGTTTCAGATCCGCGACGACCTCATCGACGTGGCTGGCGACGGCGCTTCGGCTGGCAAGCCCGTGGGGCACGACCTCATTGAGGGGGTGGTGACGCTGCCGGTGCTGCTGGCGGCGGCCAACGCCGACTACCGGCGGTTGCTGGGGCAGTATCTGGGCGGCGCACACACCGTTGAGGGCGCGCGGGAGCTGATGGCCCTGGCGCGCCAAAACGGCGCGGTGGACGACGCCATGCGCCGCCTGGTCGAACAGGTGGATCGCAGCCTTGCGCTGCTCTCCAGCCTGCCGGACGGCCCCGGGCGGGACGCACTCACCGCCATCGTACGGCGCATGACCCCGGCGGACTCCCTGTCATTGGTTGCCCATAGAAGAATTGGCAATGATTCGGTTGCTTCCTGTTCAATGGCATGATATAGTACATGCGTGAGTTTGTGGCCATGGGCAGGAGCCCAGCCGCATGAAATAAGGAGGGAAAACTCATGAAAAAGATTTTGGCTGTGACACTGGTTGCCGCGTTGCTGCTGGCTGGTTGCTCGGCCTCCGGCGGGGCTGTCAAGCTTGGCCTGGGTCAGAAGACCATGATCGACAAGTCCGCTGACCTGACCGAGAAGGACGGCGTCAAGGCCGGTGCCGCTCAGGTTGACACCATGATGTGCGCCGTCGTTGTGGACGCTTCCGGCAAGGTTGTCAGCATCCGCTTCGACACCGCCCAGACCAAGGTCACCTTCGACGAGGCTGGCAAGATCACCTCGGACAAGGCCGTTGAGTACCCCACCAAGCGCGAGCTGGGTGACGAGTACGGCATGAAGAAGGCTTCCAGCATTGGCAAGGAGTGGTTCGAGCAGGTCGACGCGATTGAGAAGTGGATGACCGGCAAGACCGCTGACCAGATCAAGGGCATGAAGGTGAAGACCACCGAGGAAGGCACCGTCTCCGACGAGGCCGACCTGACCTCCAGCGCCACCATCAAGATTGATGAATTCCTTGAGGTTGCCGCCGAGGCCATCGCCAACGCGAAGTAATTCGCACCGGCGCCCTATCGAGCAATGGAACCTGCCGCCGAACGCGTTCGACGGCAGGTTCAAAATATCTACGAACCCTAGAACGTGTAGAGGAAGACGAACCTCCCACCGATTCATTCGATGGGAGGAGGGGAAGGGTTAGCGCGAGCAGAAGAGATAATTTCGCCCGAAGGCGCAACGTATCTCAGGAAGCCCGCATGAGAGCTGCAATATGCGATCGGTCGGCGACATGTGCGGCGACCGATCTTGCTATAAGAGAACAAGCTGCTAGAATCGCGGCTGTCGCAACAGCGGCAGACGCGAAGGGCTGTCGACTACGTCGACAGCCTGATCTGTCGCCGAACGCCGTTCGTCGGCAGGTTTTCCAATATGGGGCGGTTCCGTGCCCCATGCCCGCCACCAAGCGTCCATTCCACCCAAGGAGAAAGACCCATGTTTCGCAAATGCAAGCCCCTGTGCCTGTTGCTGACCGCGGTGCTGCTGGCTGCCGTGCCCGCCTGCGGCGCGCCAAAGTCGGAGTATACCAAGTACTCCGCCACCTTCATGGACGCCTTTGACACCGTCATCGAGGTGATGGGGTACGCCAAAAGTGAGAAGGAGTTCAACACCTGGGCGCAGAAGGCGCAAGACCGGTTTGTGGAGCTCGATCATCTCTATGACATCTACCACAATTACGACGGCATCCACAACGTCAAGACCATCAACGACAACGCGGGCAAAGGGCCGGTCAAGGTGGAGGAGGACATCATCAACCTTCTTCTCCTGTGCCAGGAGTGGGCGCCCAAGGCACCGGGCTACACCGACCGCACCAATATCGCCCTGGGCTCGGTACTGACCATTTGGCACCAATACCGGGAGGCCGGCATTGCCGACCCCGAGCACGCCCAACTGCCGCCGATGGAGGACCTGCAGGCCGCGGCCCGGCACACCGATATGGCCGATGTGGTGGTGGACCGTGCTGCCGGCACGGTGGAGCTCAAGGACCCCGCCCTGTCGCTGGACGTGGGTACGGTGGCCAAGGGCTACGCCACCGAGCTTGTGGCCCAGGAGCTGAAGGCCGCCGGCTGGACGAGCTTCCTCCTGAGCGCCGGGGGCAACGTGCGGGCCGTGGGCAAGCCCCTGGACGGCGTGCGCCAGCGCTGGGGGGTCGGCATTGCCAATCCTGACAACGCCGAGGGCGGCACCGACGCCGACACCACGGTGGACACTGTGTTTTGCAACGACCTGTCGGTCGTCACCTCCGGCGATTACGAGCGCTACTACGTGGTGGACGGCAAACGATACAGCCACATCATCGACCCCGACACGCTGCTGCCGGCGACCTACTTCCGGTCGGTCACCATCGTGACCGAGGACTCGGGCCTGGCGGATTATCTCGATACCATCCTCTTCACCCTGCCCTATGAGAAGGGCCGCGCCTACATCGAGACGCTCGATGGCGTGGACGCCCTCTGGATCTTCCCCGACGGCACCGTCAAAGCCACCGACAACCTCATCCCCCGCCTGAAGGTGTTGGGCGGGGCCAGCTCAAAATAGGAGGAAGCCATGGATTGGAAGGCGTTTTGGGCCAGTGACAGCAACAGCCGCCTGCGGATGGACCGGGGCTGGAAGTGGCTCCTGTACCTGGACGTGGTGCTGCCGGGGGTGCTTTATCTGCTGGCACTGCCACAGTGGGGCGGGTTCTCCCGCCTGTTTGCGCAGTTCTTCCACACCTGGGCGCTCTTTGTGATGAACCCGGTGCCGGCCCTGCCCACCCTGGTCGGGGTGCCGGGGCTGCTGCTGCACTTGGGCATGGTCGGCTGGTGCCTGTGGCGGCGCCGCTGGGTGGACGCACTGGTATGCCTGCTCTTTGCTGGGCTGATGGCGGCGTTCTTCCTCGTCACGATCGACGGCACCGCCCTCAATTATTGGGCGCTCCTGCCCCTTGACCTTGGGGGATGGGGCTGATAGGCGGGGTAGCGGTCATCCTCCCGGCCACGCTGGGGGACATCGACACCCTTGCCGCCCTGCGGGTGGCCATGCTGGGGGAGGAGGAACCCGAGACCACCCCCGCCGCGATGGAGGAGGTGCGCCTTCAGACCGTCGAGTACCTGCTTGAGAGCCTGACCGCTGCCGACGTGCTGGCCTGGGTGGCCGTGCAGGACGAGGAAGCCGTGGGCATGGTCATCCTCTCGCTCTTCCGCCTGCCGCCCAACACCTGGTGCCCCCAGGGGAACACGGGGTATGTGAGTAGGCTCTATGTGCGGCCCGAGTGCCGCCGCCGGGGCATTGCCCGGGCGCTGATGGACACCCTTCTGGCGCAGGCCAATGCCGCGGGCTGCCAGCGTCTGCTGCTGCACGCCACCAGTCAGGGCCGCGCGCTCTACGAGAGTCTGGGCTTCCGCCCCTCGGCGGACACAATGGCGGCCTACATGGATTGCCCGGCGGCACGCTGAAGGCATCATACGGCTGGACGCAAGCGCCCACCCACGCCCCTCAGCCTTACGGTCCATGGCTGCTTCAGTTCCTTTTTCCCCTGCAAATCCACCTTTTCACGTCTGTTTCGCTCCCCTGTCGAAATATGATATAATACAAGAATATAAATATACCAAAGGGGGCCGGCATCATTGTATTATTTTTTGTGCAACCCCACGGCGGGTGGCGGACGAGCCAAGGAGACCATCGCAGCGCTGGAGGCGCACCTGAAGGCCGAAGGGCTGGAGTATGAGATCGGGATCTCCACCTATCACAAGCATGCCATTGAACTGGTGCGGGACGCGGTGGCCCGCGGGTACCGTCACATCTTTACCCTTGGGGGGGATGGCACGAACTTTGAGGCCGTCAACGGCCTGGCGGCGGCGGGCCTGCCGGAGGAGGTATCCATCGGCTTTCTGCCCGGCGGCACCGGCAACGACTTCACCCGGCACTTCAACCTGCCGCGGGACCCGATAGCGGCGTTTGATTCTCTTCGGCGCGGCCCCGCCAGAATGCTGGATGTGTGGAAGGCCAACGATTTGTATTTCATCAACGTCTTTGGCCTTGGGCTTGATGTAGACCTGGGCGACTGGGCCATGCGCACCAAGAAGCTCCTCAGCGGGATGCCTGCCTATGTGGCGGCGCTGCTGCTGACGCTCGTGGGGTTCCGGTTCAAGAAGATCCGCCTGACGGTGGGTGACCGGGTGCTGGAGCGGGAGCTGGTGGTGCTGACGGCCTCCAATGGGCGCTATTATGGCGGGGGGATCCTGGTGGCCCCCCAAGCCCAGGTCAGCGATGGGCTTCTCGATCTAGTGTTCATCAGCCGCGTGGCCAAGGTGAAGATCCCCATGCTGCTCATGAAGTACATCGCCGGCCGGCACATTGCGGAGGTGCCCCAGTGTGAGCATCTGCAGGTCGACCGTTTCGTAGTGGAGAGCGACCAGCCCCTGCTGTGTGAGACCGACGGTGAGATACAGCTGACGGCGCCGGTGACGATAGAGCGGGCGCAAAAGGGTATAATGGTCATGGTTGGCGAGGATTTTGAAGGGGAGGAACACTGAGGGGTGTATCGCGTTCCAAGGCGCAGGCCATATTTGAAGGTGTTGCTGGTGTTGCTGGCGCTGGCGTTGCTGGCGGGTGCGGGTTACGGCATTTTCCGCCTGGTGAACCGCACGCCGGATCTCGCCAGTGAGGCGGTGCTGCTGCCCGGCTCTGACACCGACGGCGGCGTCTATGCCTGGGCTGACGGCGTGCTGTGTGTGGACAAGCGCCAGCTCATCTGCGCCAACACCAAGGGTGTGACCCAGTGGCACACCGAGCTGCCTGAGGAGAACATGAAGGCCGCCCGGCAGGGCGACCTCACCGTGGCTTGGGGCGGCACGGTCGTCGTCGTCATCGATGCGGAGGGCCAGGTGCTGCGCACCCAGACCACCACCGGCGACGTCGTCACCGTCGCACCAGGAAAAAATCAATATGCGGTCATTACCCGGGAAGATAATCAGCATCGCATGCGTCTATATACTTTGAAGAGCGAGGATCCGGCGGACGAGGAGCTGTTTCCCTACCAGTCGGTCATCGGGGTCGGTTTCTACGGGCAGGACCTGGGGCTGCTGTGGGTGCTCTACATCGACAGCCACGGCACCACGCCGGTCACCCGCCTTTCCACCTACGGCAAGATGACAACGGGCATCACCCTCAACGGTGAGGTGGGGTACCTGGCCGTGCCGCAGACGGATGCGACCTATCTGGTGGGTACCCACACGCTGACGACCTGGCAGAAGACCGGCTCTGAGCGGGACAGTAAACTGATCTATGGCTGGAACCTGCAGGATGTGCTGACCGACAGCAGCGGCAACGTCAGCTTTCTCTTCGCCCCCAGTGGCGGGGAGGGCGCGTCGGAGCAGATCTCGACCCTGTGGTACCTCTCCTCCAACGGCAGTGAGTACCGCATTCCGCTGCCGGCCGGTTGCGTTCGGGCCCTGCTCAAGGACAACAACCGCCTGTGCCTGGTGACCCGCAATGGCCTGTATTCCATGGCGCTCAACGGCACGGGCCAGCGGTTCTTCCCGCTGTCGTTCACGGTGGAGTCCATCCCGGCGGTGGTGCCGGGCAAGGCGATGGTGCTGCAGACCAAGCACCGCAACTATCTCATCCCCATGCCTTGACCGGCGCGCCGGTGAGGCGCGGACACGGAGGTTTTTATGGATTTTGGTACCAATCCCATCGATCTCGTGGTGCTGGCGATTCTGGCGGTCAGCGTAGCCGCCGGCTGCTACCAGGGCCTGCTGGCGACCGGTGCCAACCTGACGGGCTTCGGCATTTCGCTGCTGGCGGCGCGGCTCTTCTACCCCGGTTTGGCGCTGGGCGTCAAGGCAGCTGGTAAGGTCATCCCGGCGCTGCTCTATTATTCGGAGACCGCCGACATGCTGGGCACGGTGGAGAACTACCGCACCGATGTGGCGGGCCTGACTGAAACCCGGTTGGATTCCATCCTGTCGGGCATGACGCTGCCCCACCCTCTGGGGGAGTGGTTTCGCAAGAACGTTCTGGAGGCCGTGTTTGCCCAGGACGGCATCGCCAACCTGGGGGACTACCTGGCTCGCACCATCGCTGAGACGGTCGTCAATATTTTCTGTTTCTTGTTTGTATTTCTCATCGTTTACCTGGCATTCACCTTCCTGGTGAACATGCTGCATTACAGTTTCCGCTTCCCCAAGCTGGCCCACTTTGACGGGCTGCTGGGCGGCGCTCTGGGCCTGGGGCGCGGGGTGCTGCTGGTGTGGGTGCTGTTCCTCATGATGCCCGCGGTGCTCTCCATGGCCCCGGTGGAGATGATCTCCGACATCGTGGCCGGCGCGAAAACCACCGGGTTCTTCTACGACGGCAACATCCTGTTCGGTTTGCTGCGAAGCTATATTGGGTGACGGCGCGCTGGCCGCCTGCGGCGACCGTCGCGAGGGCGAGGGGCTCGTCATAACATATCGTTTGCCCGCCACCGCGCATGTCGCTGGCGGGCTTTCGTCTGCTTCGGTCGTGCCTAGTTTACGGGGGAGACGCGCCTGCACGCCTTACGCCGCATCCGGGTAGCATGGGCGAGCAGTGCGCGCAGCGCACGACCAGCCGTGCGGCTATGGCGTTGCTATGCAACGCCATCACGGCGCTTGACCCGACGCCGTCCATGGCGTCTCGGCCTGCGGGCGGGGACGGGTGCGTGCCGTTGGCAGGCTGTTGTGTGCCTTGGCCGGATGAACCGCCCGGCGGCTGCTGAGGTTGTTTCACGCTGCGAAGGTTGGGGCACCATCCTTCGTTCCCCTGACCGGCGGCACTTAGCCTGCGACTGCCCACGCACCTTACGCCCGCGGTTGATGCTACTGAGTTTTGCTTATGTAGCGGGGGTCAGGGCATATAGCCATTCGTGCGTGTGCGAGTTTCTCCCTGGCGACCTGTGGCAGATAGCTCGCGACAGAGGGGCGGGATGTTTGAGTCTTCCCGTTGCGGAGCATAAGGGAAGGCGAGTTACCGCCCTCTGCCTCTTAACTCTTGTGACGGTCGT
>JAEYRA010000076.1 GCA_023409755.1 Bacillota bacterium
AGATGGAAGCTGAGCTTGCGTTGATCTCCTCCATGCTGCGCTGCATGGCCTTCATCTGGCCGTCGCCGGCCACCGCCTGGTCCCGCGCCGTCGCCGTCAGGTCGCTGGCACGGGTGGCGTTCAAGGCATTCTCCTTGGTCTGCCCGGCAATCTCGGCCACCGAGGCCGTCAGTTGCTCAATGGCGCTGGCCTGCTCGGTCGCGCCCTGCGAGAGCGCCTGGCTGCCGGCGCTGACCTGGCCGGTGCCGGAGGCTACCTGCTCGGCGGCACGGGCCATCTCGGCGAACATCTCGTTGAGGGAGCCGACAATGTTGTTGAGCGAATCCTTGATGGGGGCAAAGTCCCCATGGTAGTCCGCGTCGATGGACACGTCCAGGTTGCCGGCGGCCATCTCGTTGAGGACGCCGGAAATCTCGCCCACATAGCTCTGCAGGGCATCCAGCGTGTCATTGAGGGCGTTCTTGATCTGGGCGTGGTCGCCCACGTAGTCACCTTCGACCCTCGTGCTGAGGTCGCCATTGGCCATGCGCTGCAGCACCGACGTAACCTCGCTGATGGGGTTGAGTACGGCGTCGAGAATGTCGTTGACGCCGCCCACGATGCCCCGGTATGCGCCAAGGTGACGTTCGGCGTCAGCCCGGGCAGAAAGCCTGCCCTCTCTGGTCGCCTGGGTCAGCATGTCCACATCGCTCAGCATCGCCATGAGCGTGTACCGTACGTCGTTGAGGCTCACGATGATGGCACGGAAATCGCCATGATAAGCCTCGACGTCCAGCGCTTCCAAGTCCTCGCCCCGGCTGATGCGCCCAAGCTGATCGGCGGCCACGTTCACCGGGCCGACAACAAGGTCCAGCGTCTGGTTGAAGCCCTCCACGATGCGGCGGTAGTCCCCCTGGTGGCGGCTGGCATCGGCCCGCACTGAGAGCCTGCCATCAGCCGCAGCTTCGGCCAGCAGGTTCGCATCCTGCACCATGGCGCTGATGGACAATGCCGCCTGCTGCACGGCCTGGGCCACCACACCCGTTTCGTCCTTGGCCCGCACGTCCAGGTTGATGTCAGTCTCACCGGCGGCCAGCTTCCGGGCAGCCTCAGAGGTCTTGCGCAGGGGCTGGCTGATGAGGCCGGACACGGCGAAGCCCAGCGCCAACGACAGCAGCACCGAGAACGCTGCCAGGGCCACCACCACGTAGGTGTTGAGTGTGGCCGTCTGTTCGTTGGCCTTGGAGATCTCCTGGGCATCGTTGGTCAGCTGGCCGGTCAAGGCGTCCACAGCCTCGTTCATGGCTGTCACAGCAGCCACCATCTCTTTGCCGTCCATCACCTCGTGGCCCTGCGCCGGCTTACTGTCCTTCACCAGCGCGATGATCTGATCCACATATCCCTTATAAACCGTATAATTCTCGTTGACAGTTGCCAACAGCGCGGTCATATTGGAGTTTGTGTTGCCCTCCCCAATGTCCTTGATGGCCTGATCCACCGCGGCGTACTTCACTTCCAACAAGGCCAGCTGCTTCTTTTGCAGGTCGGGTGTCTTGGCGTCCAGGTAATCGCGCAGTACTACGCGGCTCTGCTGGAACATCCCCGCCAACTGCACCGAGTCGGCCAAGGGCTCAGTATATTGGGAATACATATACTGGTCATTCTGCAACAGTTTTTCCATGCTGACGACAGCGACTGCCCCCGTGCCCAGCGTCAGCAGTGCCCCCACCAGAAAGCACAGAATGAGTTTTGCCCGGATCTTCATGTTGAGAAACCACTTCATAACCGTTCTCCTTTGATCTTGCGTCTCGATTCCGCTGCCTCGCGAATAGGTTTTCATAGGTAAAGTACCCAAAAGCATTGTCGAAATATGGCAGATAAGGACGAATAAGCAGAAAATCGTCAAGGAAATAACATTGGGGCAACAAAAACGGGCCCCGATCGGGGCCCGCTTGGGATCAACTGTAGGTCATTCAATGGTGGTGAGCGTTTCCATCTCCGCGTCGGAGAAGAGCTTCTGGCAGTCGAGCAGCAGCTTTACGTCGTTGCCAGACTTGCCGATGCCGCTGATGTACCGGGTGCTGAACCCCGTGCGATAGGACGGCGGCGGCGCGATGTTCTCGTCGGGGATGTCCACCACCTCTGCCACCTGGTCAACGATGAGCCCCACGGCGCTGCCCGCGATGTCGATGACGACGATGCAGGTACGGTCGGTGTAGGCGATCGCCGGCTTGCGGAACTTCAGCCGCACGTCGATGACCGGAATGATGGAGCCGCGCAGGTTGATGATGCCCCGCACATAGTCAGGTGACTCGGGCACCTCGGTGATGGGCTGGATGCCCACGATCTCCGTCACATAGCGGATCTCCAGCGCGTACACTTCCCTGTCCACATGGAAGGACAGGTACCGCCCGTGCTGGGTGTCCTCTTCCTCATACACAAACTGGTTTTCCATGGTCTGCCTCCCCGCTTTCCAATGCATTCACACCTGTATATACCCGGCCGAGGGAGCCCTAAACAACTTTTCACTGGCCACCGGTTGGCTGGGGGGATGGCGAAAGGGATGCGTTACCCCAAAAACGGACAAAAGCTTACAGGATTCGCGATATTATCATGATATAATGGAAGGAACTTATGTTCATCCGCACATTCCGCAACGCCACGGAGTTGGAATGGCATAAGCACAGGGAGGAACCAAATGAAATCAGCTGCCAAAGTGTTGCTCCTCGTCTTTGCATGCTTTCTCTTCCCGTTGTCCACCAGCGCCGTCAGTGACGTCCCCTCCGCTGTGGTGGATCTTCGCCAGAGCGTGGTGCGTGTCCTTTGCGAGAATGACGGCGGCGTATACAGCGGTTCCGGCTTTGCCCTGGGCGGGGGGGAGCCCATCAACCTCATCGTCACCAACCATCACGTGGTGGAGCCGAACCCCAAAGGGCTCTCCATCCTGCGAGGGAACGGTCAGCAAATTGCGGCCACCGTTTTGGTTGACATCCCCTCCGCAGACCTTTGTGTGTTGAAATTGGCAGAATCCCTGTATGGCATCCCCCCGGTGGTTTTGGCAGATCAAGCGGATCCTGCCGTCGGCTCCTCGGTCTACACGCTGGGCTTTCCGGGGGCGGCGGATGTGCTGTCCGATGAGCTGCCCGCCGGTGCCAAGGATGTGACCATCACCGACGGCATTGTCAGTTCCATCAAAAACCTGACGCTGACCTCGGACGGCTCGGCGGTCCGGCTTATTCAAATCGATGCCGCCATCAATTCCGGCAATTCCGGTGGCCCGCTGGTAAACCATCAGGGGCAGGTCATCGGCATCAATACTTATACGGTCACCGATTCCCAGAACATCAACGGTTCCATCAGCATCCTGGAGCTAACCGATGCCCTGCGGGAGCATGGGATTGCCTATCGATCGGCCCAGGCGCTGGAGCGTGCCAGGCGCACACGGTTCGTCCTTGTTGGCTGCTCGGCGGCCGTACTGGTGTTGGCTGCCCTGGCAGTGTTCCTCCTGCACCGGCGCAGACGCCGCCATGGTGCCGCGAAGGGAATGCCTTTGGACCGTTATTTGGCCCTGTGCGGTGGCCGTCTGCCGCAAGGGGAGGCGCTCCGACTGCTGCAGCCCATTGTGGACAATCTGGCCCAGCTCCACCTCCAGGGGGTCAGCCATCTTCACCTGCATCCGGGTGAGATTCTGGTCACTCCAAACGGCATCGCGTGCCTGTGCCTCACAAAAAAGCGGGCCAATGCCATGCTGCAAAATGGCTATGCCGCCCCCGAGCAATACCGCATGGGCGGGATTCCCGGTTCCTGGTCCGACGTCTATGCGCTGTGTGCCGTTCTCTACCAAGCGGTGACGGGCACAACGCCGCCCGGCGCGCTGGAGCGCCAACTGGATGACTCCGTCATTGAGGCAGCGCTGGCACACCCTGGCGTTGCCGAAGCTGTGTCAGAGCTCCTCCGAACCGGTCTCTCCTTGCCGCCGGAAGCGCGGCCGCAGAACGCGGTGGAGCTTCGGGCCATGTGGCTGTCTGCCGCAGACGCCCTTGCCGATCCTCTCCCCACCCCCTTGGTGGAGAATAGTACCCTCCCTACGATGCAGCCTGAGAAACCCACCCGACCCAAACGCAAGCATACCGGCCTGCGCATCCTGCTTGCAGCGGGCGTGGTTCTTGCGCTGGCCGGCGGGGTGTACGGCTATGCCATTTACCGCTACAACTCCGCCGTCACCTGCGTCAACCAGAGTGAGTACAAAAAGGCCGTCTCTCTCCTCGCACCCCTTCCCCGCTTCTTCTTTCGTACCACCCAGTTGTCGGGCTATGCCGCTGCCGGTGTTCTGCTGCAGGATGAAAAGTTCGACGAGGCACAGGCGGCGTATGAGGAGTTGGGAGGCTATCTGGATGCCGTGGAGAAGGTCAAAGAAGCCAAATACCAAAAAGCGCTGGGTTTCCTGTCACTGAAACAGTATGAAAAAGCACAAACCGAGTTTTTGACCTTGGCAAACTACAGGGACAGCGAGGAGAAGGCACGGGAATGCATATATTCCATCGTGCAGGTACTCCTCTCCTCCAAAGAGTACGGCCGGGCGAGCATCGCGATTGGGCAATGGGAACGCAGCCAGGAGGCCGCCGCCGATGACCTGCGCAAGGAACTCAACTACCAATGGGGCATCGACGATTACCGGAACAAAAGATACTTGGAGTCTCACCAGAAACTGAGTCTGGTGGCCAGTTACAAGGATGCCAACGAATGGTTGGAAACGGCCGCAAAGGGTTTGTATGAGGAGGCTGTGAGGCTGTATCACACCGGGAAATACGAATGGGCAGAGGAGATGTTCGCGGAACTGAAGGGACAATGGGACAGCGATGCATACAGAGAACTGGCAAAAGCGCACGATGCCATTTCCTATGGGGCATCCTACTATACGATTTCTCAAATCGGCACGTATTACCAAGATGTCAAGCGGCTGGGAAACTTTAAGGACGCCAAGATATTGTCCGAACATGATTTTTTCCTGATCTACCGCCTGGTCGGCTATTGGGAGAACAGCAGGGGGTATTACTTCTCCTGTAACAGCGACGGGGGAACAAACTACAACCTTCCTTTTTACAACTGGGGCACCTCCTATGTCCTCAACGGCAACGTTTACACTCTGGTGGATGAAGGCAGCGGCGAGCGAAAGAAACAGTTCCGGTTCACCTTCCTGTCAGACAAAAAAATCGTCGTCTATGACTACAAGGACAAAAAGAGCTACACCCTCACCAAACAGTAACTCACTCCTCCAGCAAAGGATACGGGTAACCCACATCTTCACCGGATCAACAACACGAACACATCGAAACCGGCGCGGCTATTATTGCCGTGCCTTTTGCTGGTGGTTGTCGGTTGGCCGTCGCTTTACGGCGACGAGTGCTTTGCCGATGCACGCACTAAGGTTGGGCTGTCATTGCGACTGACCTTCCGTACGGCGCTTGCGCCACTTCGTGGCGAGTGCTTTTCTGGCGAAAAGCACTGTAAGCTTGTACGGTTGGACGCACCTGGAGGCGCGCCCGGTCCAGCTGCCTTCCGCCCTCGCTTGGCGCTGCCTGTGGCAACCAGTGCTTTGCCAAAGGCAAAGCCCTTAAAGCGCCTACAAACCCCTAGAACGGGCAAAGAACAA
>JAEYRA010000088.1 GCA_023409755.1 Bacillota bacterium
TTTTTCGGTTGGGCGGGAATGGGGTTAGCATTCCCCTGCGGCGGCCAGCAGCGCTTCTTCGATGCCTTTGCCACGGAAGGCAGGTTCGACCCATGGGGTTGGTTCCACTGCTTCGGGCAGTGCGCCTTGCCCTACTGGGCACAACCCAACGACGCGGGTGCGGCGTTTGGCTGCGACAAGGTGAAGGGTGCCCGCTTCGATCGCTTTCACCAGCGCATCCTGCTCCTCTTCGGTCAAGAAGGGCAGCCCGCTTTCGCCCCGGCGGCCGTTCCACAGGTTCAACGCCTGCCACCCATCCTCCGCCGGCAGCGGCTCGCAGACGATGGGTTCATCGGGCGGCGGGTTCAGTAGCAAAAGGCTACCCCAGCGGTCATAGCCGTTGAACACGAACCCCAGAGACTGCCAGAAGCGTAGGCTCCGTTGGCTATGGGTGTTGCATTCGAAGTAGATCGCTCCCTCGGCGGCCGCCCGCAACCGCAGCGCCGCGAAGCAGGCGTGCCCCACGCCTCGGCCACGGTGCTTTGGCAGCACCCAAAAGTCGATGATGAAGCACTTGCCATCCTCCGAATGGTAGGTGCACCAGGTGCAGAAACCAATCCGTTCACCGCCCTGCAGGAAGAACGTACGGTGTGCGCGGTTCACCACCCGGTTGCACAGGCGGTCGAGGTGTTCGTCGTAGGTGGGGGACAGAAGCTCTTCCCTGTCCTCATCGGTCGTCGGTGCACCCAACTCATCATGGGGGAAGACATCCTCCAACAGGAAAGCCCGCCGTGCAATGTTGAACACTTGGATCTCTTGGGCGGTGCTGGCATCCGCCAGTGTGATGGGGTGCTCCATGGGGTTCCTCCGCGCTGCATTTCGCTGTCTGAGAGGGAGTATACCACGACCGCCAATTGTCCGGCGGGTGATAAACAATTATAATAAAATCATTCTTCCAAAGGGGAATGGACGATGAAACGAGAAAAGGACGGTATTCTTGGCCTGCGTACGGCGTTGGGGGCGCTGCGCTGCACTCCTGGCGAGCTGGCAGGGACAATGGTGGAAGTCGCCCCCCGCACCGAACTTTCTGGTATGCGGGTTGGGGCCGGTGAGTTCCTGCCCGGCTGGCAGGGGGAGGAGGGCTGAACATGGCGCACACACAATGGACCGCCAAACGCGTGGCCGGGAGCCTGACGCTGGAAGCTACGCTGCTGCGCGCCGGGGACGGGCTGGTGGTGGTGGTGACCGGCGGCGACCGCCCCCATGTGGGCAGCGTGAGCCTGGCCGAGCCACGGGAGAGCCTGCGTGGCGGCGAGGTCAGTGCCACCGTATCCACCCTGAACCGGATGGGGCACAAGGACGACGCCATCGGCAACCTCTATGCCGACACGCTGGCCCGCCGCACCGGCTGGCCCTGTGTGGCCACCTGCGGCGTTCATGTGGATGGCCTGGGAGCAGAAGGCATCGAACAGGTGCTGGCGTTGGCGCAGGATCTGTTGGGCGACTTGTTGGCTGCGCTGGATGGTGACAAGGAGGGAGCCGATGGGCAGTCTGCTGACCTTTGACGTGGACGGCGGAACGCTGGAGAGTTTGACCATCGACGGCCGGACGGTGGCGTACCGTGCCTGGCGCGGGCTGCCCTATGTGGAGCACCCGGTGGACGCCACCTACCAGCGCCTGAACCTGTATATTCCGCTGGCCTGCTGGCAGGGGCGGGCTGCCGGGCCCTTTGCCCCCGGGGCATCGCCCATCTTCCTGCCTAACACCGTGGGCGGCTATATGCCTGGGCTGCCGGGCGAACCGGGGGAAGACCCCCACCGGGGCGGGCCCAACGCCATCGCCACGGCTCTGGCCCGCGGCTGGGTGGTCGCCGCGCCGGGGGCCCGTGGCCGCACCCTGCAGGACGATACGGGCCGCTACACCGGCACTGCCCCGGTCTGCGTGGTGGATATGAAGGCCGCCATCCGCTGGGTGCGCCACAACCGGGGGAGCATCCCGGCGGATACCGACCGCATCGTTTCCAACGGCACCAGCGCGGGAGGGGCGCTGTCATCGCAACTTGGTGCCAGCGGCAACCATGGCGACTACGAAGCCGACCTTAGGGCATTGGGTGCGGCGGCGGAGCACGACGACCTGTTTGCCGCGTCCTGCTATTGCCCCATCACCAACCTGGAGCATGCCGACATGGCTTATGAGTGGCAGTTCCACGGCATTGGCGAGTACCGGTTGTGGGCCACGGTGGGCACGCTAACACCCGAACAGCATGAGCTGTCGGCCCAGTTAAAGGCGGCCTTCCCGGCCTATGTGAATGGACTTGGATTGACCGCACCCGACGGTTCGCCGCTCCGCCTCGATGCCGACGGCACCGGCGGGCTGGCTGACCACATCATCGCTCTTCTGGTGGCTTCGGCCCAGCATGCGCTGGAGGGAGGCGCCGACCTGGGCCATCTGCCTTGGCTCACCATGGCAGGCAGCCAGGTGACGGCCATCGACTTCCAGGGGTACCTGCGCCACATCGGGCGGATGAAGCCCACCCCAGCCTTTGACGGGCTGGACTTGAGCACTCCCGAGAACGAGCTCTTTGGCTCACCGGGGGTGCGGGCGCGGCACTTCACTGCTTTGGGGCAGATGCACAGTGCCGACGACACCCGGGCGGAGGACTCCCAGGTGCGCCGCATGAACCCGATGGGGTACCTCAATGACCCTGCGGCCACCGTTGCGCCCCATTGGCGCATCCGCCATGGCGCGGCCGACCGTGACACGTCCTTTGCCATTCCGGTGCTGCTGGCGGCAGGGCTGCGGGCCGCGGGGCGGCACGTGGACTTCGCCCTGCCCTGGGGCGTGCCCCACGCCGGCGACTACGACCTGCCCGCCCTCTTCGACTGGATGGAAGGTGTCGTGCTGGACGGCTGACTTTCGTACGTGACTAATGCAAGAAACAACCCCACCGGGCATGTCCGGTGGGATTGTTGTGTTTGATGTAAAGACCGTTGGCTTGTAAATGGGGTGTTACCGGTTGGCCAGCACCTGCCGCAGGCCCTCCGCCGGGTCGCGCAGGGGGAAGTACTCCAACCCCACGAAGCCGTCGTAGCCGGTCTCGTCGATGGCGCGGAACACCGCCGGGTAGTGGATCTCACCGTTGTCGAGCTCGTGGCGACCGGGGTTGCCGGCGGCATGGAAGTGACCGATGCGGCCGATGTTGCCCCGAATGCGTGAAATGAGGTGGCCGTCCATGATCTGCTGGTGGTAGATGTCGTAGAGCACCTTAACCCGGGGGCTGCCGACCTCTTCCTCAATGCGGAAGGCCTCGTCGGCGCTGGAGAGGTAATACCCCATGTGGTCCACCAGGGTGTTGAGGGGCTCAAAGACCAGGGTGATGCCGGCGGCTTCCAGCAGGGGGGCGCTGGCAATGAGGCCATCCACCAGGCTGCGGTGCTGTTCCTCCCGGCTCACGCCGGTGCGGTCGTTGCCCACCTGGGAGATGATGTTAGGGCAGCCGAGCGAAGCAGCCACCTCGATGGTCTCCTTCAGGGCGTCCAGATAGGCCGTGCGCTGGGCGGGGTCGACAAGGCTGACAAAGCGCGTGCACAGCGCCGCCACCGTCAGGCCTTCACCTGCCTGGCAGGCGCGTATGGCCGGGAGATCTTGATCCCACCAGCCCCAGAATTCCACGGCGTCCAACCCGGCGGCCCGGGTTGCTTTCATGGCTTCCACGGTGCTCCGACCATGGAACACCGCGCCAACGCTGACTGAAAAGCGCATGTGATACCTCCAGTTATTTCGTGTTGTTTGTGTTCAGAGCGGCTCGCAGGCCGTCAGTCCGGCCACCTCTTCGGGCGTCAGCTTCAGATCGCTGAACTCCAGAGAGGAGGCCAGCTGCTTCAGAGAGCTGGCGCCGAGAATGGGGAACACCGGGAAGGGCTGGCAAGTGAGGTAGGCCAGCACCACCGCTTCCACCGAGACACCTCTGGCTTTTGCCAGTGCCTGCACCTGTGCGAGCCGTTCCCGGTTCGCGTCGTTGTCATAGCTGGCCAGTACCCAGTCTGCCACCGCTTCTCCTTTTGCCAGCTTGGAAAAGTAGCCCCTTGCTTGGGATGTAAAGGCAAAGACGGGCAGATTGGACTGGCGATACCACGCGTAGGATTCCTCCGTCATGGAAACGATCGTGGGGTCTCCGCCGTCCTCTGGGTTAGGTTTCGCCAGGTTCCACAGGATCTGGCTGGCAGCCGGTGGGGTCAGCCCGGTGCGCTGGGCGTAGTCCGCTGCGGCGGCCAGTCGCTGCGATGTCCAGTTGGACAGGCCGTACAGCCCGATGTGCCCGGCACGCAGGAGTTCGTTCATCGTTTCCACGACTTCGGCCACTTCCCGTTTCGGGTCGTCCCGGTGCAGCCAGTACAGGTCGATGCGGTCCGTCTGGAGGTTCTCCAGGCTGGTCGCCAGGTCACTTTTGATCTCCTGACGGGAGAGCCGGGGAATGTTCCTGCCATCCATGACGGGATGGCCGCCCTTGGTTGCGAGCAGCACCTGACTGCGGCAGCCCCGTACCTTGCACCAGCGGCCCAGGGTGCGCTCGCTTCGGCCCAGCTCTCGCCGGGCGAAGTCGCCGTACACCAGTGCGGTGTCCAGCAAGTTGCCACCCTGCTCCGCATAGTAATCCAGCATACGGAAGGAGTCATCCTCCGACAAGCCGGTGCCAAGGATCACTGTACCCAAAGACAGCACGGAGGGATCCAGTGGGAGTCCGGGAAAGTGTCGTTTCAACATGATCGGCGTCCTCCTGATATAACATTCGTCGCGGATACAAGCAATCCTGCCGGTGGATTACCCCGGCAGGATTGTAGATTCAGCGGTTTGGAATTACCACTCGTAGCAGCGGACGAGTGCCTTGATGAACCCCTTGGGTTTCTTCTCCATGTCCTGGTTGGCGCGGTCAAACTCATCGAGACCATAGACGTGGTTGGTCACGCCCTTGTACTGCCACCGGCCGGTGGAGAGGAGGTCCAGCGCGTTGCGGCAGCACTCCACCTGGAAGGCCGTGCGGCGCTCGTGGGTGTTGATGACGGTGATGGCCTTCCAGCCCCACAGACGGAAGTCCACGGTGCGGGGGCCGCCCTGGTGCCAGCCGCCCACGCCCAGCGTGCCATGGATACCGGTCATGTCGCCAGCAAGGCGCAGGGCGCTCTCGGTGCCGGCAAACTCCGATACAACATTGATGCCGCGCTGCCACATGGTGTCGTCCCAGTCGGTTACGCGGTACTTGGCCGGCACTTCGTCGGGGGTATACACCTCATCGGCGCCGAAGCGCAGCGCGTTCTCCCGCGCTTCCAGCCGGGGGTCCACGGCAATGATCTTGCCCGCGCCTTGCAGCCGCAGTAGTGTCATAATGCCCAGACCCATGTAACCCGTGCCCACCACGGCCACGGGGTCGCCGGCCTTCTCAATGCGCAGCTTGCTGGCCACGCTCAGCAGGCACGACACTGGCTCGGCCACAGCCTCCTCGTCGGTCAGGTTGTCGGGGATGCGCACAATCTCCTCTGCCCGGCACAGGCAGTACTGGGCGTAGGTGGGGGTGATGGACAGGCCGGTCACTCGGTCGCCCACTTGGAAGCCCGTCACGCCGGGGCCCACGGCTGCCACCGTGCCCAGGGGCTCATGGCCCAAGCGCTCGCCGCCCTTGGCCTCGTCCCAGGGGTGCCACTCCGACATGCACAGGCCCGTGTACTTGACCTTCATCAGCACCTGTCCCGCCGCGGGCGTCAGATCCGGCACATCCACAACTTTACTCGTACGGGAACCGGTCATTACCAATGCTTTCATGGGAGTCCCTCCTTTATCGCTCACACCGGGCACTGCCCGGGGAAGTTCATGGTTCGTGGTGCGGGGTGTGGCACGGTCAGCCCCGCAGCAGTGCCGCGCCTACCATGGGCGCATCTTCGCCCAGCTCGGCCACGGCAGTCAGCAGTCGCTCATCCGCCGAGAGGGCATAGGCGTGGGCACGCAGATAGCCGATCAACGGATCCACAAAGAGTGTTCGTTGGCTGCACATGCCGCCGCTGAAGATGACCGCATCGGGGGAGAGGACGTTGACGACGGACGTCAGCGCCGCACCCAGCAGGTCCACCGCCTCCCGCAGGATCCCAAGCGCCACCTCGTCACCGGCCGCGGCGGCGGCAAACACCTCTTCGCTCGTCACCGCCCGCCCCTGCCAGTGGGGGTGCTCAGAAGCGGTCTGCGCGATGCCCCGGCCGGCGCTGTAGGTCTCCACACACCCCCGCTGGCCGCAGCCGCAAAGCCGCCCGCCGGGGCGGGCAGGGATGTGGCCGACCTCGCCGGCCCCGCCCAGGGCACCATGGAAGAGCTTCCCCTCCCACACGATGCCGGCACCGATGCCGGTACCCAGCGTCACGCACAGCGCGAGCTTCCGTCCTCGGGCAGCGCCTTGGCGGTACTCGCCCAGCGCGGCGGCTTTGGCATCCTGCACCAGTGTCGCCGGAATGCCCGTCAACTCCTCAAAGAGCACGGCGCATGGTTCATCCTTCCAGCCAAGGTTCGGGGCCAGACGCACGGTGCGGCCATCTTCGCTCACCGTGCCCGGCACGCCAATGCCGCAGAACGTTACATCAGCTGGTGTTACACCCAGCTCCTGCAGCAGTAGGTGTACCGTCTTGGCGGAGGCCAGCACCGTGGCAGCGCAGCCGTGGTTGGCCGGCACTGCCAGCTTCCGCTTGGCAAGAATCGATCCGTCCTCGCCCAGTATGCCGACGTTGGCCTTGGTGCCGCCGATGTCAATGCCGATGCGCAGTGCCATGGTTGCTTTCCCCCTGTGTACGGCGGCCAACGGCTTGCGGTTGCCCGCACACTGCCGTGGCACACCGAAATAGGAACGTTATTGGAACGTTACAAAGAATAGCCGACGAATGCTGTTTTGTCAATGGGCCAAGGGCCCGATGGTTATTCCAGGGTGACGGGCTGGGCAGTGGAGCCCCGCACAATGAGTTCTGGCATCAGCCGCTTGTCCACGCGGGTCAGCTCGCCGCTCTCCGCACAGGCATAGAGATGCTGCACGCACCACGCTGCCATGTCGGCGATGGGCTGCCGCACGGTCGTCAGGCCCAGAGCCTCGTTGGTCTCCTCGTCAGCGTCGTCGAAGCCCACCACCGACACTCGCCCCGGCACGTCCACACCGCGCTCCAGCAGCAACCGCAGGGCACCCCAAGCCATCTTGTCGTTGCCGGCCAGGATGGCGTCGGGCAGTGCGCCGCCTTTGTCCAGGTAGTCGCGCAGGGCGTTGTAACCGCCCTTGCGGCTGTAGCCGCCATAGAGCACTTGCTGGTAGGGCAGGGCGGTCTGCTGGATGTTGTCGCGGTACGTCTCCAGACGTTGGTCGGCGCTGGTGTCGTCGGCCGACTCTCGCCCTGAGAGGAACAGAATGCGCCGGTGACCCAGGTCGTACAGGTGATCGAAGGCCATACCGATGCCAGCTCGGTCGTCGGTGGCAATACTGCTGGCACTGCTGGTGCCAATGATGTTGTCAAAGAAGATGTAGGGGGTATGCCGGGCGACGATGAAGTCAGCAATGTCGTCAACACAATCGGCATACAGGAAGATGACGCCGTCCAACCGGGCATTGGCCAGGTACTGGCGCATGGTGGCGGTGGTAAGATCGCTGCCCAGGCACAGCGACAGCCAGCCGTGCCGCTCCGTCAGGCATCGGCCCAGTTCGCTCAGGCACTTCACCATAAATGGCTGGGCAAAGACCGCCTCGGCCCGCTGGGGCACCACCAGCCCGATGGTGTTGGAAACACCGGTGACAAGCCCCCGGGCGTTTGCGTCGGGTACGTAGTTGTATTTTCTGGCGATGTCCAGGATGCGCTTGTGGCGCTCCAGCGTAGGCCGGCCACTTTTGTTGAGGACGTAAGACACCATGCTGACCGACACACCGGCCTCCCGCGCGATATCCTTGAGGGTGACTTTCATAAAGAACCCTTTCGTCAAGCTTTTGTTCTCGTTAAGCATGCCACATTTTTGGTTGGAATGCAATTGGTGCGCATGGCGCAATGGCGTGCGGACACACTAGCCGGAGGAGGTTGCCATGAAACGTGAGGAACCAAAGAAGCAAAAACCAACCGAAAAAGCACAGAATGCTGCCAGGGCCTTTACCGAGCCTTCGAGCCGTCAGAGCGACCCGCTGGGCAGCTACACCGGCCGTCCTGCCCAGGGCGACAAGCCTGTGCAGGACGCTGACGATTTGTAGGGGGTCGCCCGTACAAGGATTGGGGCAACACAAAACACCCGCCCATTGCAACGTGGGCGGGTGTTGGTCTGCGGAGCGGAGATCCGGCACCCTACATCCAAAGCACCTCGGTCAGTACTGTGTCATTCTTGGCACTCTCCATGCTCACCAGGCGAGACAGACGGTAGGCCCGCACCTCAGGGTCCTGTGGTACCTCCTGCTGGCGCTTGGCCTGCTCCTCAGCGCTTTTTTTCAGGTCCGCGATCATGCGGATCTTAAACTTGGCTATCTCGATCTGATCCATCCAGTGGTCCCTCTTTCGGTCCAGCAGGCTCAGCAGCTTGTCCGGGCTGTCGGGGTCGTCCAGGATGAGCTTGGGTTCCATCAGGCTGAACCCCACGTTTTTGAGTGCCAGAATGGTCTGCAGCTCCATCACCTGTTCGGTGGAATAATAGCGGTACCCCGTCCGTTCATCCACCAACTCGGGCTTCAGCACCCCCATTTTGTCATACAGCCGCAGTGCGCGGATGGAGATGTCAAAGATACCAGCCAGTTCCCCAATGCGAAAGGAATAGTCCATGATAGCCACCTCCTGCTGGGTTGGTTCAACCGCCGCTTTTATCATCCAGCCTTTCCGGTGGGTTGTCAAGGAAGGAAAACAGCCGCCGGGCGCTGGCCAGTGCCGGTTGGGTCATCTGGGCAAAGTCCCCCAGTGTGAAGACGGTCACCATCACCAGGCCGCGCACCTGCGTGAGGAACAGCAAATCCGCCACCGACAGACGGTTGGCCGCTGCCATCCATGCGCCCACGCTCAGGATGAGAAGGTAACTTGCCATCCCAAGGACGACGTTGCCACCCTTGATGACGCCCTCCACCAGGC